>JALEPU010000119.1 GCA_022766905.1 Lachnospiraceae bacterium
GGATACAAAGATTTTATCTTTGCTTGTTTTATGACAATCCGGTTCTGTTTTCACATTGGTTCTTTCGTTGATCGCTACTCCAAATGCGTCTGTGACGTATTTCTGGCTTCCCAGGAATCCGGCTGCGATTAAGACAATGTCTACCGGTACTTCGTATTCACTTCCTGCCACTTCGGACATAGCCATGCGGCCTGTCTTTTTATCCGGTTTAAATTCCAGTTTGACTAATTTGGCTTTGCAGACTTCCCCTTTGTCATTGGCAATGAACTCTTTTACGGTTGTCTGATAGACACGAGGATCTTTGCCGTATACTGCAATGGCTTCTTCCTGGCCATAGTCTGTTTTGCAGACTCTCGGCCACTGCGGCCATGGGTTGTTGTCCTGTCTTGTATCCGGAAGCTTTGGCATCATTTCAAGCTGAAGTACATTTTTTGCTCCCAGACGGATGGATGTACCTACACAGTCATTTCCGGTATCACCGCCACCGATGACAAGGACCCGTTTTCCTTTTGTATCGATGTAAGTCTTATCCTCAAAATTAGAATCTAACAGGCTCTTTGTCGTTGCCTTTAAAAAGTCAACTGCAAAATAGATACCTTTGGAATTTCTGCCTTTTACATTAATATCTCTTGGATTGGAAGCGCCGCAGGCCAGCACAATACTGTCATATTCTTTTAAAAGGGCAGAAGCTTTTACATCTACGCCCACATTGACATTGGTACGAAATTCGATGCCTTCTTCTTTCATGATTGCAACCTTCCGGTCAATGACATGTTTTTCCAGCTTCATATTTGGAATGCCGTACATCAAAAGGCCTCCAATACGGTCGGAACGTTCAAAGACTGTGACCTGATGTCCTCTTTTATTCAAAGAATTGGCTGCGGAAAGTCCGGCCGGACCGGAACCGATGACGGCAACTTTTTTGCCGGTTCGAACCTTTGGAGGAGCAGCTTTTGCTACTCCGTTTTTATAGGCCCACTCGATAATATCCAGCTCATTGTCCCGGATGGAAATCGGATCGCCGTTTAAGTTGCAGGTGCAGGCCACCTCACATGGATGAGGGCAGACCCTTCCGGTAAATTCCGGAAATGGGTTTGTCTTTCTCAATCGTAAAAATGCTGCTTCCCAGTTCTTGCTGTATACAAGGTCATTCCATTCCGGAATCAGATTGTGCAAAGGACAACCTGTTACCATACCGTTAATCAGCATACCGGACTGACAAAACGGAACTCCGCAGTCCATACATCTGGCAGCCTGGGTTTCTCTTTTTGCTCTGGATAAAGGGGTATGGAATTCATTAAAATGTTTGATTCGTTCCTTAGGAGAAACAGCTGTTGTATCTTGTCTGTCATAATCTAAAAATCCTGTTTTCTTTCCCATTTTTCTCCCTCCTATCCTCTTTTATTTGCGTAAAATGCTTCAATGGATGCCTGCTCACTGCTCAGACCTTTTTCTTCCATCTGTACGATCATATTGGTCATACGCTTGTAATCGTTCGGGAAGATCTTCTTAAACTTCGGCAGATACTCTCCAAAGTTATCCAGAATCATTTTACCTTTTGCTGAATTGGTATATGCTACATGATCTTTGATCATTTCTTTTAATTCCATGACATCGTATTTGTTGGTAACCGGCTCTAAGGAAACCATTTCTTTGTTTAATTTCAGATATAAATCATAATCTTCGTCCAGGACGTAAGCGATACCGCCGCTCATACCTGCCGCAAAGTTTTTGCCGGTTTTACCAAGGACAAGAACACGACCGCCTGTCATATATTCGCAGCCATGGTCGCCGACGCCTTCTACTACCGCGATTGCACCGGAGTTACGGACGCAGAAACGTTCCCCTGCAACACCGTTGATATATGCTTTACCGCTGGTGGCACCATAAAGAGCTACGTTACCAATGATGATATTCTCATCTTCTTTGAATTTAATGCCTTTTGGCGGATACACGATCAATTTACCGCCGGATAAGCCTTTTCCAAAGTAGTCATTGCTGTCGCCCACCAGTTCAAGAGTCAGTCCCTTTGGAATAAAGGCGCCAAAGCTCTGACCACCGGCACCGTTACATTTTACAGTGAAGGTATCTTCTTCCAGGGTATTATAATAACGTTTTGTAATCTCAGCGCCAAAAATGGTACCGAAGGTTCTGTCTGTGTTGGAAACGTCCACTTCAATGCTGCGTTTTTGTTTATTCTCCAAAGCGGATTTCAGTTTCTTCATCAGAATTCTCTCATCTGCTGTCTTTTCCAGTTTGAAATCATAAACATCCTTTTTGTCATAGCGGATTGGTTTCATCGTCTTTGTAAACGGATTGTCCAGAATTCTGCTCAGATCCATATGATATTCAGAAGCTGCTTCCGGTTTCTGTTTTAACAGACTATAGTTTCCAACCAGCTCATCTACCGTACGAACTCCTAATTTTGCCATATATTCTCTTAACTCTTCCGCAATAAACCGCATAAAGTTTACTACATATTCCGGTTTTCCTTTGAAACGCTTACGAAGCTCCGGATTCTGAGTTGCCACACCGACCGGACAGGTATCCAGGTTGCAGACACGCATCATGACACAGCCCATGGTTACCAACGGAGCTGTCGCAAATCCAAATTCTTCTGCACCAAGAATAGCAGCGATTGCCACATCCCGGCCGCTCATTAATTTACCGTCTGTCTCCAGAATGACTTTATTTCGAAGATCGTTCTGAATCAAGGTCTGATGAGTCTCAGCAAGGCCCAGCTCCCATGGAAGTCCTGCATTATAAATAGAAGACTTCGGAGCCGCACCGGTACCACCGTCGTAACCGGATACCAGAATAACCTGGGCACCTGCTTTCGCAACACCGGCTGCTACCGTACCTACGCCTGCTTCGGATACTAATTTGACAGAAATTCTTGCATCTTTATTTGCATTTTTACAGTCATAAATCAACTGAGCCAAATCCTCAATGGAATAAATGTCATGATGAGGTGGCGGGGAAATCAAGCCTACACCAGGGGTGGAATGTCTTGTTTTTGCGATCCATGGATATACTTTTCCTCCCGGCAGATGTCCGCCTTCGCCCGGTTTTGCGCCCTGGGCCATCTTAATCTGAATTTCTTTTGCGCTGACTAAATATCTGGAAGTTACACCAAAACGTCCTGACGCAACCTGTTTGATGGCAGAACAACGATTCAATCCGTCCGGTCCCACTGTCAGTCGTTCCAGATCCTCTCCACCTTCTCCACTGTTCGACTTACCGCCTAACATGTTCATGGCGATTGCCAGTGTCTCATGGGCTTCCTTGGAAATAGAGCCGTAGGACATTGCGCCGGTCTTAAACCGTTTTACAATGGAATCTACACTTTCTACTTCTTCGATCGGCACACCTTTTGCAGGGTAATTAAATTCTAATAAACTTCTTAATTTTCTTGGTCTTGTTTCCTCATCTACCAGTTTGGTATATTCTTTGAACATCTCATAATCGCCCCGTTTTGTAGACTCCTGGAGCATATGGATCGTAAGCGGATTGTAAAGATGTTCTTCTTTTCCGGAACGGAATTTATGGCTTCCGTCACTGGCAATGGTAAGATCATTTTCCAGTCCCAGAGGATCAAAAGCCTGTGTATGGAGATTGTCGATTCGCTCTTCAATATCAGCGAGGGTAATTCCTTCTACCCGGCTTACTGTTCCTGTAAAATATTTATTGATTACATCGGTACTGATTCCGATTGCCTCAAAGTTCTGAGAACCCATATAAGACTGTAAGGTGGAAATTCCCATCTTGGAAGCGATCTTTACAATACCATGGAGTACTGCACTGTTATAATCTTCTACTGCTGCATAATAATCTTTCTGAATCATATTGTCATCAATTAATTTCTTAATGGACAAATGAGCCAGATAAGGATTGATGGCACTGGCACCATATCCAAGCAGGGTAGCAAAATGATGAACATCTCTCGGTTCCCCGCTTTCCAGAATCAAAGCAACGGAAGTACGTTTTTTCGTCCGGATCAGGTATTGGTGAACGGCAGATACGGCAAGCAATGATGGAATAGCCACATGGTTTTCATCCACGCCCCGGTCTGTCAGTATAAACATATTGACGCCCTGTCTGTGAAGCCGGTCCACATCCAAAAAGATCCGGTCAATAGCTTTTTCCAGAGAGGTATTTTTATAGTAGGTAATCGGTACATCTGCTACCTTAAAACCTTCTACCTTCATATTTCTGATTTTCAAAAGGTCTGTATTGGTCAGAATCGGATGTTCAATTTTAAGTGCCCGGCAGTTTTCTTCCGCTTCCACTAAAAGATTGCTTTCTTCTCCGACATAAACAGCTGTAGATGTTACGATTTCTTCCCTGATTGCATCAATCGGCGGATTGGTTACCTGAGCAAATAACTGTTTAAAATAGTTAAATAAGGGCTGCTGCATTTTGGAAAGGCTTGGAAGCGGGCTGTCAATACCCATGGCGGAAGTCGGCTCACTTCCATTCAAAGCCATCGGAGAAATCGCTGTTCTTAAATCCTCATAAGAATATCCAAAGGCTTTTAACATCTTGTTCATTTCTTCCTTCGAATATTCCACAACTTTCTCATTCGGAATCTTAAGGTCGGATAAATGAACCATATTTTTATCGATCCACTCGCCATACGGTTGTTTCGTTGCATAGGAGTGTTTCAGGATGTCATCGTCAATGACTTCGCCTCTTACCGTATCCACAAGAAGCATACGTCCCGGACGAAGCCGTTCTTTCTTGATGACTTTCGTCTGATCCGTTTCCATCACACCTACTTCCGATGCCAGAATCAGATATCCGTCTTCTGTTACATAATAACGGGAAGGACGAAGACCGTTACGGTCCAGGACAGCGCCCATGACATCACCATCTGTAAAAAGAAGGGAAGCCGGTCCGTCCCATGGTTCCATCATGGTTGCATAATATTCATAAAAATCCCTTTTCTTCGGATCGATCGTTTTATTGTTCTGCCATGGTTCCGGAATGGTAATCATAATTGCCTTCGGAAGGTCCATGCCGCTCATAACGAGAAATTCCAGAGTATTGTCAAGGCGGGCAGAGTCGGAACCATTTGGATTCACGATTGGAATCAGCTTATGCATCTCATTTTTAAAATGCTCTGACTCCAACATCTCTTCTCTTGCCATCATCTTATCCGCATTGCCCCGAATCGTATTGATCTCACCATTGTGGACAATAAAACGGTAAGGATGAGCTTTTTCCCAGCTCGGAATCGTATTGGTTGAGAAACGGGAATGTACCAGAGCAATGGCTGACTCATATCTGGTATCATGGAGGTCCTCAAAGAAGGTCCTAAGCTGATCTACCAGAAACATTCCTTTATAAACAATGGTACGGCTGGAGCAGGATACCACATAAGTGTCCTCGCTGCTCTGCTGCTCAAAGACACGACGTGCCACAT
>JALEPU010000141.1 GCA_022766905.1 Lachnospiraceae bacterium
TCTTTGATCTGCTCTTCATACTGATTCAAATGAAACAAATCCGGCAATTCTTTGAGAAATTCTTTCTCAATCATTTTATTTAACGTTGCTTCCGATAACCCGTCCATATTCATGGCATCCCGACTGACAAAATGAGCGAACAGCTTTATTTTTTTTGCACTGCAAAGATTGTTGGTACAATAAAGCACCTTGATTCCATTGGTTTCTTTGATCTGAGTTTCTCCGCCGCATGCCGGGCAATGAGCCGGATAAGGAAGATTCCCGCTTTTCGTAAAATTCTCTGCGACCTGAGGAATGATCATATTGGCTTTATATACACTGATCTCATCTCCAATTCCCAAAGAAAGGCTTTCTACAATACTGATATTATGAAGGCTTGCCCGGCTGACCGTAGTCCCTTCCAATTCAACCGGTTCAAATATGGCAACCGGATTAATCAATCCTGTTCTGCTTGGACTCCATTCCACTTCTGTCAGTCTGGTTTTTGCCAGTTCATCTGCCCATTTAAAGGCAATGGAATTTCGAGGGAATTTTGCAGTCCGCCCTAAAGAACGGCCATATACCACATCATCATAAGTCAGAACCAGACCATCCGACGGCAGATCCATCTTTTTAATCTGATTGGAAAACCAGGAAATCGTATCTACAATATTTTCTTTCTTTACCTTTTTATATTCCACCACGTCAAAACCAAGACCGGAAAGCCATTCAAAATCTTTTTCTACGGAAACAGAAACTCTATCCTGGGCACTGACGAGATGGAAGGCATAAAAATTCACCTTTCTCCTGGCTGTAATTTCATTATTTAATTGCCGTACAGAGCCGCTGCAAAGATTTCTTGGATTTTTATATTTTGCGTCTACATCCTCAATGGACGCATTCATTTTTTCAAAATCAGAATAGCGGATGACAGCCTCCCCTCTTAAAACAAGTTCTCCCTGAAATGGAATTTGTCCCGGAAGGTTCTGAAAGGTTTTTGCATTGTTGGTAATGACTTCCCCGATTTCTCCATTTCCTCTTGTGACAGCTTTATACAGCATTCCCTCCCTGTAGGTCAGGACAATCGTAAGTCCGTCCATTTTCCAGGAGAGGATTCCCTCTTTCTCTCCTAACCAGTCTTTTAGTGCTTCCGGTTCTTTTGTCTTATCCAAAGATAACATTGGCGATTCATGGGCTTCTTTTGGCAGTTCGCTTAAAAGCTCATATCCAACGTTCACCGTTGGGCTGTTTCCATAGACAATTCCTGTCTCTTTTTCCAGTTCAACCAATTCATCATACAAGGCATCATATTCCAGATTGCTCATCACTTCCTTGCTTTCCTGATAATATGCCCTGGAAGCCTCGTTCAAAATCTCAATCAGTTCTTTCATTCTTGTTATCTGATCCATCTTTATGCTTCTCCTTTTGATTGTTGAATCAGAGAATAAAGCTTTTCCAGCTCTCCCTCTGTTGCCTTTCGATATTTTCCCTTTTTTAGATCTCCCAGTTTCAGATTCATAATTCGAATCCGTACTAATTTTACGACCCGATATCCCAAGGCTTCACACATACGCCTGATCTGCCGGTTCAGCCCCTGGGTCAGAATGATAGAAAAACTATTTTTGTCCACTTCTTTTACTTTACAAGGGCGGGTTGTAACATTTAGCTCCGGCAAAAAGACGCCCTGCCTCATTGCTTTCAAAAAAGCAGGATCTATTTTTTTATTCACTGTTACAATATATTCTTTTTCATGATAATTCCGGGCCCGCAGAATTTCATTCATCAAATCTCCGTCATTGGTCATAAGAAGAAGGCCTTCAGATGCCACATCCAAACGCCCTACCGGATAAATTCTCTCTTTATATTGAAGGAAATCGACAATATTATTTTTCTGGCCTTTCGTAGTACAGACAATTCCTTTCGGTTTATTGACCAGTAATAGAATCAGATCTTCTTTCCTTTGCACCGGTCTTCCCATAAAACACACCTGATTTTTCGGGCCAACCCGCATTCCTTCCCTGGCAATTTTTCCATCTACAGTAACTTTTCCTTCTTCAATATACAAATCTGCCTGACGGCGGGAGCAGATTCCGGCATCGCTTAAATACTTATTTAAGCGGATGGTTTCTGTCTCCTGCTGTCCTTCTTTTCTCAACTTTTTTGCCATACTATTTGGCTCCTCTATCCGTTTCTTTTGCTGTTTGCTTTTTCCAGAAATGGTTCTGCCTTGACCATAAAACGTTCATGGGTTCCTTTTCCAATCAGACCTGCTTCGTCCTTCACTTCTACTTCAAACACCAATTTTCTTCCATCTATTTTCGTGAGCGTACACTTACAGGTTACTTCCATTCCAAGCGGTGTGGCACTGACATGGGAAATCGAAA
>JALEPU010000142.1 GCA_022766905.1 Lachnospiraceae bacterium
AAAGAAGGCGAATCGATATTGCCCGGGCTTTACTTCATGAGCCGAAGATCCTGATTCTGGATGAGCCAACGACCGGTTTGGACCCACAAACTAGAAAAACACTGTGGAATGTAATTGAACATCTTCGAAAAGAGGAAAAGATGACCGTATTTCTGACTACCCATTATATGGAAGAAGCGGCAGATGCGGATTATGTAGTGATTCTTGATAAAGGCCGAATTGTGGCAGAAGGGACTCCGCTTCTGTTGAAAAATACTTATACAGGAGATTTTATTACAGTTTATGGAGCTGAGGAAGAGCAAATAAAAAAACTGGGGGCTCCGTATGAGGCAATCCGAGATGCATTTCGGGTGTCTGTTTCTGACACGGCGGCTGCAACTCAGCTGATTATAAAGTATCCGGAGATGTTTCAGGATTATGAAATTACAAAAGGTAAAATGGATGATGTATTTCTTGCTGTGACAGGGAAAAAATTGACCGGAGGGGAAGAAAAATGAAAGGATTATTTGCTTTAGTAAAACGAAATACCAAATTATATTTTAAAGATAAAGGAATGTTTTTCACCTCTTTGATTACACCATTGATTTTACTGGTGTTATATGGAACCTTTTTAAGTAATGTTTATGAGGATTCCTTTCGCAGTGCATTAGCTGCCGCAGGAGCTTTTGCACCTGAGAAATTGATTCGCGGATGCGTCGGAGGAGAACTGGTATCTTCTTTATTGGCAGTAAGCTGCGTGACAGTTGCATTCTGTTCTAATCTTCTCATGGTACAGGATAAATATACAGGTGCCAGAAAAGACTTTATGATTACGCCGGTGAAGCCGGGAATCCTGGCATTGGGATATTATCTGGCTACTCTGATTTCTACTCTTTTGATCAATCTGGCAGCGGCAGGAGTATGCCTTGGATATCTATCTTATACCGGATGGTATTTATCAGGAAAAGATGTGGCCTTTTTGTTTCTGGATGTATGTTTACTGGTTCTTTTTGGAACAGCATTATCTTCCTGTGTCAACTTTTTTCTTTTTACCAACGGGCAGGCTTCTGCAGTGGGCACGATTGTAAGTGCAGGATATGGTTTCCTTTGCGGAGCCTATATGCCGATTTCTCAGTTTTCAAAGGGACTGCAAAAAGCACTTTCTTTTTTGCCGGGAACTTATGGTACCAGTTTGCTTCGCAACCATGCCCTTTGCGGAGTCTTTTCTGAAATGAAAAGCCAGGGATTTCCGACAGAAGTGGTAGAAGCAATCAAAGACAGTGTTGATTGTAATTTGTATTTTCTTGAGGAAAAGGTAAGCGTAAATCATATGTATCTGATTCTTGTCAGTGCGATTGGAGCTGCGATTCTCATTTATATCGGAATGAACATCCTGGCGGGGAAAAAGAAGGCGTGATCGGAAAAAATCTAAAATATTTGCAAAATCAGTTCTTTTTATGCTATAATATGTATTTGTAACTATTATCACATTATATATGTAAGGAGAAAATTGAAAATGAGTGAGAACAATAGTTTTAAACCGTTTGTTCCTGCTGAGAAGACATTGCCTGAATTTACAGCGACTTCCATTATATTGGGAATTTTGCTGGCAGTTCTTTTTGGCGGAGCAAATGCTTATCTGGGACTTCGTGTAGGTATGACTGTGTCTGCTTCTATTCCGGCAGCAGTAATTTCTATGGGAGTGATTCGTGTTATTCTGAAAAAAGATTCTGTTCTGGAGAATAACATGGTACAGACCATCGGTTCGGCTGGTGAATCTGTAGCAGCAGGATCCATTTTTACCATGCCTGCCTTATTTTTGTGGGCAAGTGAATGGGGAACCGAAGCTCCATCTCTGGTAGAGATTGCCATTATTGCTGCAATCGGCGGATGTTTAGGTGTTCTGTTCATGGTACCTCTTCGAAAAGCACTGATTGTACAGGAACATGGGGTACTTCCTTATCCGGAAGGACAGGCATGTGCAGAAGTACTTCTGGCAGGAGAAGAAGGCGGCGCGAAAGCCGGAGTGGTATTCAAAGGTCTTGGACTTTCTGCGGTTTACAAATTTATTACAGATGGATTAAAGTTATTCCCAAGTGAGATTCATTGGGAGATTCCTGCCTATGCAGGTTCCGGTGTTGGTATGGATGTCCTTCCGGCACTTTTAGGTGTAGGTTATATTTGTGGAACAAAGATTTCCTCCTACCTGTTTGCCGGCGGTGTTTTAGGATGGTTCGTATTGATGCCATTGATTCTTTTATTTGGTAAAGATCTTGTACTGTTCCCTGCAACCGTTACGGTAGGTGAATTATATGCTTCCGGAGGTTCTTTTGCCATCTGGTCCAACTTTATCAAATATATCGGTGCCGGTGCAGTAGCAGCCGGTGGTGTGATCAGTCTGGTAAAATCTCTTCCATTGATCGTGAGAACTTTCCGCGATGCAATGAAAGGATATGGAAAAGGTGGCGCAGGTACAGGAGAAAGAACAGACAGAGACCTTTCCATGAAAACGATTTTGTTATTAATTGTTGCTTTGACTTTGTTTATCTGGTTGATTCCAATCGTTCCTGTAAACTTATTCAGTGCAATCATCATTGTAATTTTTGGATTTTTCTTTGCAACTGTTTCTTCCAGAATGGTTGGTCTGATTGGAAGCAGTAACAATCCGGTATCCGGTATGACCATTGCCACTCTTTTGATTGCAACCTTTGCTCTTAAAGTAACCGGTCAGACAGGACATGCCGGAATGACAGCAGCCATTGCAATTGGTTCTGTTATCTGTATCATTGCAGCCATTGCCGGTGATACATCACAGGATTTGAAAACAGGATATATTGTAGGTGCAACTCCAATGAAACAGCAGATTGGTGAGTTAATTGGTGTCATTGCGTCTGCAGTTGCAATCGGTGCAATCTTGTACTTATTAAATGCAGCATGGGGATATGGCTCCGCAGAACTTCCTGCACCTCAGGCAACATTGATGAAGATGATCGTAGAAGGTGTTATGGGCGGAAACCTTCCATGGAACCTGGTATTTGCAGGTGCATTTATTGGTATTGTAGTTGAAATTTTAGGAATTCCGGTTCTGCCATTTGCAGTTGGTCTGTATCTGCCAATTCACTTAAGTACACCAATGATGGCAGGTGGACTGGTACGTCTGTTTATTGAAAAGAGAAAACAGATGGATGAAAAGAAGAAAAAAGATAGAATTGAGGATGGTGTTCTTTACTGTTCCGGTCTGATTGCCGGAGAAGGTCTGGTTGGTATCTTACTGGCAGTATTTGCTATTATTCCAATGGGTGAAGGATCTTTTGGAGACTTCCTCGGAAGCTTCCTGGGTGTTGACCTTGGAAATATCGGCGGCCTGATTTTCTTTATTCTTCTGATGGCTACACTTTTGAAAGTTACTGTCTGGAAAAAAGAAAAATAAGCTATGAGTGAGAAAAAGAAAGAAAATTATCTGGATTATGTCCCGGTCTGTGCTCCCGGATATGAGTGGAGTGAAGAAAAGGGAGTCGTTGTGATTAAAGTGGAGAATAAAGGGTTCTACAACTGGGTTGCCCAAAAGCTTTTTAAGCGTCCCAGGTTCAGTTATATCAGTTTAGATGAGTTCGGAAGCTTCGTCTGGAAGCAAATGGATGGAACAAAGACCATTTATGAGATCGCCGGGAAAGTTAAAGAAGAATTCGGTGAGAAGGCTGAGCCTTTGTATGAACGTATCTCCCAGTATTTTCAGATTTTATACAGGAATCATTATATAGGTTATGTGAAAGAAAAGAAGTAACAAAAAGTTTCCTGTTGGTTGATTTAATTTCATAAAGTATCGCATGGCTCCATTGCGGAAAGAGTCGTCCTCTGATACCATAATAGGGAAAGGAGGGCGATTTTTTTATGTATGGATTGAATATTTCACATAATATAGCAAAGCTCAGACGGGAGCGAAAAATGACCCAGGAAGAACTGGCCGACTTTCTGGGGGTAACAAAAGCCTCTGTTTCCAAATGGGAAAATCAACAAAGTACACCGGATATTATGCTTCTTCCTCTGATGGCTTCCTTTTTTGATGTAACCGTAGATGAGCTTCTTGGCTATGAACCTCAGCTGTCAAAGGAACAGATCAGGAAAGTTTATACGGAGCTGACGGAGAACTTTACGAAAATGCCTTTTTCAGAGGCGATGAATCAGGTAGAAAAATGGGTTCAGCGTTATTATTCCTGTTATCCCTTCCTGCTCCAGATCTGTGTTTTGTATCTGAATCATTTTATGCTGGCAGAAAAGGAAGAAGAAGGAAGGGCTACACTGGAAAAAGCGGTGAAGCTTTGCAGCAGAATTGAGGAAAAATGTTCTAATGTAAGTATCTGTAGTGATGCAATTGCATTAAAGGCTCTTTGTTTTCTCTATCAGGGAAAGGCAAAAGAGGTGATTGAGATGTTAGAGCCGATTACAGGTCCGGAACAGATGTCGGAACAAAACGATACCTTGCTTATCCAGGCTTATCAGGCAGCAGGACAGGAAGAAAAAGCAAAAAGTTTTGCTCAGATCAGGCAGTATCATTATTTATTAAGTTTAATTGGAAATGCCGTACATTATCTTGCATTATATAGCAAGGAAGAAGAAAGATGTGAGGAAGCCATAAAACGTATCCAGGGGATTATGAAGATATATCATGTAAATGAACTTCATCCTAATTCAGCAGCCCAATTTTATTACCAGGCAGCCCTTGTTTATGCTGAAAATGGACAAAAGGAAAAAGCATTAAAGATGCTGGAAGATTTCTCTCGCTGTGTCTTAGAATTGCTGAAAGAAAAGAGGCGGCTTCTTCACGGAGATGACTATTTTGATCAATTGGATGAGTGGCTGGAGAATTTACCTTTGGGAGCTCAGGCACCAAGGGATAAGACTTTTATCAGACAAAGCACAGTCATGGCTTTTGAGCACCCGGCTTTTGCCTGTATCAAAGACACACAGCAATTTCAAAAAATCCGCAATCGTATCCAGGATGGAAAGGAGCAAAAGAGATGTTAATGAAACAAACGATAGTTTTAGCAGCAACCGCTGTTTTACTGTTTATACTTCCGATCATTTATATTATTTTCTGGCGAAAAAAAACAAAAGCACATTGGAAACCTTTATTTTTCGGGGCAATCGGTTTTGTTGTGTCTGCAAGGGTTCTGGAATTAATTGTCCATTACTTCTGCATGATTCTTGACAGCCCGGTTTCCCGGGCCATCATGGGGAGTACTTTTCTCTATGTCTTATATGGCATTACCATGGCCGGATTCTTTGAAGAAGTGGGAAGATGGGTTATGTTTCGAGTGTTCTGCAAAAAAATAGAAAAACGAGATGATGCCGTCATGTATGGCATTGGCCATGGAGGAATTGAAGTATGGACGGTTTCCCTTATGGCCATCGTATCCTATCTTGTAATAGCAGCTACAAATGGAAATGGTTTGCCCCAGGAAGCACTTACAACAGTTATGCCGGCCGTAGAAGCTTTTGGAGTTGGAATGGGAGTATGTAACATCGTGGAACGGATTCTCTGTATGGGTATTCACATTTCTCTTACGATCGTTGTATTTTACGGAGCAAGAAACCGGAAGAAAATCTATCTTTTCCTGGCCATTCTTCTTCACATGCTGATTGATACCGTACCAGCTTTATATCAGCGGGGTGTGGTCGGTCTTCCACTTACGGAACTTTGGCTTTTGGTATGCACGATTCCAATCTGTATCTTTGCTCATCGGCTGTATAAGAAGATGGAAAATAATTAGAAGGGATGACAGGTTCAGTCTTCCTTCAACGCTTCTCTCATAAAGTGGTCAATCGTATTTTTTAATCCGGCTCCATCCTTTGTATTTAACTTCGTTTGCACTTTATTGATTGAGTATAAGATACTGGTATGATCTTTGTTCATGATTTTACCAAGCTGTTTGAAAGATAGGTTCGGAATTAAGGTACGACATAAATAGATGGAAATCTGGCGGGCCAGCAGGATTTCCTTCTTTTTTTGGGAACTTTTAATTTCATCCATCGATACGTTATAGTAATCACAAACGATGGATAAGATTTTTTCCGGAGAAAGACAAGCTTTCTTGGGTCCGATGATATCCTGTAACAATTTTTCCATTTCCTGAATTGTCATATCAGAAAAATGAGGGTTTAATTCCTTTTGTACTACTAATTTGTTTACGACTCCGATTAATGCACGTATATCTGTAATGTTGGAGGCAATATAATCGAATAATTCTGTATTTAGTGAAATACCTTCTTCTTTACACTTCTCCAACAGGATTTCTTTTCGAGATGGAAAATCATATGGCTGCAGCTGACAGACCAGTCCCATGGAAAGTCTGGAAGTATATCGAGGCAACAGATTTAATTCCCTTAAAGTAATGGCAGAAGTTATAATAATTTGTTTTTGCGCCATATAGAGAGCATCAAAACATTGAAACAGTTCCTGTAAAGTTGCATCTTTTTGTCCTCCTGCGAAAAAATGGAAATCTTCCATAATAAATAAATCGGAATTTCTGTTCTTTCGCTTGAATTCTAAGAGGGATGAATGATCTCCACTTCGAAGTGTTTGAATAAAAGCATTTGTGTATGCCTCTGAAGTCCAGGAAACAATTTTTTTATTCGGGTATTTCTCTGAAAATCCCCAGAATATGGATTGACTCAGATGTGTTTTCCCTACTCCGGAAGGACCATATAAGAAAAAGGGATTATATCTTCCGGTCTGGCTTACCATTGACTTTGCTATTTGGTAGGTAAAGACGTTGTTTCCTGGTATAAAAGACTCAAATGTATTTTCATTTTTCCCCATTGTATTTCTATCTCTCATACATGTAACCTCCTGTTTTTGCTTCCATCTGATACAGTGTCGTATGAAACATTTTATCAGATTGAAATTTAATAGCAAGGACTTTTTTTCTTCCTCTTGAAATCCCTCTTCCCAATTATTATAATAACTGTATTAGATGGGAGAGATTCGCGATGAAAATATTTGCATTTGGACAAACGCTGGAAGAAATCAGCATCGAACAGGTTGTCCCGGAAAGACCGGCTATTTTTCTTGCAGAAAGCCGGAGTGCCCTTCAGGCAATGAAACTTGCGCAGATGGTGTATGAAGGAGAGATCAATCTGGGGGAAGTTGCCTTTTGTAAAATGGAGGTACAGCAGGAGTGTCTGGTAGGTTCTCTCTGTATTCCTAAGCTATTGGATGTGTTGGGAAGCCGTTACCGGATTTTATTTTTAATCAATCGAAAAAATATAGTGATCATAGATGATGATGGATTTGCAGATCGGCTGATTCGAAGAATCCGAAACAGTAAGACGAGACAGGGGCAGACAAGAGAACGTTTTATTTATAATTTTATGACTCAGTTTATGAGCCGGGACCCGGTTGTTCTGGCCCAATATGAAAAAAAGCTGATGGATCTGGAAGAAAAAATATCTGCCGGAGAAGCTCAGGGAATTCAGAATGATATTTTACCAATTCGAAGAGAGCTTTTAACTCTGCGTGGATATTACGATGAAATGATGGATCTGGGAAAAGAGTTGGAAGAAGATGAGAATCATTTCTTTTCCAAGAAACAGCTGAAATATTTTGGTACGATTGTAGACCGGGCAGACCGTCTGATGACAAAGACGTCTCATCTTTTGGAGTATGCACAGCAGGTAAAAGATGCTTATCAGGCTCAGATTGATGCGGAACAGACCAATAATATGCAGTTTTTGACAGTTATTTCGACCATTTTCTTTCCACTTACCTTAATTACCGGATGGTATGGAATGAACTTTCAGAATATGCCGGAACTGAGATCAGGCTATCCCTATGTTATTATTTTGAGTCTCATTGTTATTCTGATTATTATTTTTATTTTTAAAAAGAAGAAGATGCTGTAGCTTAAGTGACAGGATGATGCCAGGGTCAAAAGGTCATGGAAGAAAGGAAAACAAATCCTATGGATGATAGATTAAAACAGTTATCTCATCACCAGTCTACCATAATCGGCTTAGATGAGTGTAAGAAATCAGCAGTTTGTATTCCTCTTTTAAGAAAAGAGCAGGGGTATGATATATTATTTGAGGTTCGTTCCGGAAAAATCAAACATCAGCCAGGAGATATTTGTTTTCCCGGCGGCATGGTGGAACCTTCTGAGACCTCTTTTGAGGCGGCGGTACGGGAAACACAGGAAGAACTGCTTTTGTCCAGAGATCAGATTGAGGTGATTGGCCGGATGGATGTGTTTCTTCATACAGGAACAGGTCTTCTCCTTTCTCCTTATGCTGCCATTTTACATGATTACGAGGGAACTTACAGTGAGGATGAGGTAGCAGAAGTATTTACCGTTCCTCTGGACTTTTTCCTTTATACAGAGCCGGAAGTTTATGAGATGGAAGAACAGGTTCTGTTAGGAGATGATTTCCCCTTTGACCGAATTTTGGGAGGCAGGGAATATAGATGGAGAAAGCGGAAGGAAACCGTATATTTTTATCAGTACGGCCATCGTACGATCTGGGGCCTGACGGGAAAAATCATTCATTCTTTTGCAAAAATTTACGCAGGACCGGATGATGGGAGATAGGAGAGAAACCATGGAGGAAAATCAACGTTTTCGAAAAGATCTGAAAAAAATAGCGATACCGGTGACTTTGCAATGTCTGCTTCAATCCTCTTTTGGAGTGATGGACCAGATGATGACAGGACAGCTTGGCAGTCTCAGTGTAGCAGGAATCGGCATGGGAAATAAATTCATGTCTTTATATACGGTTCTGATTGGTGCGATTGCAACGACAGCCGGCATTTTGATTGCACAGTACGCAGGAAAAGAAAACTGGAAGGAAGTGGGAAGAAGCTTTTATACCAGTTTTCTTTTTGCCTGTGGGCTGGCCCTGTTCTTTACCGGGATCAGCCTGTTTTGTCCGATTCAGGTGATGCATCTTTATTCAACAGAGGCTAAAACGATTCAAATAGCAGGAGAATATTTGAAAATATTTGGCCTGACCTGCCCTTTCGCTGCTTTTTCCACACTTTTTGCAGCCTATCTTCGCTGTGTAGGCGGGGCTTCCCTTCCACTTTATACCAGTTTTTTTGCAGCCATTTTAAATACCGGATTCAATTACGCCCTGATTTTCGGAAAATTTGGATGTCCGGCTCTTGGAGTAAAAGGAGCTGCTCTTGCCTCGTTGCTCGCTCAATTCATTGGGAGTCTTCTGCTTTTGATTCTCTATTTGGCTGAGAAAAAGAAGAAAAACTGGAAACTGCCCTGTTCTTTTTTGTCCGGTAAAAAAAGCTGGTTTTCTTACGGAGCTGTTTTTATGCCCATTTTTTTTTGTGAATTTTTC
>JALEPU010000150.1 GCA_022766905.1 Lachnospiraceae bacterium
TTTTATATTTTTTCACAATAATGACTGCCTGATTTGTGACATAATAAATACTCCGGTGTTTGATATATTGAATCATACACAAGTTTCCTATTCCCATCCAGAAAAACGGAATTCCTATTAGGAACAGTCCTGCCCCTAAAACATAAATAGAAGAAAAAATACACAAAATTGCCAAAATGCAAAATCCAAATCCTATGATTCCAATTACCAGATTCAACATATCGCTCAAAGATAAATGTAACCCTCTCTCCGGGCAAAATCGATGCAGATACAAAAAATCTGTTTCCTCATTGATTATGGACCTTTGCTTTTCTCCTAGTATCCATTGAATCACACATAGAAAAGTAAAAATAACAATTCCGTAAAAATACCATCTTGCCGGAAACGGATAGATTGGTGTATTAAGTCGAATTTCTTTTTCACCTTTCCGGGTTTTTCTCGTTATTTTATTATGAAAAATAGAATATTTTCCGGCTTCCCTGGTTTCTTCATAAGAACTCCATTTCGGATCATCCTCATTACATTCTCCCAGACTTTTTATTTCGTCATTCAGCAGACAATATTCCTTTCCATCCTTTGTCAGTACATGAAGTACATTTTCCTCAAAACACACCCCAAGAATCTCATTTCCCATATAGTAAGCTTTTTGAAAATTGCCATCTGAATCGAACTTTTGTATTAAATTTTTTTCCTGATTTTCTACGTAAAATGTACCTTTCGAATCTGCCACAAAATAATCCCATTGCTCCAAAGCATAAACCGAAGTGCATTCATTAGAAACCATTTGTACATAATCTTTACTTGTCCATTCTTTCATCGTACAAATAACAGCAAAAGTCAACAGACAAGCTATACAAATTTTATTCGAAATCTTTTTCATCATCTATCCCTAAAAACTACTCATCCACATAAACATCAAAATCTATCATTCCCTGTATCAACGCAAAACTATCACATCTATTTCCTAAGAATGAAAGTCATTCTAAATACTGTTCTTCTGTTAGTTCATGAAACAAAATATACATTTTTTATTCTCCTGATATGTACCAGTCAACAAAATCTTGAATTACTGATTCCTCATTCACTTCTTTTGTAATATTTAAATATTCTTCTGCATATTCAAAATCACTGATCAAAATTGGAATATCATGACCTAATTGCTTTTGAATTACATCTTTATGGAGTTTTAAAACAACAGTTTTTAAAAGTTCAATTGTTTCTTTCAAACCATTATTATAGAAACTATCATCATTTAATTTTCCGACTTGTTTTATTCCTTTTGCATTAAGCCAGCATATCAATTCTGAAGAACTTACACATTCTTCTGTAATATTACCTTCTTCTCCTTCCCAGCAAGCAATATTCCAGCACTCTTCTTTCTCTTCAATTTCATCATATTGTTCCCAGAAATTGGACGCAAAAATCAAATCAATTACGTCCTCATCAAATTCTCCAACAAAGAAGCCCAATACACTTATTTTTTCTAAATCCCATTCCAGTAATTTATCCGCCGCCCACTCATAAATCTTCTTTTCCATTTTCTTCTCTCCTTTTCCACTAGATCATATTTTTCACTTTGACTGTCTTACAAAAATAACATTACCATTTTTCATAATAGTAAATAATCAGATTCTCTTTTTCATTCATCGCAATTCCACCTATTGCTCCATGATTCCAGGCATCTTCCGGACATAAATCTTCATTTACATAAATAACATATTCCCATTGACCAAGGGACTCCGGTAAATCAAAGCATTCTTTAAAGTAGGTAGAAAGATATGTATCATTGAAAGTTGGCAAAGATAATTCTATCATCTCATTTATCTGTTTATCCTCAACCATTATTTTTTTACAATCATCCGTTGAAATAGAATCAACAGCCTTCCTGTAATCTTGCGGAAGATATTTGGTTTTTAAATACAAAAAGCCTTTCCCTTGTAAAAACTGTTCTTTTCTGCAAATCTCTTTTTCTATGCATTGTTGAGGAATTTCATCCGGAAAAAAACTAATTTCATTTCCAAGATCATCATACTCATTTAATATATTATTATATTGCTCATTGTCCTTTATTTCTGTCTTTTTTTCTCTTAATTCAAGAAATAAGAGAAAATAAACAATAAATAAAAATGCTAAAAAAATGACACCCAAAAATAAAATTTTCTTTTTCCACTTACTGTTCTTCGTCTCCGTCATATACACGAATAAAACCTCCATCCCACCAGCTTGTACGCATATCAACCGTTATTCTGTTCATATAAAAATAGTCTTTATTACGAAATCTTCGCTTCCGTTTCAATTTTTTTATGGCTTTTTTCGCCCTTTTCTTAGTGCTAAATAATCCCACAAATATATATTCACTATATGTGTCATTCACCGGTTTCTCATAAGTAACTTTATAGAACACATTCATTTTTCTCACGTTCTCCCATTCTCTGGCATTAACTAAACACATTTCTTTCTTTTTAATTTTTTTGGCAGCTTATCGATAGATACTGTCTTGATATGAAATTCTTTTGGAAAATCTTTAAATCCTTCAAAAGTACGATATTTTTTTACAATTTTTTTTGCTTTTTCTTTCGTAGAATAAAAACCTATTAATTTATAGTTGCAAATTCCTCTTGACATTTTTATTTCATGATAAACCATATAAACTTTTTTCATTTCATTTCACCCAAATAATCTTAGTGCCCGCAGGGGCTGCCTTTTTACGTAGTTAACTGCCCATTTAAATGGCATTATGTCTCCTTGTAATACATCATCTAAAGTTGATTATTACAGCTTTTCTTTTAAATCATAATAAAGACCTAATTCTATTTCCAATGCTATTATTTTTTTCTTTATTTCTTTCTTATATTTCTTCCTGTCTTTTTTGCTTAACAGCTTTCTTTTTTTTAAAATCAGGTCATGCATATTCCATTTTGTTTCAAAATTTCCATTCAACAATATGTCAATAAGATCAGTAAGATTTTTTTCACATTTTAATTCTTTTAATGCATAAATCAGTGTTCCCCTACTATTAGCATTTTGAGGATTCTGTATTAATTGAATTAACGTATCCACAGCTCCATTATATCTCAAATCTCCTAATATTATTGCTATAGTATTTCTTATACAGCAATCATCCGTTGCTTTCATCTCTTCTACTAACCAATTACACATTTCTTTATATTGTGTTTTTTTCATCTTCATAAATAAAACGACTACGCTGTCTATTTCATTCTTTTCTATTAATTTCATTATTTCATCATGCATTCCCTATATCCTCCATCCATATAACGATTAATATCTGCATTAGACTTTTGTACTATCGGAAACAGGCACTTTTACAAATAAATGGAATTATGTCACGTTGTTATGCATTGGTGTCAGTCCCCACCCGCTTCATTTTTTATAGAGAACATCGATTTGAGGAAATAATCGATTCGCCTTTCTACGATTTCCTCCAAATTCTCCTACAAAAGTCACATTCAAGTATACTGTATCTTTGGCTCCAATACAAAATAATTGTTTCTCATTTGAATCATTACACGCATACAAATACCTGTCTTTTAATAATCCACATTGCTTGTCCTCTTTAAAATCTGCTTTGAGGAAAAATTCCTGATTCAGATTAGCGTAAGAGTACCAGACCCCCAACTTGTCTATGTCCTTATTTTGCATATACAGGAAAAAACACTTCTTTAGGATCTACTGCAATGATCAATTCATACAGCCTCTTACTAAAAATCAAATGCGGTACTGTAAAATAGCTATCATGTGTTCCATTGACATCTTTCCATTCTGTAATTTTATCCATGTCTAACTTTTTTTCTTGATAATAATATTTGTCGGAATCAAAAACCATTTGATGTTTGCCACAAAGGGGGCATAATCCATAATCTATATAGTCACCATCTATATAAGCCCCTTCCGGCAAAATATTATTTGCAGCAATCTGATATGCAATCAGTTTTTTCTTCCTGCTTGTTTTCACCGGCCTAAAACATTCTTCCGGTATATTATTCTCAATTAAATACTGATACATTGGAATGGAAACAAAAACAACATCCATCATAGTATCCAGATAAAAAATTCTTTTTTCCATATTCCATCTTTTTATCTTTTGACTTTCCGGCAAAATAAAGTCTCCTGTTTGCCTAATAATTTTTCTGCATTCATCACAATATTGATACGGCTTTTTACTGTCACCTTGTAAAATATATTTTTTTATACGTGGGAGATATCCAACTGCTTTTCCAAGTTCTTCTTTTGTATGACTTATGTCTTCCCACAACGGAAAATATACTACATATTTCTTATTTCGTGAAACAAATTCTACCAAGTCATGAAATAATGCCAATTGTTTGTTCATTCTATATATGAAACTGTCAAAAATATGCTTTTTACCTGTCGAATAAGGTTCTAACCGTTTTATTAATTCATAAAACGGCTTTTTTAATTCCTCCGGAGAGTTTTCCTCCAAAAAAATCGAAAAATCAACGATCTCTTTCATTATTTTTTCACCTTTCATAGTTTATATATAAGCACATAGTTTATAGACTTTTTCTAAAATCCTTTTGCGCTTATATGTTCATTTTTATTTCACCTTATTATAATTATCTTCTATAAATCTTATTGCAATCTTCCTAAGTTCTGGCATATCCCTATAAACATATTGACACGCTGCTAACAATCGTTGTTTAGAACTAGTGGGAACAGGCATTCTTACATTTAAATCTTCCGACCAAATGTATCTAACATACATTGTTCAATTTCACCATATCATGCCCTATTACATTTGTCAATGTATTATTATTACTGTGATTATAAATAATAATTTTGTCATATTTACATATATTTTTGTTTATTTTTTCATTATTATTATGAAAGAATTATGTCATTTTTCCTAATCTACTTATTTTTCAATATTTTAAAAAGTTTAAATACAATATACAAAATAATAGCAATCTCCACGATTAAAAATATAACAGCTATGAATTGAAACAACACACCACCCAATAAATCAAGATCGAAGCCTATGACCCACACATTATTATCCTCCTTGATCGATTTCGAATATCCGATAAACACATTTAACCCCTTACCTTAACTATATATAATATTATTACTTATGTCAATGTTTTTTCATTCTATCAATTATTTATAGTTTATTTTTACTTTTTTAATAAATATTATATTCTAAAATTGACTTGTTACCTCTTTTATTTTATAATGAAAAAAATGTAAATCTTACTTATGATACAAAAATGAAAGGAGTTACAAAATAATGATGAGTAGTATTCATTTTTCTATGACTTCACTGATGATGTCCATCTTATGGGGATGTGTACTCATTAGTCTCTGTTCTCTTTTCCTCCGAAAAAGCCAGATTCTTTATCGTGTCGGCAGTGGATTTATTGTCTTTCTTTCCCTTCTGGCAGCACTTCGGATTCTATTACCTTACGAGTACGGATATACGATCAGCCTGTATTCCCATCACATCATGCCTGTAATATGTGATTTCTTTCGGTATTCTTTGGGAACATTTCTTGGAATTGAATGGCATATTTATTCCATCTTCCTTTTCATCTGGCTGTCGGGGATTATAATAAAATCCACTTATTATCTGTATTCCTACATCCATTTCCGACGATTTGTCCGAACTTTCATTCTTCCGGAAGAGAAAGCATCTGAATACCATCGTGTTTTGTCTCAGGTGTGCAACATGAAAGTAAAGTTTCGTTTTGCCAAATCGAAACAGATTACTTCTCCCGCAATCACAGGCTTCTTTCATCCGGTGATCCTACTTCCGGATTTAGATTTCACAGAGCAGGAATTAAGCTTTATTTTTCTTCATGAAACAGCACATTTTAAAAGGCTCGATCTCCTTATTATGGCTGGTCTTGATTTGCTGTCCATTCTCTATTGGTGGAATCCTTTTGTTTCTCTGCTAAAAAAAGAAGAAGCGGCAACTTCTGAGATGGAAACCGACAAACAGGTACTACAACATTTTTCTCCCGAGGAACAGCTTGATTATCTGGAGCTATTATTAAAAGTACAGAGATATCAGAAAGAACAAAATCGTTCTTCCTTCGCTCTATCCATCTCCAGCCGGACAGATTCCACATTGCTGGCAAGAGCCAAATATATGACAAACGATTCCTCTCATCGAAGTCCGTTTCTCATCTTCCTAGTAGGATGTTCTCTGTTTCTGTTTTCCACTTTGTTTATTATTGAACCTTCCAGTGTTGATCCGGAAGTTGAAGCAGAAACATTCTCTTTAGAAGAAGAAAGTTCCGGTTATCTCATAAAAAATCCAGACGGCACACATGAATTATATCTGGATGGAGTTCATATCGGGACAATTACTACTTTGGAAGATGATGAGGAATTTCAGGATTATCCAATTTATAACAGTCTCGAAGAGGTACCAAATGAATAAGAAATATATAATATTATCCACTATTGTACTGTTTAATCTTATTTTTACCAAAAATACTCTTTTTTTATCTGCTTCAACAGTTCAATCAAATTCAAATGCTCCTTCCTCTCTTACTGTTATTGAAAAAGAAGAAATTCAGCCCAAAGCAGATGATATCCGTTGGCGTTACAAGACAATTGATGGAAAATTATACAAACGTCTTTACAATTACAGCACAAAAACATGGATTGGAGATTGGATTTTAGCATAATAAAATACCTATCGTACCTAATCATATTATGCATAAAAGAAAGGAAGGAAAACCGATGTCAAAAGTTAAACTAAGCGCCCGGGAACTGGATATTATGACCGTTTTATGGAATTCAACAAAGCCTCTTGCTGCCACCGATATTCCAAAAGCAGATCCATCTTTGAATGTTAATACTGTTCTGTCCTCTATAAAAAATTTACTGAAAAAATCCTATATTGAAGTCGCAGATATTGTTTACCACGGTACTGTTCTTACCAGAACATTCCGCCCGGTCTTAACCCAGGAAGAATATCTCTCATCCCAGTTTTTTCGTTTTCCGGATGCTTCTGTCCAGTTCATGGCCTCTTTGGTAAAAGCAGAGCAAAGCGATGAAAATCTACTCCTTATGGAAAAACTGATAAAAGACAAACGGAAGGAACTACAGGAGAAAGGTAAGTAATATTCATTTTCCTATAAGCAAATTTCCTCTTCTATAATGTAATAAACCTTTTTTCTGCCAAAAAGGGGACAAAAAATATAAATTTTTTTACTTTTATGAAAAGAAATAGCAAAGTTCTTTTCAATCAGACACTTTGCAAAAAAGGAGACTGAAAACGCTTCTTATCGTATTTGAGACACAGGAAGAAAGTGATAAATTCACTCAGCTCTATGAAGAATATCGTTTCCCTGTGATGAATATCCTAACCTCTATTGTCCACGATCATTGGATTGCGGAAGAGCTTACGCAGGATACCTTTTTAAAGCTTTCCCATCACATGCACAAAGTCGGTGGAGTGAAAGAGAAAGAAACCAAGTATTATATTATTACCATTGCCAAACATCTGGCATTCGATTATCTGAATAAGAAAAAGCAGGAAAACACCAGCTCCTATGATGCCATGGGAGAAGACAGTATTTTTTCGGAAGAAAATGTCCTTGCTTTTTGTATCCAGACAGAAGAATATGAAATTCTGTTGGCATTAATTGAAAAAATGAAAGATATTTATAAAATTCCGCTGCAGCTTCGATATATCAATGGATTATCCGCAAAACAGATCGCAAAACTTCTGGATTTACCTGTGGAAACAGTGAAAAAGAGACTGAGCCGAGCAAAGACATCACTGCAAGAACTGCTGGCTCAGGCAAAAGCAGGAGGTAATTTCACATGACAATTTCTTTCCTGGAAAATAAAAAATTTGATCAGATGCTTCGCAAGGCTTTACTGGAAGATTTTGAAAATACGCTTTCTGCAATGCCGGTAAAGGAAGCACCGGAACAGAACGCTTCCTTTTCTCCGGAATTTGAACAGAAAATGACTTCTTTCATCCGACAAAGAAAGAAAATACGGCAGAGAAATCTCCGTCTTGCCTGGGCTGCTGTTCTCTGTGTCATAATAACAGGCTTTTGTATTTCTCAAAGTGACCGGGCTGTTGCAGCAATCCGCTCTTTTTTAAAAGAAGTTTTTCCCATTGAGACATCACTGACTCCTGTGACAGACGAAAAAGCAGAAAATGTCTTTGATCCGGATCACCCTCATCTTCCTTCTTATCTCCCATCCGGTTTTCAGGAAACCAGCCATCTGGCCTCAGATGCGATGATAAACATTGAATACAGAAATTCAAAAAATGATGTGATTTATCTGGATATTTATCCTCTTTCCTCTGTCACATCGGTAGATACAGAACGTACCACCTGGGAAACCATTCAGATTCATGGCTATGAAGGGGAATTTGGGACAAATGAAAAGGAAATGACTTATATGTTGATCTGGCATGACGGAAACTCTGTCCACTCATTTCTTTATCAGGGACAGTCTGCTCTGATTGACAAAGATATCTTTCTCAAAATGGCCGGATCCTGTTATGACTAAAAGGGGATGTTGCAACATCCCCTCAAACTGAAAAGAGCCTTATAACAGCACAATGCGGTCTGCTGTTATAAAGCTCTTCCAGGTTATTCTATACAATTTACAAGGAGAACTAACAAGTGGCAAAATGTGCGGTAGGGAAACCACCTGTTAATTTCTGAAGAGACCTATGGAAATATGAACAAAATACTCATACCCCCATGGGTATGTTTTTATTATATGCTCCTGCTCTTCTCTTGTCAATACTTTTTAACGTCTAATTTTTGTGCCTTTTCCATCTCTGGCTGCTACCTTCAGCCTTTTTAGATTCAGCTCTTTTTCTTTATATAAAATGATGCCGGTTTCGTGTTCTTCCGGGAAATAGACATTGTAAATTCTGTCATCCTCAGACAGTCTCATGCCGCGGATTCCGATGGCTCCTTTTTTCTTGACGGAAATCTGTGCCGAATCAAAACGGAGGAAAAATCCGTTTCTGCTTTCTAACACAATGGTTCTCGCCTCTTCTTCCAAAGGCTTGTCCATTGCAATTACCTTTAGAACCTGGTCTTCTTCTCCCAGCTTCGTGGCGGCAATGGTTCGTTTTGTTACAAAAAATTCTTCTGCCTCCACCAATTTTACCATGGCTTTTTCTGAGACAAAGAGAAGGTATTTTCCAATCAGTTCTTTCGCCGGGAAAAGGCTGACGATGGTTTCCCGGCTGCTGTCAAAATTACAAAGATTATCAACAGGGGTTCCCTTGTCCCGAAGCCTTCCCATTGGCACATCCAGAAGTTTCAGCTGATGCATGGTACCTTCTTTTGTAAATAAAAACAATTTATCCAGGTTGGAACATGGAATCATATATTTTTCTTCTTTTTCCACCGTTTCCCTGTTTCGTTCCATGGTAGCCTCATCAATGAGGCGGACATAACCAAAACGATCCATTAAGAAATATACCTTCTGTTCTTCGATTGGTTTTTCTACAACTACAGCCTCTTTTGCGTCCTGAATCTGAGTTTTTCTGGCAAGGCCGTATTCCTTCTTAATTCTTTCCAGGTCTTCCTTGATGACTCTGGCCATAGAATCCGGATTGGTCAAAATGTCTTCATAACGGGCAATCTTTTCCAGGATTTCTTCATATTCTTTTTGCAGCGCCAGGATTTCCAGACCGATCAGCTTATAAAGACGCATTTCCAAAATTGCCGATGCCTGCTTTTGGGTAAATCGTAATCTGGAAGCTTCTTTTTTGGATTTTTGAGACTTGAATTTGATGTTTCCTGTCTCTCCCGTTGTAAGACAGGCTCTTACTTCTTTGATATCCTTGCTGCCTCTTATGATCTCAATAATCAGGTCAATGATGTCACAGGCTTTGATCAGACCTTCTTTGATTTCTTTTTGTTCCTGCTCTTTGGTCAGGAGGGTTGTATATTTTCTGTGATTCAACTCATACTGAAATTTCATATGGTGGACAATCACATCTTTTAAGCTTAAGGTTTCCGGTCTTCCGCTTGCAATGGCCAGCATGTTGACCCCAAACGTATCTTCCAGTTTTGTTTTTTTATAGAGAAGATTCTCCAGCTGTTCCACATTGGCATTTTTCTTCAGTTCCAGTACAATTCGGATTCCTTCTTTGGAAGATTCATTGGAGACATCGACAATATCTGTGGTCTGTTTCGTCTCAATCAGATGAAAGACGTCCTGAATGAATTTTCCAATATTGGCACCGATCATGGTATAAGGAATTTCACTGATAACAAGACGATCTCTGTCTGTCTTTCTTTTTCCCTTTTCCAGGGTAACCTTTCCTCTTAGACGGATTTTTCCCGTACCGGATTCATAGATGGATAACAAATCCTTTTTATTGACAACCAGTCCTCCCGTTGGAAAGTCCGGTCCGGGAATATATTGAAGAAGTTCTTCCACTGTAATATCCGGGTCGTCCATGTATGCTTCCATCCCGTTGATGACTTCAATCAGGTTATGAGGAGGAATATTGGTGGTCATGCCGACTGCAATTCCTTCTGCCCCATTGATCAGCAGGTTCGGTACCCGAACCGGAAGGACTTCCGGCTCTTTCTCTGTCTCATCAAAATTTGGAACAAAATCCACCACATCTTTGTCCAGGTCTGCCAGATAGACATCCTGGGTAAATTTCTTTAATTTTGCCTCTGTGTATCGCATGGCTGCTGCCCCATCTCCCTCGATGGAACCGAAATTGCCATGACCGTCTACCAGGGCCATACCTTTTTTGAAGTCCTGCTCCAAAACAACCAGGGCTTCATATATGGAGCTGTCCCCATGAGGATGGTATTTACCCATGGTATCTCCTACGATACGGGCTGATTTTCTGTGAGGTTTATCATAATTTAAGCCTAATTCATTCATGGCATAGAGCACTCTTCTTTGAACCGGCTTTAGCCCGTCCCGCACATCCGGCAGTGCTCTCTGACAAATGACGCTCATCGCATAGTCAATATAGGA
>JALEPU010000054.1 GCA_022766905.1 Lachnospiraceae bacterium
CATACAAAAGTAATGCCTATGCTTACGCTTCGAGGAAAAATTGTATTTCCTCATACAGCCATATATTTTGATGTTTCCAGAAAACGATCCATTCATGCTTTGGAAGAGGCTATGAATGAAGATCAGATGATTTTTCTGACAGGACAGCAAGATCCGAATCAGGATAACCCGAAGAGAGAGGATATTTATGAAGTAGGAACCATCGCCAGAATTAAACAGCTGGTGAAGCTGCCAAAAGGTCTTGTGAGAGTACTGGCAGAAGGCGTAAGCAGAGGAAAAATTCTGGAACTTTGTGAGACAGAACCAGCTTTTCGGGTGGAAGTTCTTGTTGAGGAATCAGATCAAAATCAGTTGGATGTTAGAGAGCAGGAAGCATTTTTACAGTCACTTGGAGATATTCTGGATACTTATGCAGAGGAAAATCCTAAATTAAATGAAAATCTCCTGGAACAGTTAAAATCCATGACAGATTTGGAAGTTTTGATTGATGAAGTGACAACCAACATGCCATTTCACTTTGTTCAGAAACAAATCATTCTGGAAGAAATGGATCTTAGGGAAAGAGCAGAAAAACTTCTTATCATGCTGAACGAAGAAATTGAAATTTTACGAATCAGAAAAGAATTACAGGGTAAAGTAAAAGAAAGTGTAGACAAAGGGCAAAAAGATTACATCCTAAGAGAACAGATGAAAGTTATCCGGGAAGAATTAGGAGAAGAAAATATTCAGGATGATGCCGGTGAATATAAAGAAAAAACTGATAAATTAAAAGCTTCCAAAGAAGTCAAAGAAAAGTTATATAAAGAAATCAAACGATTTAAAAGTATGCCTGCTGCATCGGCTGAAAGCAGTATGATTCGTGGGTATATTGAGACGATTCTGGATCTTCCATGGAACAAAGCATCCAAAGACAACAAAGACATAAAAAAAGCAATCCAGATTCTGGAAGAAGATCACTACGGTCTCTCCAAAGTCAAAGAACGAATTGTTGAATTTCTGGCAGTTCGTGCTTTAACGAAAAAAGGAGATGCTCCAATAATTTGTCTGGTCGGACCTCCGGGAACAGGCAAAACTTCCATTGCCAAGTCGATTGCAAGGGCGATGAATAAAAAATATGTACGTATTTCTCTTGGTGGAATTCGTGATGAAGCAGAAATTCGAGGGCATCGAAGAACTTATATAGGATCTATGCCTGGCAGAATTGCAGAAGGTATTCGTCAGGCCGGTGTAAAAAATCCTTTGATGCTTTTAGATGAGATTGATAAAGTCAGCAGCGATTATAAAGGGGATACTGCTTCAGCATTGTTAGAAGTTTTAGATGGGGAGCAGAATGTCAACTTCAGAGATCATTATCTGGAGCTGCCGCTGGATTTAAGTGATGTATTTTTTGTAGCAACAGCAAATGATCTGGATACAATTGCCAAGCCTTTGCTGGATCGTATGGAAGTCATTGAAGTAAGCAGTTATACGGAGAATGAAAAATTTCATATTGCAGTCAAGTATTTGATTCCGAAGCAGATTGAAAAAAATGGTTTGAAAGAAGAGAATCTGATCATTGAAAATGAAGCTGTTTACGATATTATCCGTCATTATTCGAGAGAAGCCGGAGTGCGGGAACTGGAAAGAAAAATCGGACAGATTGCCAGAAGAACGGCGAGAAAGATGATGGAAGAGGATAAAACCCAGATTCGTGTGACAAAGGATAATTTGAAAGAATTCTTAGGAATTGAGATCTACTCAAAAGAAGAAAAACATCTGAAGTCAGAGATTGGAATTGTAACCGGCCTTGCCTGGACCCCTGTGGGTGGCGATACCCTATCCATTGAAGTAAATATTATGCCTGGTAAGGGCGAATTTGAGCTGACCGGACGTCTGGGAGATGTGATGAAAGAATCTGCCCGGGCAGGAATAAGCTACATTCGTTCTGTCAGCAGTCATTATGATATTGAGCCTGAGTTTTTTGAAAAAAATGATATTCACATTCATATTCCGGAAGGTGCTGTTCCAAAAGATGGACCTTCTGCCGGAATTACTATGGCAACAGCTATGTTATCTGCTATTACCAAAACTCCGGTTCGGGGAGACCTGGCTATGACAGGAGAAATTACACTGCGAGGACGGGTTCTTCCAATTGGCGGATTAAAAGAAAAAATTCTTGCAGCGAAAGTAGAAGGAATTCAGGAAATTCTTGTACCGGCCCAAAATGAAAAAGATGTGAGAGAACTGGAAGATGAAATTATAAATGGTGTTACCATTACATATGTATCCCAGATGGAAGAAGTTATTCAAAAAGCATTTGTAAAAAAATAATCAGAGGAGACAAATATGCATATAATTAAACAAGTTAATTTGGAAACTGTGTGTGGAATTACAAGCAAGCTTCCTCATAATCATTTGCCGGAAGTAGCATTTGCGGGAAAATCCAATGTAGGAAAGTCTTCCCTGATCAATGGACTGATGAACCGAAAAGCTTACGCAAGAACATCTGCACAGCCGGGGAAAACTCAGACCATTAATTATTACAAAATCAATGAAGAACTTTATTTTGTAGATTTACCTGGATACGGATATGCAAAGGTATCCAAAAGTGTCAGTGAAAAGTGGGGAAAGCTGATTGAAGACTATTTACATCAGTCTGAGCAGTTGAAATTGGTATTTTTGCTGATTGATATTCGTCATGAACCATCCGACAACGACAGGCTCATGTATGACTGGATTGTAAATCATGGTTTTAATCCTACCATTATTGCAACGAAGGCAGATAAAATTAAAAGAAGCCAATTAAAAAAACACATCAAAATGATAGAAGAAGGATTAGAAGTACTGGAGGGAACTCCGGTCATTCCATATTCTGCTGTGACAAAACAGGGAAGAGATGAAATCTGGGAACTGTTAGAAGAATATGTACTGAAACTGTTTTGATATGTCTGATAGAAAGCCGATACCTGTCAAAGAGCAGATATCGGCTTTCTTTTTGAGTATTTAATCTTCCAAAAGAAGGGATTTGATTAAATAATTATAAACTTCTTCTGACTTTTGCTGCCAATGATCACAAATATAGATGGCCTGTTCTTTTGAAACCACATTCATCTTTAATTCTAAAAGAGTGTATTTTTTTTCTTTCACCATACATTTTACCATATATTCTTTTCCTACCGGATAGTAATCAGCAGTAATATCGATTTCTTTTCGTAACTGATATTTTTTTTCCTCGAAAAAGCGAGTAATATCTTCTTTGATTCCTTCCGGAAGCTTGGATTCAAACATGGAAATCGTTTCTCTTCCAGCTTCTGTAATCATGTATCGGGTACTGTTTCTGATGTTTTCCGGATGAATCAATTCGGAAGCTTCCAAATCATAAAAGGTTTGTTGTAACGTAAAATAATCGGTATAACCTTTGTCCAGGATAAATTCGGAAATCTGGGAGTTGGTCAATGGAAAATCCAGATTATCCAGCATATAAAGGACAATTAATTTATATAAAGTTGAAACATCTGCAGATGCCATAGGTTATAACTCCTTTCTTCCCTGCCATGTATTTCTCTCTTTCAATCGTTTTTGAATGCCATTTAAGACAGATCTTTTATCAAGACTCCAAAGAGGAGCAATCAGAAGATCTTTCGGGCCATCTCCTGTCATTCGATGAATGACCATATCCGGGCGGATACATTCCAGACAATCTACAATCAGATCGATATATTCGTCTTTTTCATATACAGGAAAAGGAAATTGCCTGTAATAATCAGCAAGATCAGTTCCATCAAGGATATGAAGCATGGATAATTTGATGCCCTGAATCGGAAGATGGTTCACATATTGAATCGTCTCAAAAATATCTTCTTTTGTCTCTCCGGGAAGACCAAGAATCAGATGGCAAACCAAATTTAATCCCAGATCATGACATTGATAGACCGCATTTTCAAAGACAGACAGCGGATACCCTCTTCGAATAAACTGTGCCGTCTTTTCGTGAATCGTCTGTAGTCCCAATTCTAAAAACACAGGTTTTTGCTTATTTAAATCGGATAAAAGTATACATACTTCTTCCGGAAGACAATCCGGCCTTGTACCAATTGAAATACCTACGATCTCATCAGGCTCCATTGCTTCCAGATATATTTTTTTCAAATAAGGCAATGGTCCATATGTGTTGGTAAAAGCCTGAAAATAGGCAATATATTTTTGACCGGTTTGCTTGCAGGAAAAAATATGTTTTGCCTGTCTGATCTGTTCCGAAATAGAAAGAGTACGGTTCGCAGCAAAGTCACCGGAACCTCCTTCGCTGCAAAAGATACAGCCACCGGTACCAATGGTTCCATCCCGGTTCGGGCATGTAAAGCCTCCATCTAAAGAAAGCTTATATACTTTTTCTCCAAATGTTTCCTTAAAATAATGATTCAGAGTATAGATACGTTCCATTGTTTAACGAATATGAGTTTTTACAGCCTGACTGACAGCTTCTGCAACACGAGGATCAAAAGGCTGAGGCATAATATTATCTTCATTCAACTCTTCGTCGGAAACCAGGCCGGCAATGGCATAAGCAGCTGCAAGTTTCATTTCCTCGGTGATTTCTTTAGCCCGGCCTTCTAATGCTCCTTTAAAGATACCAGGAAAGGCAACTACATTATTGATCTGATTTGGAAAATCAGAACGGCCTGTTCCTACAACCCGGGCACCGGCTTCTTTTGCAAGGTCCGGCATGATTTCAGGAACCGGATTTGCCATCGTAAACAGAATGGAATCCGGAGCCATAGAAGCAACCATTTCTTTGGATACAATTCCGGGAGCAGAAACACCGACAAAAATATCAGCCCCTTTCATGGCATCAGCAAGAGAACCGGTCTTACGTTCCAGATTTGTTACTTTTGTCATTTCTTTTTGCATCCAGTTCAAAGTTGGATCATCCGGGTGAAGGATACCCTGACGGTCACACATTGTTACGTCTGTAAATCCAAAGCTTAATAAGATCTTTGTAATGGCAACTCCTGCAGAGCCGGCACCATTGACAACTACTTTACATGCTTCTTTTTTCTTACCGGTTACTTTTAATGCATTGATGACACCGGATAATACAACGATAGCAGTACCATGTTGATCATCATGGAAAACAGGAATGTCAAGTGCTTCATTGAGACGATTTTCAATTTCAAAGCATCTTGGTGCTGAAATATCTTCCAGATTGATTCCTCCAAAAGCAGGGGCAATGCGAATCACCGTTTCGATGATTTCTTCTGTATCCTGAGTATCCAGACAGATCGGAAAAGCATTGACGCCGCCAAATTCTTTAAAAAGAACGGCTTTCCCTTCCATAACAGGCATTGCTGCATGGGCTCCGATATTACCCAGACCAAGGACTGCGCTTCCGTCTGAAACAACTGCTACCGTATTTGATTTTATGGTATATTGATAAGCAGCTTCTTTATCATCTGCAATTACTTTACATGGTTCCGCAACACCTGGGGTGTAGGCAATTGCCAGATCTTCCCGGGAAGCTACATGGCATTTTGCACAGGTTTCAATTTTTCCATTCCATTCTTTGTGAAATAATAAAGCTTTTTCATTCGTTGTCATTTCATTCACCTTTCTCATTTTTGAATATTAATATAGAAAAACCAGACAAAAAGTTGCTGGTTATGGTATCCACATTTATTGTCTATCATATCATCTTTTTTTTCGATAAGCAAATAAAACTTATCCTGGTTTCACCTGAACAACAATATGAAATCTGCTCTTATTATATCGAAGGCAGATTGCTTAAGATGCGCATTAGAAATTTGTCATGCTGACGCATGACGCGCATCTCGCAGCAAGAACGCCGAGGCATTCTTGAATTCATTTTCAGTGGAAATCCTAAAAATTTTGTGAATTTGAAAGGAAGGACTTTACAGTTTAGAAAAAATATACTATAATGCAACCAAATAAATAGATTGTTATATATTTTTTCTATCAGAAAGAGTTATCTTATTTTATATAATATCTTATAATCATTACTCCATTTTGATAAATTTCATCAGAATTCCAAACAAAGAGAGCAAAGTGTAAATCAGATTTTCCAATATGGATGAAAATGAAAACAAAGAGCAAACTGTTTATGAAAAACAGAAAGGAGCTTATACATGGATTTTAGTGGATTATCCCTTGCAGATTTAAGAGTGATTGCAAAGGAAAAAGGATTAAAAGGGATTAGTGCCTTAAAAAAAAGTGAATTAATCGCAACTTTAGAAGCTGTAGAAAAAGAAAAAAATTTGGAAGAAAAAAATAGCGTAGATAATCATACGGTATCTATGCAGGAAAGATCAAGAACAATCGCAGTAAAAGAAGAAACAGTGAAAAATTCTGTGGTAAGAGAAGAGACAGCAAAGCCTTTTGCAACAAGAGAAGAATCACCAAAAGATGGAGGACATAGAAATCAAAAAGAAGGAAAAAGCTTTATTCAAAGTATGAATCCAAACGATATGTCTTCCCTGGACAGCGGCGAGCTGGCAAATGGAATACTGGAAGTAATGCCAGATGGATTTGGTTTTATCCGCTGTGCCAATTATCTGCCGGGAGATCAGGATATCTATGTGTCCCCTGCCCAGATCAAACGTTTTAATTTAAAAACGGGAGATATTCTAAATGGAAATCTTAGGATCCGTACAGAACGGGAAAAATTCAGAGCTTTACTTTATGTAAATTCTGTCAATGGTTTTCCTCCATCTGATGCCCAAAGAAGAATGAACTTTGAAGATATGACACCTATTTTCCCGAATGAACGAATTTGTCTGGAAACAAAAAATTCTTCTATTCCAATGCGAATTGTGGACTTACTGTCTCCAATCGGAAAAGGACAAAGAGGAATGATCGTGTCCCCTCCGAAAACGGGAAAGACAACCTTACTGAAAGAAATTGCCAGAAGTATCAGCCGCCAGTACAAAGAAATGAATCTGATTGTTCTTTTGATTGACGAACGTCCGGAAGAAGTAACGGATATTCGGGAATCCATAGAAGGACCAAATGTAGAAGTCATTTATTCCACCTTTGATGAACTTCCGGAACATCACAAGCGTGTCTCTGAGATGGTACTGGAAAGAGCAAAACGTCTCGTAGAGCATAAAAAAGATGTAGTGATTCTTCTCGACAGTATTACAAGACTTGCAAGAGCATACAATTTAACGGTTCCGCCAAGTGGAAGGACATTGACCGGTGGTCTGGATCCGGCTGCTTTGCACATGCCAAAGAAGTTTTTTGGTGCTGCCAGAAATATGAGAGAAGGGGGAAGCCTTACGATTCTGGCAACCGCTTTGGTTGATACAGGAAGTAAAATGGACGATGTCGTATTTGAAGAATTTAAGGGAACCGGTAATATGGAGCTGGTTCTGGATCGAAAACTTTCCGAAAAGAGAATTTTTCCTGCAGTTGATATTCAAAAATCAGGTACCAGACGGGATGATTTGTTGCTGAGTAAAGAAGAACAGGAAGTAGTTTATACCCTTCACAAAGAATTATCCGGAGCAAGGGCAGAAGAGAACCTGGAACAGATTTTAAGCTTCTTTACGAAAACGAAAAATAACAAAGAGTTCATTCAGATTATACAAAAATCTATTATGAAACGTTAAAAAATGTACAGGAATCCTTAAAAAACTTCTTGCAATTTAAAAAATACTATGCTACAATACAAAAGATGTGTGAAAACATAAGATTGATTTCATCCCGAAATCAATATAGAAAAATATATGGTGAAGAGGTGAAATGTAATGCGTGAAGGTATCCATCCAAACTATTATCAGGCTAAGGTTGTATGTAACTGTGGTAATGAATTCGTAACAGGATCTACAAAGAAAGACATCCATGTGGAAATTTGTTCTAAATGTCATTCTTTCTACACAGGACAGCAGAAAGCAGCTCAGGCTCGTGGACGTATTGACAAGTTCAATCGTAAATATGGAGTTGTTTCCAACAATTAATTGCAAAAAACGACATGAATGGGTTGAGGTTGTGACAATAATCTCAACCTATTTTTTTACAATATGGAAGAAGGAGGGCTGTTATGAAGAAAACCTATGTAGGCGGACAGGCTGTAATTGAAGGGGTTATGATGCGTCATGACGATGAATATGCCATTGCAGTCAGAAAGCCTGATCATGAAATTGAAGTAAAAGTAGATAAATATGAAAGTTTTGCAGACAAACATTCCTGGGCAAAATGGCCGATACTTCGGGGAATTGTAAATTTTGCCGAGTCTATGGTTGTGGGTATGAAAACACTGACATACTCTGCTTCCTTTTTTGAAGAGGAGGAAGAGGAGCCATCCGGATTTTTTAAGTGGGTGGATGATAAGACCGGCGGGAAAGGTGAGGACCTTGTGATGGGCCTTACTGTTTGTTTTTCTGTTGTACTAGCAATTGGAATTTTTATGATTCTTCCTTATCTCTTAACCGGATTTTTGACCAAATATATTCAATCAAATTTTGTTGTTACCTTATTGGAAGGGATTGTACGTATTCTGATTTTTCTTCTTTATATTGTATTAATTTCTCAGATGAAGGATATTCAACGAGTATTTATGTATCATGGTGCAGAACATAAGACGATAAACTGTCTGGAGCATGGAGAAGATCTGACCCCGGAAAATGCCAGAAAATATTCCAGACTTCATAAAAGATGCGGAACCAGTTTCCTGTTGATTGTTATGATCGTCAGTATTTTATTTTTTATGCTGATTCAGGTAGACAGCGTTGTATGGAAAGTTGTTCTACGAATTCTCTTTGTTCCGTTGATTGCAGGGGTTGCTTATGAATTTATTCGTCTGGCAGGCAGAAGAGAATCCTGTGTCATTTCTTTCCTCAGCAAACCGGGAATGATGCTTCAGAAGATGACAACGAAAGAACCGGACGATGAAATGCTGGAAGTCGCAATTAAAGCAGTAGAAGGCGTATTCGATTGGAAGCCATATGTAGAGGCTCTAAGAGAAGGTAAACTGGAGGATTAGCAATGAGTGAAAAGGCATCGGTTCTTTTGGAATATGGGAAAAAAAGGTTAGAAGAAGCCGGTATTTTTCATGCGGACTATGACAGCAGAGTTTTATTTCAATGGATCTGCCATCTTTCTCATATGGATTTATTAATGAACCCGGATCTGAGCATAGAAGAACAGGATGCTTCCTGCTATAAGGAATATATTGAAAAAAGAAGCTGTCATGAACCGTTGCAGTATTTAATGGGAGAATGTGAATTTATGGGTCTTACTTTTTTGGTAAATCCAGATGTATTAATACCCAGACAGGATACAGAGACTTTAGTGGAATGGATTTTGGAACGGGAAAGAGACAGGGCAGGAGATTGTACTCTCCTTGATCTATGTACCGGCTCCGGATGTATTCCAATCAGTATATCCGCTTTATGGAATCAGGGAACAGGAAGAACCACAAAAAACAGGAAGCTTTTGGTGGAAGCTCTTGATCTTTCTGAAAAAGCATTGGATGTTGCAAGAGAAAATGCAAAAAGAAACCAGGTATCCATCCATTTTTTTAAAAGCAACATGTTTGAACGAGTGGAGAAAAAGTACGATATTCTTGTTTCTAATCCGCCTTACATTCCATCCAAAGAGATTGATCATCTGATGGAAGAAGTAAAAGATTTTGAACCGCGGATGGCTCTTGACGGAGAGGAAGATGGCCTTTCATTTTATCGGATTCTGGCTTCGGAAAGTGGTAAATACTTAAATCCGGGAGGAAGACTATACCTGGAAATAGGCCATGACCAGGGACAGACCGTACCCAGGCTGCTTCATGAAGCAGGTTTTTCAAATATTGAGATAAAAAAGGATCTGGCCGGTCTTTCAAGAGCTGTAGCAGCAGTATTTTCGCCTGAAACGAATTCTTTTCATTGACAGAATGAAAAAACTACTGCATTATAGATAGAAGAAGTAAGAGAGGAAAATCGGAGGTACACTATGTTTGATAAATTAGATGATTTAGTAGAACGTTTGAATAAGGTCATTGAAGAATTAAATGATCCAAGTATTGTCAATGACCAGCAGCGTTTTAAGAGTTTAATGAAGGAGCAGAACGACCTGACTCCTATTGTTGAAAAATATAAAGAGTATAAAGACACAAAACAGACCATAGAAGACAGTCTTGAGATGTTAGAAGAAGAATCCGACGAAGAGATGAGAGAGCTGGCAAAAGAAGAATTATCAGAAGCAAAGAATCATCTTACAGAGCTGGAAGATCAGCTTAAGATTCTTCTCCTTCCAAAAGATCCAAACGATGATAAGAACGTAATCGTAGAGATTCGTGCCGGAGCCGGTGGAGACGAAGCTGCTCTTTTTGCTGCAGAATTATTCCGTATGTACAAAAGCTTTGCAGAGAGTAATCGATGGAAAGTAGAATTGATGAGTGTCAATGAAAATGGAATTGGTGGTTTTAAGGAAGTTGTCTTTATGATCAGTGGAAAAGGAGCTTATTCCAGACTGAAATACGAAAGTGGTGTACACCGGGTTCAGAGAATTCCGGCAACAGAATCCGGCGGAAGAATCCATACTTCAACTGCAACAGTCGCAATTATGCCGGAAGCAGAAGAAGTAGACGTTGAGATTGACATGAACGATTGTAGGTTTGATGTATTCCGGGCATCCGGAAATGGAGGACAGTGTGTCAATACAACGGACTCTGCCGTTCGTCTGACTCATATTCCAACCGGTATTGTTGTTTCCTGTCAGGATGAAAAATCTCAGTTAAAAAATAAAGATAAGGCTTTAAAAGTTCTGCGTTCCAGATTATACGAGATGGAGCTGGCAAAAGCCCATGATGCAGAAGCAGAAGCAAGAAAGAGCCAGATTGGTACAGGAGACCGTTCCGAAAAGATTCGTACTTATAACTTCCCACAGGGACGTGTGACAGATCACAGAATCAAATTGACGCTGCATCGTTTAGAGAATATTTTAAATGGAGATCTGACAGAAATTATCGACAGCCTGACTGCTGCAGATCAGGCAGCGAAACTGGCAAAAATGCAGGACGTATAAAAGGAGACACAAAAGATGGAAGCATACTGGAACAATATCAGAAAAGTGGTTCCCTATACACCGGGAGAACAGCCAAAAGAAAAAAATGTCATTAAATTAAATACCAATGAAAATCCTTATCCGCCGTCTCCGAAAGTGATGGATAGTGTCAAAGAGATTGACCGGTTAAGAATGTACCCGGATCCGGCCGCTTTCGAGCTGGTAACAGGAATTGCCGATTATAAAGGACTTTCTTCTGATCAGGTATTTGTCGGCGTTGGCTCTGATGATGTGTTGGCTATGTGTTTTCTGACCTTTTTTAATGGCAGTCTGCCAATTTTTTTTCCAGACATTACCTATTCTTTTTATGATGTCTGGGCAGATTTGTTCCGGATTCCTTATGAATGCCAGCCACTTCGTGAGGATTTTACCATTGACCCGACGGACTATAAAAAGCCGAATGGTGGGGTGATTTTTCCAAATCCTAACGCACCAACGGGAGTCGATATGGGACTTTTGGATATTGAAGAAATTATAAAAGCAAACCAGGATGTGATCGTAATTGTAGACGAAGCTTATGTGGATTTTGGCGCAGTCAGTGCCCAGTGTCTTCTGGACCGATATAAAAATGTCCTGATTGTTCAGACTTTTTCCAAGTCCAGATCCATGGCCGGGATGCGAATCGGTTACGCGATGGGAGATAAAAAACTGATTAAAGCGTTAAATGATGTAAAATATTCCTTTAATTCCTATACGATGAACCAGCCTTCTATTGTAATGGGAAAAGCATCTATTCTGGATGAAGAATATTTCCAGAAAACGAGAAAGGAAATTATGGATACGAGAGAGTGGTTCAAGGAAGAAATGAAAAAACTTTCTTTTTTATTCCCAGACTCCAAAGCCAATTTTATTTTTGCATCTCATCCGAAGATTTCTGCCAAAGAAATCTTTGAGGCCGCAAAAAAAGAAAATATCTATGTTCGGTATTTTAATAAACCAAGAATTGATAATTATTTGCGGATTACCATTGGAACCAGAGCTGAGATGGAAACCTTCCTTTCTTTTTTAAAGACCTTCATAGACGGAAAAATGCAAAAATAAATCAAGTAAGTGATCCAGGCAGTAGCAAAAGGTGATTCTTTCGCTACTGCTTTTTGTATAAACCGGAACCGAGGCAAGAAGTTGATCGTCAAGATAAACATCCAGGCTTCCCACTGCCTCATTGGCTTTTACCGGGGCCGAAAGTTCTTTTGGAAGATTCTCTTTTATCTGAATGTTTTCATTGTCTTTTACTAAAAAAGAAACTGAATCCTGAAAAAACAGTTCAACAGTTTTACTTTGTCCATCTGTTACGGGAAGGACAGGAAGGGAATAATTGCCGGGACAAAGTAAAGTATGATTTTCATAGTGTTCTGTTCCATAATCCATTAACTTTTTTGTATCTTCCCATTTCCAGGTTTTGTGAGGAGGCCAGCCGCAGGCAAGAACAACAGAGATAAATAATCTATTCTTTGATTCTACAGCTCCGACAAAACAATATCCTGCTTTACCGGTAAAACCGGTTTTCACTCCAATGGCTCCTTCATACTGATACAAAAATGCATCATGATTGGTCAGACTATAATGATTCTTTCCGTCTAAACTTGAAAAAGAATAGGAGGGAGTTTGAATAATCTTGCGGAAAGTGGAATTGGACAACGCTTTTTTTGCAATCAGGCCCAGTTCATAGGCAGTGGTATGATGATTTTCGCTATCCAGTCCGTTTGGTGTTTCAAATGTTGTTTTTTCACATCCAAAAGATCGGGCTTCTTCTGTCATTTTTTTGCAAAAAGTATCCACGTTTCCTTCCACAGCCTCGGCAATGGCAACCGCTGTATCATTGTGAGATTCCAGCATAAGAGAGTAGAGAAGATCCGACAGATAAAATGTCTGTCCTTCTTTCATGCCTAATTTTACCTGGGGAGCCTGGGCTGCTTTTTCTGAGACAGATACGATTTGCTCCGGATTGCCATGTTCTAAAGCATAGAGACAGGTCATAATTTTGGTAGTACTGGCCATCGGAAGTAGCTCATAGCCATTTTTTTCATAGAGAACCCTTCCACTGTTACCATCCATTAAAAGAACGGAAGCGGCATGAAAATTTCCTGCTTCCAAAACAGTGGATTCTTTTGCCAGGCAACTGAGAACAGGATTTGTGAAAAGAAAAATAACCAGTAAAACAAAGAAAAACCTGTTTCGTTTTTTCATAAAGATCTCCCTTTCTACATACAAGAAGAACAAAAAGTCCAAAAAACATGTTACTTAAAATTATGCAAAATTCTTTTACTTTAGAAGTAAAAATATAATATTTTAAGGAGAAATCGATAGAAAAGTAAGTTCTGATAGATGTGACTTCCTTCTTGCAATTTTCATATATTTCAAGTACAATAATCCTATACTTGTCAATATAATGAGCCAGGCACGGAAAAATTGGCGTTAGGCTCATTTGGCGGGTAACTTATAAAAAAAGTTAAAATTTTTTGACCATAAGAAAGGACGAAGAAGATGAGAAGATATTTGGCAGTCATTATGTCTGTATGTATGATTATGACTTTCCTAACTGGATGTGGCAGTGAAAAAGAAGCCGAAACTACGACAAAAGCTTCTGAAACTGTAACAGAGACGGCAACAGAAGCTTCTGTGGAAGATCCATCGTCAGAAATTACCTGGGACAAAAAGATAGACATCCATGCTCCGGAGAAAGTAGATCAGACCAGTGAACCGGAAGAGGGAGAAACGGTAGCGATTATTCACGTAAAGAATTATGGGGATATTTGTGTGAAGTTCTTTTATGAAGATTCTCCACTTGCTGTAGAGAATTTTTTAACTTTAGCTGCAAATGGATATTATGATGGAATTATTTTTCACAGAGTCATTCAGAATTTTATGATTCAGGGTGGAGATCCAACCGGTACTGGTACCGGCGGCTCCAGCATGTGGGGTAAAGATTTTGAGAATGAATATTCTGACCGGCTTGCTCAAATCAATGGCTCTTTGGCGATGGCCAGAACCAGCGAATTGGATACCAATGGGAGCCAGTTTTTTATTAATGATAATCCCCAGTTGACAGAGGCTGATCTTGCTCAGTATAGTTTATCAGATGAGTTGGAAAAAATGTACAAAGAACATGGAGGAAATCCATATTTACAGGATTTGTATACAGTATTTGGACAGGTTTACGAAGGCATGGATGTGGTAGATGCGATTGCTGCAAGTGCTACTGATACAACAGACAGACCGGTTGTTGATATAGTAATCGAATCCATTGATGTGACAGAATACAGCAAACAATGAAAAACTGGTAATAACCAAACTTTTCATTGTAAAATGATGAAAAGAGGGCAGATGGCCCTCTTTTGTGTACAGGAGAAACCATGCTTACGATTTTAATTGACCCCAAAAAAAAAGAACCGATTTATGAGCAGATCTATGTTTATATTCGAGATGAGATAAAAAAAGGCAATCTGGTAAGCGGCATGAAGCTGCCTTCCAGTAGAGGCCTGGCTCAGTATTTAAATGTAAGCCGTAATACGGTAGATTTGTCATATGGACAGTTACTTTCAGAGGGGTATATCGAATCAAAGCCAAAAAAAGGATATTATGTAAATGAGATTGGCAATCTGATGGATATTTCATTTCCATCCGGACAGGAGCCTAATCTTTCTGAGTCCAAAATAAAAACAAATAATTCCGATCAGTTATCCTGCGGGGAAACTTATTTGATTGACTTTTCTCCCGATGGAGTTGACATGGAATATTTTCCCTATAATCGATGGCGGAAGTTGACAAAAGAAACGTTGATTGATGATAACAGGGAGTTATTTCAGACCGGAGATCCTACCGGTGATTTAACCCTTCGAAAAGCAATCCGGCAATATCTCCACCAGTCCAGAGGCGTGAATTGCCAGGAAGAACAGATACTTGTAGGTGCGGGACAGGATTACCTTCTTTTATTATTAAGTCAGGTACTAGGTCCCAAGAAAAACGTTGCCATGGAAGAAGCAACTTATAAACAGGCCTATCGTATTTTTTTACAGATGGGATATAAGATTTTGCCGATGCCAATGGATGAGTATGGTATTCTGGTAGAAGAACTGGAATCATCCAGTGCGGATTTGGTTTATGTAATGCCGGCTCATCAGTTTCCAACAGGAGCTGTTATGCCGATTAAACGCAGGCATACACTTCTTTCCTGGGCGATGGAACAGGAAGGGCGATATATCATTGAAGATGATTACGACAGTGAATTTCGTTATCAGGGAAAACCAATCCCTTCTCTTCAGGCTGCCGATCCCATGGGAAAGGTCATTTATGCCGGGACTTTTTCAAAGGCAATCGCACCGGCAATTCGAGTTGGATACCTGGTGCTTCCATGGAAGCTTTTGGAACAATTCCATAAGAAAGCCGGATTCTATTCCTGCAGTGTATCGAGAATTGATCAGACGGTGCTGGGACATTTTATCAAAGATGGTTTTTTTGAACGTCATTTAAATAAAATGCGTGGTATTTATCGAAATAAACAGGAAGTGCTATTAAAGGAATTGAGGAAATTTCCGAAAAATGTTCAGATTTCCGGTGAAAGTGGTGGTCTTCATATTACTCTTTCCTTTCCAGATGGAGTTGAAGAGGACAAACTGGCTTCTTTGGCATCATTAAAAGGAATTCGGGTATATCCATTCCATGATTATTTCATTGGAAAGGAAAAAAAACAGGCAAAGATTATTCTTGGATTTGCCAGACTTTCTCAGGATGAAATTAAAAAAGGAGTTTCCATGCTTTTTGATGCATGGACTCCGGTTTTTCAGGAAATAGATCATAGGTAATAGACGATTCACACAAAAGTACGAGATAAAGGAGACAGAATATGGAACATATAGATGAAAAAGATGATGAAAAAAATTTAACAAAAGATACAGGACTTTCTGAACAGGGAGAGACAAAAGACTCTTCTCATTCAGATGAATATGAAAAATTCTGTTATATGTGCAGAAGAAGCGAAAGTCAGGCAGGAAAGCTGATTCACATGCCGGGGGATGTTTATATCTGCCAGGATTGTATGCAGCGAACCTTTGACAGTCTCAACAATGGCAATGTAAGATTCCTGGATATTGGTGCGATTGACCCTTCCAAATTTGATTTTTCTAATTTTATGAAACAACAGATTCCAAAATCTCAGAAAGTAAAACAGAAAAAGAAAGAAAAAAAACCGGAAGAAGCACCAATAACATTAAAAGACATTCCGGCTCCTCACAAAATCAAAGCCAATCTGGATGAATATGTAATCGGACAGGATTATGCGAAAAAAGTAATCTCTGTTGCTGTCTATAACCATTATAAAAGAGTGGTAACAGATACTATGGATGATATTGAAATCGATAAGTCCAATATGCTGATGATAGGACCGACAGGATGTGGAAAAACTTATCTTGTTAAAACACTGGCAAGGTTATTAAATGTTCCTCTGGCGATTACAGATGCAACAGCTCTGACTGAGGCAGGTTATATTGGAGATGACGTAGAAAGTGTATTGTCTAAATTATTGGCTGCAGCAGACAATGATGTGGAACGGGCAGAAAGAGGAATTGTTTTCATTGACGAAATTGACAAAATTGCCAAAAAGAAAAATACCAACAGTCGGGATGTAAGCGGCGAATCGGTTCAGCAGGGGATGCTTAAATTACTGGAAGGAAGCGAGGTTGAGGTTCCGGTAGGTGCTTCCAGTAAAAACGCCATGGTTCCAACTACGACCATTAATACAAAAAATATTTTATTCATTTGTGGCGGAGCATTTCCGGATTTAGATGAAATCATCAAAGCAAGACTGACCAAACAGTCTTCCATAGGGTTTCGGGCTGACTTAAAAGATAAATATGATAACGAACCAAATCTTGCCAAATATGTTACCATTGAGGATTTGAGAGAATTTGGTATGATTCCGGAGTTTATCGGCCGTCTTCCTGTGATTTATTCTTTAGAAGCGCTGTCCGAAGATATGCTGGTTAGAATTTTAAAAGAACCAAAAAATGCCATTATTAAACAATATCAGAAACTGCTTGCTTTAGATGAAGTGGAACTTGTATTTGATGATGGAGCTTTAAGGGCCATTTCCAGACGGGCAATGGAAAGAAAGACCGGTGCAAGAGCTCTTCGTTCTATTATTGAAGAGATTATGCTGGATATTATGTATGAAATTCCGAAAGACGATAATATTGGACGGGTTACAATTACAGAGGATTATATTCTGAATAAGGGGCTTCCGATTATTGAGATGCGGGGAGTCAAGTCTTTATTGACAACAAGAGATTAAAAAGCAAAAACATATAAAAAAGTATCATTTATTATGAAAAATAAAAATGGAGGAGGTATAGAATGAACGAATTAGAATTGAAATATTTAAGATCCATGTCGGTTAATTATCCAACGATAGCAGCTGCTTCTACAGAGATTATCAATCTTCATGCTATCTTGCAGCTTCCAAAAGGAACTGAGCATTTTATTTCTGACGTCCATGGTGAATATGAGCAGGTTCTCCATACATTAAGGACAGGATCAGGTGCAATCAGAGGAAAAATCAATGATGTATTTGGAAATACGATCAGTACAAGAGATAAAAAAAGACTGGCTGCACTGATTTATTATCCGGAAGCCAAATTAAAAGATGTCAAAGAGGAACATGGAGACGATGAAGAATACATGGATGACTGGTATAAGATTACCTTAAATCGTCTGATTATGGTATCAAAAGAATGTGCGCAAAAATATACCAGATCCAAATTAAGAAAATGTCTTCCAAAAGATTTCTCATACATTCTGGAAGAGATGTTGAGTGAAAATAACCGGGTAGAAGCAAAAGAAGATTATTATAATGAAATTTTTGACACGATTATTCGCATTAATCGTGCAGATGCTTTTGTAGTTGCTCTTGCCAATTTGATTCAAAGACTGGTCGTAGATCATCTTCATGTAATCGGTGATATTTTTGACCGGGGACCTGGAGCTCATATTATTATGGATCATCTGATGAAACACCATAATGTGGATTTTCAATGGGGAAACCATGATGTTGTCTGGATGGGAGCTGCTTCCGGTCATGAAGCCTGTATAGCAAATGTGATTCGTTTATCTGCCCGTTATAATAATCTTGCAGTATTGGAAGAGGGGTATGGAATCAATCTGATTCCACTGGCAAGATTTGCCCTGGATACCTATAAAGACGATCCTTGCCTGTGTTTTTCTGTTCATGCAAAAGAAGAAGAGCAGGAAAGAGAAGAAATCGAATTGAATATGAAGATGCACAAAGCTATTTCCATCATTCAGTTCAAGCTGGAAGGGCAATTGATCAACAGACGACCGGAATTCAATATGGAAAAACGAAATCTGCTGGATAAGATCAATTATGAAACAGGAATCATAACGATTGAAGGAAAAGAATATCAGTTAAAAGACTGTAATTTCCCAACTGTCGATCCGGCCAATCCATATGAATTATCACCGGAAGAAGAGTCATTGATGCGTCGTTTGAAAAAAGCCTTTATAAACTGTGAAAAACTGCAAAAACATATCCGCTTCTTATTTGCCCATGGAAGCTTATATTTAGCTTGCAACTCCAATCTTTTGTATCATGGATGTGTGCCATTGAATGAAGACGGAAGTTTTCGAAAGGTAAAAATCGGAAAATACACCTATTCAGGTAAGGCACTTTACGACGTTCTGGAGTATTTTGCACGAAAAGGTTATTATGAACAGGATAATAAAGAAGACCATTATTATGGACAGGACATTTTGTGGTATATCTGGTCTAACGAAAATTCTCCAGTCTATGGAAAAGAAAAAATGGCAACTTTTGAGCGTTATTTTCTGGATGATAAACAGCTGCAGCAAGAGAAAAAAGATTATTATTATCAGCTCATTGAAAATGAAGAAGTCGTAGACCATATTTTAGAGGAATTTGGGCTGGATCCGAAATCTTCTCATATTATCAATGGCCATATGCCGGTAGAACTGAAAAAAGGTGAATCACCGATTCGCTGCAATGGACGTGTCATGATCATTGACGGAGGATTTTCAAAAGCTTATCAAGGTAAAACAGGAATTGCAGGATATACCTTAATCTTTAATTCCCGCGGCTTGACACTGGTTTCTCATGAACCATTTACCTCCATGGAAGATGTGGTAAAACGAGGAGTCGATATTCATTCTTCTACCCAGGTGGTACATAGAAGTGCAAATAGAGTTTCTGTTGCCAAAACAGACACAGGAAAGAACATCAAAGAAAAAATTCATGATCTGGAAGAATTGTTAAAAGCATATCGTACCGGTCTGATTCAGGAAAAAATATAATCAGGCTGTATAGACCCGGCTTAAAAAAATTCATAATAAAATCTTCTTTTTCGGGAAATACTAGTTCCACAATGAAAAAGGAGATGTAGATATGAATCAAAAAACAATGAAACAATTATGTATGGTTCTTTGCCTGTTAACAGCTGCCATGCTTTACACCGGCTGTGGAAACCAAAACAGAAACAATACTTCTAATGGCAATGGAACAGCCATGGAAGGGGGCACAGTAATGCCGGAGGCTAATCAAAGTACCGGTCATCCAAATACTTCCAATACATCTGCCGGAAATGACGACAATCAATCTAATGTCGGCCAGAATATTGGAGATGCTGCTTCTGATGTGGCGGAAGGAGTAGGTAATGCAGTTGATGATCTGGCAGGAGTCGATTATAGTGACTACAACAGTGCCTATGAATATTTGCTGGAACAAATCGGAGGAACAGATTCTACCAGCAAATATGAAGTTCGAAATGAAAGCCGGGACCTGCATAATTACAACTCTTCTGATTCTACACGAAAAGGGTATCGATTTGAAGTATACGATACTTCCCAGGGAAATGGAAAGAAATATGGGGTATTTTATGTAGACCAGGAAACAGGCAAGATTTACAAAGAAAGTGGAACCAATCAGGTTGAGGAATACAAAACCAAATAAATCGTTCTAGAATAAAAAAAATAGCTTCGCTTTGGGGCACCCTCCGTAAGGAAGGTGCCCCAAGGTGGCTCTTGTATCTAAACTGAATAATTGATTTCGTTAAGCGGTGT
>JALEPU010000178.1 GCA_022766905.1 Lachnospiraceae bacterium
TTTTAATGATACAATAAACAAATTACTGGCAATTCCCCCAAAGGAAAGACAGGATGTTTTAAAATCACAATATCCCAATCTGGACTCTGCTGAATTCTTCATCTTCCTCTGCGTATCCAGCATAATAAAAATATACCGGTAAATCATATTCATCAGCTCAATAATCAACTTTGGCACATGAAAATGCTTTAACGCCGAAATAATCTCACTGGATGGAGTGGATAAGGTCAGCATAAACATGGCGCTTACTGCGCCAAAGGCTTTTAAGATTAAAAATAAAGCCTGTTTGATACTTTCCACTGAACAATACACATAAAAAAAGTGCAGGTTCAGATGAAATTGTCCGATTGGCTGCCTCGAAAATCCAATGGCAATCGCAATACTTCCCATAATCATAAATACAATGGGAATTGTCATCAAAGAAAGGTAGTCAAAAAAATCGACTCCGCCTCTTTGGATGGTCAAAAATCCCATTGATAAAATAACAAATAGTGATACGGCCGGCTGGTTCAGGCAGATGGTAAGAATCAGCACCGCAACTGAAAATCCCACCTTGAACACCGGATTTACGCTTCGAAGTCGGGAAGCATAAGCATAATAGTCAATGGATAACCCGCCTTCTCCATGACTGTGCCCATGATGACCATGGCCATGATGGTGGTGATGCGTATGATCATGACTATGAGAAGATTTCTGTCCTAAACCCTCTTTTTTCTCTTCCGACATTTTCTTCCTCCTCGTAAAATTGTATAGAATATTAAAAAATAAATTCAGAATAGCTCTTTCCTGAATAAGTTGAAAAAGGCTATGGACAGCCCAAGCTTCCATAGCCTTTTTACTTCCGGCTCTTCGGTCTATTCTTATCGTACTGTTCTTATTGGTTCTCTTCGATTGCAGTAATCATATCAATTCTGGTCTGATGACGTCCTCCCTGGAACTTAGCATCCAGCCAGGCATCCACGATGGATTTTGCCATCTCCATTCCAACAATTCTTGCTCCAAAAGCCAGAATGTTGGTGTTGTTATGTTCTTTTGACAGCCTTGCTGTCACAGGTTCACTGCATACAACTGCGCGAATTCCCTTTATCTTATTCGCTGCCAGAGAAATTCCAACTCCTGTTCCACAGATTAAAATTCCAAGATCTGCTTCTCCCTCTGCAACTGCTTTTGCAACTGCTTCTCCAAATTCAGGGTAATTGCAGCTTTCCTTTTTATCTGTGCCAAAATTTACAACTTCATATCCTTTCGTTTCCAGATATTCCTTTATCTCAAACTTCATATCAACGGCTGCGTGGTCGTTACCAATTCCAATTTTCATCGTTTCCGCTCCTTTTTATCTATATCTGTTTCAAATTTTATCCCAGATATAAATATTTGTCAACTGATTCCGGTTATTCGGAGCGCCAACAACCTAGAAGGATAAAATAATACCTCCGTCACATGCATACAAACTGCTGATACCATGAGTATCTATAATCTTCGTCTTTTTAAACGGTGCTTTGGAAAGAAGCATCTGTTCGAATTCTCTCGCACGGGAAAGGCAATTACAATGAGCGATCACGGCGGTCTTTGATGCCAGATCTTTCCCCTCTTCTCCTACCAGTTCTGCCATCTTGGTCAAAGCTTTCTTCATACCTCTGGACTGAGCTTTTTTAATAATCTCACCCTCCGGTGTTGCCCCCATCACAGGCTTAATATTCAGGGCACTGGCAAGGACTGCCTGCACTTTGCTCAATCTTCCGTTTCTCCTTAAGACTTCTAAAGTCTCTAACGTAAAATAAGTCTCCATAGAATCCCTGTAGCTTTCTACTTCCTTAACTACTTCATCAAAAGCCATACCGGAACCTGCCAGTTCTTCTAACTTCATCGCAATCAGGTACTGTCCACTGGAAGCAGAACAGGAATCCACCACATGGATATTCTTCCTTCCATACTCTTCTTCGTATAATTTGGCAGCCAGCATTGCACTGTTATAGGAACCGCTTAAGTTGGCAGATAAGGTAACAACATAAATGTCATCTGCTTTCCTATAAGCTTCCATATACGCTTCAGGTGCCGGACAGGAAGACTTAAGCTCCCCGGAACTATTCCGTACAGCTTCTAAAAATTCCTGTTGATCAAAGGTCTCATCATCTATAAAATCCCTGCCATCTACATGGATGGTCAAAGGTACCATTGCAAAACATCCTCTTTTTATATCTTCCGATGTAAGATCGGTACAACTGTCACAAACAATACAATAACTCATAGCTCCTCCTGTATTCATTTCTATATCATGTAGTTTTTATTACCAGATATTAATATAACACAGAAGGTCTCTATTGAAAAGAAGTTTTTCTATATTTTCTAAAATATTTCACATTTGTCCTGTTTTATCCGACTTTTCTCCTACTCACAGAAAAATGCTTTGATACATTGCTTTAATTTATCATAATCTGATACTGCCATAAGTTCTCTGGCCGAATGCATGGCAAGCATCGGAACCCCCAGATCACAACCCGGTACCGGAAAGCCGGCAGAAAGAATCGGTCCTATGGTGCTTCCTCCCACTGAATCAGAACGGTCAATTCCTGTCTGGTAAGGAATCTTCCACTTTTCCATCAATTGTTTCATACTTCCTATCATTTCACTGTCTGTCGCATATTTTTGTGTCCCGCTTACTTTTAAAACAACCCCTTTTCCAAGAATTGGCTGGCTGGTCGGATCACATTTTTCCGGTGCATTCGGATGAAGTGCATGAGCCCCGTCGACGGATAAATACATACTGTGGGCCAGGGATTCCAGGCACTGTCCTTCCAGCATTCCGTTTCCCTTCATAACAGACCTTAAAATAGAACTTAACAAATTACTTCCTGCTCCCTGTTTGCTTCTGCTTCCGATTTCTTCATTGTCATAAAGAGCAATCATATTGATGCCTTCTGTTCTTGTTCCATGAATCAGGCCATCCACTAACGCTGCTACAGAAGCCAGGTTGTCCAGTCTTGGAGCAGATAAAAATTCCTGCTCAAATCCGGTAAATTCCGGTTCCTCACTATTATAAAAATACAAATCAAAATCCAGAATTTCTTCTTTTTCTACCTTTAATTCCTTTGCCAGATAAGACAGGAAAAAGTCATTCTGATTCCACTTTTCAGAAAGCATTGCCACAAGAGGAAGCATATCTTTTTGTTTATTTAACTCTACTCCCTTGTTTACATCCCGGTTCATATGAATGGCCAGATTCGGAATCACTGCAACCGGCCGTTTGCTGTCAAATAGTTCCACTCTTGGTGAAAATACCCGCTCACTTTTTAATACTACTTTTCCTGCTAATGCCAGGGGGCGGTCCATCCAGGAAGAAAGAATGGGAGATCCATAGGTCTCTACATTGACCTTCAAATAACCCTTTGACTCCATCTGTGGATTTGGTTTTACCCGAAAACATGGCTGATCCGTATGGGCAGCCGCCAGTCTGATTTTCTGAATAAAGTTTCTTTTCTCTCCCATGGTAAATGCAATGAGCATCGTCGGATAAGGGCTGATCAGATATTTTCCGCCCAATCCCGGCATCAACAGATGTTCCATTTTAAGTTCTTCAAAGCCTGCTTCGAAAAGCCTGCTTTTACAGCATTCCACGACCTGATAGGGAGAACCGCTGTTTTTTAATAAGTTCAAAAATTGTTCCATAAGAACCTCCTGTGCTATTCTATGATGTTGGGGCAATAGTTTTTGCCCCATGATGCTTACGACTCCCATAGTCATGAGTAATCATGCAAGCATGAAATGCATGACCTTTTGACCCGGGCATCATTTTATGATAAAATGAAGCTGATATTTCATCAAACGAAAGGAGTTTTTCATGTTATCCATACAAATTCGGGATGTCAAAGAATTTATGAACCATCTACTTCTGGAAGATACCTTCCATCCCTTTTATCTGTGGGAAGCTTCCATCAAAACTGCTGTTACCTGTCACATAGACGGACATCTGAACTCTGATTTTTTTAACAGTGATGAACTGGAACTGCTTCCGAACAAAGAATATATCAGCTGGGCAAAGATAAAGCCTCAGATTTTTTCCATGATAAAAGGCCACAAAACACCTCTTTCTATGAAATTAATCCTTATGCTTTCCGATTCTAATATTGACAACCTGCTTGTCAAATACAATCTACCACTATCTCGGGAAAACATCAACGGTTTATTTTTTAACATTCATTACGATCACAATGTCCTGCTTTGTACAACCGGTGTTTCTTATCGTACTTTTACTATGGACAAACGGTTAGAAACCGCTTTTGATGAAAATATGCTGGCTTACCTGCGCCATTATAAAATCACTTATGAAGATCAAAAATAAATTTTTTATACAATTATTTCCTATGCGAGAAAAAGGCACCATCCGGTAGTACATGTAACTGCCAGATGACACCTTTTTATAAATTCCGAAAAATTTGCTTTTTATTACGGGGCTGTCTTTGTGATTATTTTATTTTCTTTTTTAATTGTTTGACCGCTGCCTGTACCCAGGTATCATCCGATAAGGTATTGCCTTTTTCTTCGACGTACTCTTCCTTAATCTCAATATCCGGCTCAATTCCTTTTTCATGAATATAATTTCCATTTGGTGTGTAGTACTTGGAAATGGTTAGTTTTACAGCAGAACCATCTGATAATGGAAAGATTCTTTGTACGATTCCTTTTCCATACGTTGTCTGTCCCATCAGCGTACCAATCTGATAATCTTTTACGGCACCTGCCAGGATTTCGGAGGCACTTGCACTATAGCCGTCTACCAGAATCACCAATGGAATCTCAAGTTCATCCGATGTCTCTGCTTTTAAATATTCTTTATTTCCCTGCTTATCTTCCGTAGATACAATAACGGATCCCTCCGGAATAAAATCATCTGCTACTTTCTGAACCTGATCCAGTAACCCGCCCGGATTTGAACGAAGATCCAGCACAAGTGCTTTCATCCCCTGACCTTCCAGTTCCTCATAAGCTTCATGGAACTGTTCATAGGTGTTACTGATAAATTCATAGATAGCAATATAGCCAATCTGATCATCCATCATCTGGGATTCTACCATCTGAGACTCTACTTTGCCTCTTTCTGATTCGATTTTAAGTTCTTCGTTATCTCGCAAAATAGTAAGTTCTACGGTCTCGCCTACTCCGCCCCGGATTTTTTTCACAACCTCCGTCAATTCCATATCGGCGGTTGACACTCCATCCACAGCGGAAATCACATCGTACCTTTGAATTCCTGCCTTTGCCGCCGGACTATCTTTAAAGACACGAGTAACCGTTATTTTCCCTGTCTCAATATTCTGAGACACTACAATGCCTATTCCCTCATAATGACCGGAGTCCTCTTCTACCAGCTTTTTGTACTCTTCTTTTGTATAATATACAGAATAAGGGTCTCCAAGCTGTTCCACATACCCTTTGTAAATACCTTCTTCAAATTCTGTATCCTCTGTGTCTTCCAGATAATACTGATCGATTAGCATACGAATCGAAGACAACTTCTTTTCCGTTGTCTGATCCTTCCCTTTGACATAGGTCCAGCCAAATCCTGCTAAAGCAGCAAGCAGAATCAGCAGGACCGCCAGGCCAAGTTTCTTTTTCCTGTTCATACTGTCATCCTTTCTGCATAGGAAAGGGACAGAGGTTCCTCTCCCCTGCCCCGTAATGTTTCATCTAGAAATCCATTGTTTCCATGTATTTCATGTATTTCACAACCATCAAAGCAATCTTAAATGTAATGGCATCCTCAAATACTCTAAGATCCAGATTGGTACTCTTTTGCAGCTTATCCAGTCTGTATACCAGCGTGTTACGGTGAATATAAAGTTGTCTGGATGTCTCAGATACATTCAGGCTGTTCTCAAAGAACTTATTAATGGTAATCAAGGTCTCCTCATCAAAGTCATCCGGATTACGTCCTTCAAAAATCTCCTTAATGAACATCTTGCAAAGAGGAAGAGGAAGCTGATAAATCAAACGTCCGATTCCCAGTTTGCTATAAGCAACAATAGTCTTGTCACTGTAGAAAATCTTGCCTACATCCAGGGCCATCTTTGCTTCCTTGTAGGATCTGGATACTTCTTTGATCTCATTAACAATCGTACCGAATGCAACATGTACCTGGGTCATAGCCTCTGTGTTCAGCATGTCAACAATCACCTGCGCTGTCTTGAACAGATCTTCATAATTCTCATTCGGTTTCACTTCTTTGACAAGAATAATATTCTTCTCATCAACAGCGGTAATGAAATCTTTGGTCTTTGCTGAGAAAATACTCTTTACTGTCTCTAATGCATTGTTATCTTTTTCATGCTGTGTCTCTATAATAAATACGACTCTTCGTACATCTGTCTCGATGTGAAGTTTCTTGGCACGATTATAAATATCAACCAGAAGCAGGTTATCCAAAAGCAGATTCTTAATAAAGTTATCTTTATCAAAACGCTCTTTATAAGCTACTAAAAGATTCTGAATCTGGAATGCAGCGATCTTACCGATCATGTATTCATCATCTGTCTCACCTTTTACCAGGACAATATACTCCAGCTGATTCTCATCAAATACCTTAAAGAACTGATATCCCTGTAATGCCTGGCTCTCTGCCAAAGATTCAGCAAACACCAGCACTGCACTTTCATATTCTTCTACATTATCCAAAGTAGAAGCCAATGGCTTCCCCTCTGTATCCATAACACATAAATCCACTCTTGTTATTCCTTTAATACCATCGATTGTGTCTTGCAATATCTGGTTTGAAATCATCTCAACTCACTCCCTTTGTTTTTTTACACCTGATTGAGTAACATTTCCTTCTAAATAGTATTCTATAATAAATCACCAAAAATGAAAAGAGTAAATAAACGAAAATGTATAATTTTTATAATAATTTTATAAAATTCCAATAATTATTCATTCCAATCTTCTCTCTGATCATTTGCCTCTTTTGGTTTGTCCGGCTGATTTTCTGCCATCTGCTCATTGGTTTCTTTTAACTTTTTTTGAAAAAGATTGTCTTTCCAGGCAAGTTTTGGTTTCTCGTAGAGCCAGTAATACAAGCTTTGAAGATGAAATCTCTCTACCCAGGCCGGAACCTTTCCCGCAGAGCCTTCCGCCATCTCTTCCATGCACAGACAAAGACCTGCGTTAATCTTGCTGCCATAGTCTTTCATAAAGGAATAGATTCTGTGATAATCTCCACAGATTAGCAAAAGAGAAGGTGCCAGAATATTAATCTCATTTACAAGCCGATCCTGATTTTCCTCTTCCTGCCATAAAAAGAATTCTACATGCAGCCGTTCGAACTGCTTCGTAAACTTCTCTTCCAGCACAGCAATGTCTTCTTTCTCATGGAGTATACACACTGAGCTTCCCATTCGGTTCAGCTTATGAAACAACCTGCCAAAATATTCAGACTGATATAAATGATCTTCACCGATTCTCAGATTCTCTTCAATGGCATTCTCCACATTTTTATCCCCCGGCAGTGCCAGTACAGACTGATTTAAAAATTCAGCAAATTCCTCTGACTCCTGACTGTAAATTGCAGCTGCGGTATTTACAAATACGATATATTCAAATTTATTCTTTTCCAGATAATGGCTTGTCAGGTTCATTGCCCTGTCAACTCTGATTGGATCTACCGGTGCACCCAGTATACGAATCCGTTCTGCCTTTCTCTGTTCTCTCATACTAAAAGTCCTCAGATCTTCCTAAAATTATCTGAATATCAACACCTTCTTCCGGAACACCGACTTCGATCTCTGCATTCGGGAAATATTCTTTCTGAAGATCTACTCCCATGCCTTCTTCTGACACGATAATCTTGCCGTTATCTCTTGTTCCGCCGGAATAATTATAAATTCCTTCTATCTGATATCCATCTTCCTGTAATCTATCTCTCCATCTACCTGCCAGTCCATTAATATAAGCGCCATTATAAATCGTAATCGTCTTGTCCTTTGAAGAAATCAGGCTAGTCTCCTCTTCCTGCTCCTCCTCTGCCTCGGTACTCTTTGCCTCCGCAGCCGTTGTAGTCTCTGCCTGACTCTCTGTTGTTGCCAATTCAAATGCATCTTCTCCCATCAGAATCTTAATATCATCCTGAATCCTAGAAGAATCCAACAGATAAGTATCTTCTTTCTGACTACCCTTGAGGGTATAGAAAGAAAGATTTTCTTCGTTTAATTTTAGACATTCTTCCACATAAGTGCTTGCGTCATTAATCGTACCATTGGTCACAATCAGTTTACAATACTGAGATAAGTATTCACTCATCTGGGTCTTATTATAACTGGTTGTAATGGATGTCACATATTCCATTAAATAATCAGAGCTTCTCTCAATCCTTCCTCCATCCCCGGAACCAAATCCGTCCGTATAAGTCAGAATTCCAAGAGCTCGTCTTCCATCAATCTCATGTTCCTGTCCCGGAGTCAGCTTATAGGTCTCTCCATCCTCATCCACATAGGTTACCATCTCATTTACCTTCACTGTTACCGGATCTGCCAGATCAACAACCTGAATCAGTCCATCATAATCCAGTGCTTCATACGAATCAATCGACACACCGCCGATCAGCTCCTGCATCACCTTCGTAATCATCTCATATTTTGTCTTTGTATCACTGTAACAGGCACCGAGATCTTTCAACTTCATATTCTGTTCCACCGAACCATCGGCCTTTTCCGACAATTCTTTTTGCAGATCAGAAGATAAAGTTACCTCGCTGTCAGATGGAATCATAAACACACTCATCTCACAGTTCATCTGATTAAATACCCGAAGAGCACAATAATCTACTTCCTCTGTATCCGGGTTGTCTAAATAAAGCATCGCGAAACTGCAGTTTTTCACACTTTCTTCTGCCTGAACCTGTGCTGTTTTTTCTTCTGCTTTCTTCTCTGCCGCATCTTTTTTATCCAAACGATTTGTGTACCACTTACTCACACCAAAATAAGAAAGAAGAAAAGTTAAGACCATAAGCAACAAAAAAATAAGAATCCTTAACAGCATACGTACTGCAGGATTATTCTTCTTATCATTCATTCGTCTATTCCTCCTTAATTCATTTACCCATAAATATTTTTTACACTTTAGTATAGCAAACCAGACCTATAATTGCAACTAAATATTCGAATATTTTTGTGACTTTTTCACAATATTTCCTTTTCTTTTTTTATTTTCTATCAGCCTTTACAAAAAAAAATTCCATTGTTATACTGGACATAAAATAAGAATGAAAAGAAAGGACACACGCGATGAAATATATTTTAATTACCGGAGCTACCAGCGGAATCGGTCTTGCTGCTGCCCGCCTTCTTGCTTCCAAAGGCTGTCATCTTGCCATCTGCGGCGGTCACAGTCTGGAACGTCTAGTAAAGGCAGAGCAGGAACTTTCCTCTTATGAAGGCCGGATTCTTACCTATTTTGGCGATTGCGGAGACAAAGAATTTGTATCCTGTATGATGGAAGATATTTTCCGTCATTTCCCACGACTGGATGCTGTCATTAATAACGCTGCCATTTCCCATGTCGGCCTTCTGACAGATATGTCATGTTCTCAGTGGGACGAACTGATTCAGACCAATTTAAGTTCACTGTTTTATATCTGCCGCCTGGCTGTTCCTCATATGATTTCCGAAAAAGCAGGAAAAATCATCAATATCTCTTCCATGTGGGGCGAAAGCGGTGCTTCCTGTGAGGTTGCCTACTCTGCTTCTAAAGGCGGAGTCAATAGTTTCACCAAAGCTCTGGCAAAGGAACTTGCCCCTTCCAACATCCAGGTCAACGCGATCTCTTTTGGCGTCATTGACACTCCGATGAATGCTTTTCTTTCCCCGGAAGAAAGAAAAGCCCTGGAAGAAGAAATTCCTGCCGGCCGCTTTGGAAGGGTAGAAGAAGCTGCGGCTATGATCGAGCATCTTCTCACTGCTCCCGACTATCTGACCGGTCAGGTCATCCGTATGGACGGAGGCTACCTCTAAAAGAAAAGGGGGGTTGCAAAGTAAAGATATCATATCTTTACTTTGCAACAACCCCTTTTCGCGTATGAATACCGAATGAGCTATGCTCCAGTGGTAAAATTATTCAGTTTTCACCACGTTTTGCAACATCCTCTTTCATAGTTTCTTTATTCCTTTGCCAGATATTTTACAACCTGTTCTCCGGCTTCTTTTCCCGTCTCTTCTCCATCGCTTCGATCTGTCTGAATCATCAACGCGGCATCATTTGTCCCTTCTGTCTCTTCCCCTATTAAAAAGACCGGAATTCCGGCTTCTTTTGCAATGGTAAGACATTCTGCCAATTGGCTGCTTTCCAGATAATCGCAAACAATCGCTGCTGGTTTCTGTCCGCAAGCCCCTTTTAACAGTTTCGTCTGAGTCTCTTCTTTTCCTCCATGATAACGGGCTTTTACAATGTACCCTGCCTCTTCAATCACAGCTCCTGCTGCCTGAAGCTCTGCTTTCGAAAAATCATCTTTTTTATTTGCTGTAATCACATAGACATTATTGGTCCCGCCTCCGGGAAGAATCACCGTCTCTTCTGTTACCGCTGTAGATGCTTCCTCTGACTTGCCGCTGCATCCTGTCAATCCAAGGAAAAACAAACAAACGATCATAAATATCATATATTTTTTCATGATTTAACCCTCACTTTTTTCAACCTTACCTGCATGTTTTTCTATCTTACACTGTTTTCGCAAATTCTTCAAGCTAAAATATTGATTTTTGCTTACTGACTGTGTTACACTGACTTAAAATAGCTAGTATTTACTTCTGTAAATTTTCACAGCCGGTTCATCCGGTTCCTTTTTATGTATCAAAATATTTTCGAGGTTACACTTATGAGTAAAAAAAACAAAGGAAATGATTTTTTAGTACAGGGAAGTATTCTTGCTGCTGCCTCACTGATCGTCCGGGTCATTGGGCTGGTCTACCGAATCCCGATGAACAACATCCTTGGAGAATCCGGTATGGGGCTTTACAGCATGGCTTTCGAGATTTATAATCTGGGCCTGATTTTATCGTCTTACAGTCTTCCCCTTGCAGTATCCAAGATGGTATCTGCAAAAATCACATTGAAAGAATATAAAAATGTGAAGCGGATCATGTTATGTTCTCTTACATTTGCTATTGTCGCAGGCGGCCTGATGTCGGCAATCCTCTTTTTTGGTTCCGACCTGATTGCTAAATATATTTTTGCAACTCCTGCCATGGCTTATCCTCTTCGTCATTTGGCACCAACGATTTTTGTCTTTTCCGTTATGGGGGTTATTCGAGGTTTATTCCAGGGCCAGGGAACAATGATCCCAACTTCCATCTCCCAGATCATCGAGCAGATCATCAACGCTATTGTCAGCGTTGCCTTACCTGCTTATATTGTACACCGCTATGTGTCTGATCCCCAGGTTTCCGCCTATGCGGCAGCCGGTGGTACAACAGGTACTTTTATGGGTGCTTTGGCTTCCTTCCTGTTCCTGATTGTCGTGTACGGTATGTACCGCCCTATCTTCAGAAGACAGATTCGTCGGGATAAAACTACAGAAGTGGACAGTTACCAGAATATTTTCCAGGTTATGATTCTTACTATCATTCCTGTTATTTTAAGCCAAACCGTTTATCAGATCAGCGGAACTTTGGACAGCTCCTTATTTTCCCATATTATCGGAGCAAAAGGTGTTTTATCTTCTAAAATACAATCTTTATATGGGATTTACTCCGGTTATTACCGGCTCCTTACCAATGTTCCTGTAGCAATTGCATCTGCCCTCGGCACTTCCGCAATTCCTACCATTGTAGCGTCCAGAATCAAAAAAGACGATGATGCTGTCCAACACGAGATTCGTTCTACAATAAAATTTAATATGCTAATTGCCATTCCTTCCTTTGTGGGAATGAGTGTCCTTGCAGAACCAATTCTCGCCATCCTCTTCCCTGCTGCAGGAAAACTGGCTGTCAAATGTCTCACCATCGGATCCATTGCCATCGTCTTCTTCTCCCTGTCCACTGTCAGCAGTGCCATTTTACAGGGAATTGACCTGATGAAACTGTCCGTTATCAACTCGGCAATTTCTCTGGGCATCCATGTGGTTCTGGTAGTCATTATGCTCCAGTTCATGAATCTTGGCGTCACCGGCCTTGTCATCGGCAATGTAACCTTTGCCCTGGTTGTCTGTATTTTAAACTGGCGCTCCATCGGCAAAGCATTAGGCTATAAACAGGAAGTCAAAACAACCTTCGTTCTCCCTGCTCTTTGTGCCGCCATTATGGGAATCGGATGTAAAATCATTTATGTGGCGATGATGTATGTAACCAATATCACCTTAATCAGTTTCATTCTTGCATTCCTGGTTGCTTTGATCATCTACGGCACCATGCTGCTTCTCTTCCAGGTTCTTACGGAGGAAGAAATTCTGGAAATGCCTCTTGGAAGAAGCATGCATAAGCTTCTTGTCAAACTGAATGTTTTTTAGTATAATAGATGAGGCGAGGGGCAAAAGGTCATACATTTCATGCTTGCATGATGATATTTGACTCTGGCATCATAATACAGTTGTAATCATATACATATATAAAAAAAGAAAAGAGCATCTGCTCTTTTCCATCGGGGTGTGGCGTAGTTTGGTAGCGCGCATGACTGGGGGTCATGAGGTCGCAGGTTCAAATCCTGTCATCCCGATTTTTCCTTTAAAATAAAGGGTTTTCGGGCCTTTACTGTGGATAATTTATTGATTACCTTTTTCATTGATTGATTACCTTTTTCCCTTCTTATTGATGAAAATTTATTTTTCTTCTTCTACTTTCTGTAACTTATAATGGATGATATACCGGTTTCATTTTATTGAAAGTACAAAATTCTTTGAATCCCAGTTTTTTTAATTCCTTCTTTGTTTCATCAAGAAACGCTCCCAGATGTTCCGGTTTATGACTGTCACTTCCAATGGTGAGTATGCTTCCCCCTAATTCCTGATACAATTTTAAAATATCTCGCGAAGGAGTAAGATCGGACAAGCCATATCTGTGGCTGGACGTATTTATCTCAATTCCTTTTCCGTCAGCAATTACCGTTCTTAAAATTTTAGTAAGTATCGATTTTAATTTTTCAAACGGGTATACACCTGCATTATCATATCTGGTAATCATATCCATATGACCTAATACACTGTAATTGTGATAGTTCTGAACAAGATATAATAATTCCTCGTAGTAGCGTTCATTATATTCCTGCTGTGTCCTGCCATGTTGAAAATCCTGAGTCCAGAACTCTTTATCCTCCACTTCATGAACAGAGAGAATGATAAAATCAAAAGGAAATCTTTCGAACAGCTTTTCATACTTTTCAATTGTATGTGCCTGCATGCCAAATTCCAGGCCAAGTTTTAAATTAATCTTATCATCATATTGCGCCCGCATTTCCTTAAATGTCTCATAGTAGATTGGATAATTGACATTTACCAATGGTATTTTCTCCGGCTCACTTGCTCCGCCTTTACGATACATCATTTCACCCGGTTCATCCCAGTCTTTTTTAACGCCATAATCTACATGGTCAGTAAAGCAGATCTCATCTAATCCCATCGTGATGGCATCTTTTACTACATTTTCCATAGCGTAATCAGAGTCGTCACTGAACTCTGTATGAATATGATAATCAGCTTTCATCATGCACCTTCCTTTCTAATATTTCATGGGTATACACCATCATTACAAGCAAAATCAACAAATAGAACGGCAATAGTTTAATGGATATGTGATTGGCAATTAAGCCGAACAACGGCGGCATGAGACATATTCCGATATAAGCACTTGCCATCTGAACACCTATAATTGCCTGCGAGCGTTCTGCTCCAAAATGCTCCGGTGTGGAGTGAATAACGCAAGGATATACAGGCGCACAGCCCAATCCAATCAGCGAAAACCCGATCAGTGAAACAATTTTTCCGAAAGGAAGTATCATCACTATAATTCCGGATAGAATAATAGCCTGTCCCATACGGATCATCTGTCTGTCTTTCAATTTCATGGCAATAAAACCGTTGATTCCACGACCGATCGTAATGCCGATGCAAAACATACCAGCAAATGAAGCGGCTGTTTTTGCATCTACACCCTTTGCCAGATTCAGATAACTGCTTGCCCAGAGCATAGCCGTCTGTTCGAGCGCACAATAACAAAAGAAGCAGACCATGATTGCCTTCGCACCCGGAATCATAAGAATCCCCTTCAATGAGAGTACCCTTCCACCGGTCGATTCTTCCAGTGATCTGTTTTGTTCTTTCCATTTCGAAAGGCTGAATATCAGAATCGCAGTAAGTACAATCTGCAATACGGAAATAATTCGGTATCCTTTGTTCCATGGAGCACCACCAGTAAGCACAGCACCCATGATATAGGGTCCAAGCGTTGCGCCTACTCCCCACATACAATGCAGCCAGCTCATATGCTTGCTGGCATAATGTAGTGCAACATAATTATTTAAAGAGGCATCTACACTGCCTGCACCGAGACCATAAGGGATTGCCCATACACATAACATAATAAAACTATGGCTGGCGGAAAAGCCCCATAGCGCAAATGCTGTGATTCCAACACTGACTGCTGTAACTTTACCTGTTCCAAATTTTCTTGTGAGACGATCACTTTGTAAGCTGGAATTCCCATGCGAAAGTAATTGGAGAGTCACCTATTCAATATCTACTGAAATACCGACTGATTCAAAGTGCTTCTACTCTAATCAGGTATCCGGATAAAAATATTTCTGTTGTTGCAGAGGAATGTGGCTTTGATTCTCCAGCATACTTTGCAAAAAAATTCAAAGAATTTTATCTTTGTACTCCAAGAGAGTATCGGCAGACTTATCAAGGTAATTTTTCCGGAAATTAAGAATCAAAAATGATTTCCGGCATAAAGTTCTTCTCATTTCAACGGAAAACAAATATCAATTTCCATGTATCCATCATCACCTACGTTTCGATAGATATCCAGGATTGGCCTTTGATCAAGCTGATTTCCGGTTTTTGAAAGCCACCTGCAGAACACCTCCTGATATACCATAAAGAGAAATTGCGGAAATCCCCTAAAATGATAAACTGCATATTTCCCGCCTTCAAATGTATGGGTAAAGATACCTGAGTCCTCTTTCAGCGACGGGTGATCCGGTGAAATTGTCTGGCACAGTTCGTACATGCATCTGTCCTCATCCGTAATGGTCGGATCATCGATCGTACATTCAATATAAAGCGTATCTTCTGAAGACAGATGTTCATACTTTTTAATAAACTTACACCATTCCTCCGGTAAATGATGATAATTGCCTTTCTTTCGCTCATACACAACCATAAAACTGTTAAGGTGCTCGACTGTAATCAGGTTTTCTGACTCTTCTAATTCATCCAGAGATATTCCATGGGAAAAAGAACTCCGCTCCACCATCTGTTCACTGTGTTTCCTGAAATCAGCCGGAGTTATGTTCAAATGCTTCTTAAATGCCGTTGCAAAATTAGAAGACGAGTATCCATAATCCACACCGATTTCTGTAATGCTTTTTTCTTTCTCTACTTTTAGCTTCCAGGCACACCTTTCCAGGCGAATACGTTTTATGAACTGATACAAGGCTTCCTCTGTATCTTCTTTAAACATTCGCATCAGATGATATTTTGAATAAGAACAATGTCTGGCCACATCATCTACCGTTATCTCCTCATCGATATGTTCAAATATATAATTAATCGCTTTGTTGATCGCTGCATTTCGAATCGTAGTACTGTCTTTTTCTTCCAATGCCAATCACCTGCTTTCCTTGCTCTTCTTTTGTTTTGCAATCAGCCATATCGAAACAAGTGCCGTCAGGATTTCTGTAGCCGGAGCAACCATCCATACTCCCGTCATTCCCCATATCGCCGGGAAGATAAATGTAAATGCAAGAAGAAGTATGATTCCTCTTAGAGACGATATCAGTGCCGAGCTGAAAGCATCCCCACAACTGGTAAAATACATGGAGTTTATCACATCATATCCCATGATCAGAAAGGTAACGGCGTAAAACCGAAAGCCTGTGGATACCATTTCCATCACACCGCTGCTGCATCCAAATATACCGGCATATTTTCTTCCTGACAGGAAAAAGAATACTGCAAACAAAGTACCTATTCCGAATAATATCCTATTTGTTATCATGCGCAATTGCATTGCCGTTTTCCTTTCCTTAGCACCCCAGCAAATACTTACAAGAGAAGTCAATCCCTGTCCGAAACCGATTGCAATCATGCTGTATCCATATACTGCAAACCCAAGAATCGTGAATGCAGCGACACCCTCTGTTCCGACATATTTCATCAGCACATAGTTAAATGCAAACATAGATATCGCACTTGCCATCTCCCCGATAAATTCTGACGAACCATTGAAAAGGGTTTCTTTATTCGCCGCTTTGTCAAATCTATATCGCCTGAAACCTATACCCAATGATGGTCTGGTAAAATACATAAACTGCACAATTACCGCAATCAACTGTACGATAAGGGAAGCAATCGCACTTCCCTGTACTCCCATTGCAAATCTGCCCACCAGAACATAATCAAGAAATGCATTCAGAATACAGCTTATGATGCTCACAATCATACACGCCTGGGGCTTTCCGTCTATACGGATAAACATTCCAAATATGGTTCCGATAATCATCAATGGGTAAGTGAAAAGCATGATTTTATAATACCCGATGAAATAAACAGACAAATTTCCGTCTGCCCTCAATACTTTTAAGATAGGTGTGAACAATCCCAATATTACAATCGATGCTGCTATACAGATCACCGCAGCTGTTACAATCGTTTGCGAAAATATTTCAGACGCTTTGCGTTTTTCCTTTGCTCCGAGCAGCCTTCCGCAAATCACTGTTCCTCCGACACCTACACATAGCCCAATGCCCAGGTAAAAATAAAGAATGGGCAGTCCCAAATTAATTGCTGCCAGGGCATCTTCCCCTACATAGTTTCCGGTAAAATAAGCATCCGTTATGGTGATTGCCGTTTCTAAAAGCATTGCAATAATACTTGGGATTGAAAACTGAAGAATAGACTTAAGTTTGTTTTCTCTGATTTGATTCATGTCCATAATTACATCTCTCCTTTACAAGATTCCATTATAGAGATGTAATACGAGCTGTACTTCTGAATTTGTGCTATCTTTTATTTCAGCATGGATCAATGAAATTTTTTGTTCTGCACCTGATCCCACCGCCTTTGCTCACACCAATATACCGTCATTTCCGTCACATCGAACACCATGGAGACGACCGTTGGGCACACTTCCTGGGAAACTGCCTTTAAAATCTGAAAACAATCCGAAACATCAAAGTCATCGGTTGCTTCCTCCAACATTCTTATTGCAGTCTGATAGCGATCCCAGCCCATCCACGGATGTTTCTCTGCATCCATTTTAAATGGGGAAAAATTGGTCAATACCTGATACTTTGGTTTTGGACAGTACCTGATTCCCTGTCCCGGAATCATCTGCAGCACATTTCCATCCTTGTCGGAAAGGGAGGACATGAATGTCACACCCGGAACACTGCTGACCGGTTCTTTTTCCACAATTTCTTTGATTTCCGATAAGGTTTTCTTTTGCAAAAGCAAATCAATATCCAACATAATCACATTTGGGCCGTCTTCCGTCGGATTACTTCTTTCATCAAAGGGCCAGCAAGTTGGCATTCCAACAAAATCCCCCCGTGAATTGGCACCAAATAACGGAAGCCAACCTTCCTTTGCATCATTGATTTCAATAAAAACACCTGCATCTGAAGCAGAAACCCGATACTCCATATCCAGAATATCCAGATTCCAGCCAACAATCGTCTTTTTCCTATTTGAAATAATACTTGTACACATTTTTCTTATTCCTCTCTATTTTTATAGCTATATTTTATTACTTCTTGAAGTTGTTGTGTTTTTATTGTAAATACACTCGCTGTAAAGCAATCCGATTAATTCCTGCCGGTAATCCCAGTCCAATTCACATCCTTGATGTTTATATACAATTCTATCCACAAAAGGCCGAAATGGCTCCATTAAATCACAGGAAAAATTATAAGGATTCTTTCTGTTACAATGATGGATACCCAGAGAAGTACTGTAATCCCAGTATTTGAAGAAGGTCTGTTTGCCGGAGAATTTTCATTTTCACAATTTGGTCTCCAGACCGCACTCTTTTTTCGGTCGCAGAAAATAACCTTTGTATTCTGTTCTGCCAATCTTATTAGCAGGGGAAAGGAAATACTGCCCGTATTAGAGGCAACTAACAGCCTCTGATCTGTTCAATAAGAAAACACATTTCATCATTTTCTTCTGTTCCCATCTCCTTCCCTTTATTTGGAAGGTAATGGTTTCGATCAAACTCCCCACTAATGTATTTATCTCTAAGAGCCTGATTGCCTTTTCCATCTCTTTTTGTCTGGCTGCTTCTTCCCTCCCTATTTAAAAGATTACTATAAAAATGTATTATCATAAAACACACAAATAATATTACTTTTCTTTTCGAAACGCTCTCCAAAAACATATGACCAATCCCACAATCATTACAACCAGTGAAAGAATAAAAGGAATCAGGGTGTGTGTCCCCATCAAAGAACCTAATAATCCTGAAATTCCATTATATTCCCATGGATTTAATATTCCATTGATAAAGCATAAGGCTGAAAACACCAGGCCGATCACTGTTAATAAAATACCGCAAATCATTTTTTTATCCATAATCCTCTTTTCTCCATATCACAAATTATTTTTTCTCTTTTGAGCTGTTTTATAAATTCCGATCAGCATAAAAATAATTGCAATCACCTGAATCGGCAGTTTGATGTACTCGGAAACGGAATCCTGAATAAGCAGGGCAACGCTGTTGCACAAAAGTCCGATAGGAAGAAAAACCGATATATTTCTGTTTCGTGGTTCTTCGATTCCTGTCTGCCGCTCTTTCAGTTCGTGGATGATGTCTCCTGTGCGGAATGTAATACTCATGAATGCTACGACGAAAGCAAGAATGAAAAAGGCGCATCCATAAAAGATATGACTTTGAGACTGAACTGCTGCAAACAGTTCCGTAAAGAAGCAAATCAGTTCAATAACCGTAACTACTTTGAACATAATTTGGATTTTCCTGTAATGTTCAATCTGAGACTCCACATCTGTATAAAGTTCAAAATCACCTTTTGCGGTTCGTTTACGAAGGATGACCCAAAATCCCCAGGTCTGAACGATTTCAATACCGGCATCTGCCATAAAATCCCGGTAATCATCGGTAACGGAAAAAAATCGGTTGCCGAAATCAATCTGATACGTATATTCTCCTTGTTCACATGGTTCGAATGTATAAAAACCGGCAAAAAAACCGGTCATTGCCCAGCCTTTATTTGCCATTTCATTGAGCCACTTTGTTTCCTTATCTTTATCAAAATATAATTTAAATTTGACCATCCTCTGATTCCTCCATCAGCTTTCCATTGTTTACAAGTTCTTTCAGCCGTTCCCTTTCTTTTTCAAAAGCTTTCCTGCCTTCCGGTGTTATAATATATTCTTTCTTTTTTCGTGAAGATTCATCTTCACTGTAGATCTCAATCCAGGCTCTTTTTTGCAAGGTGGAAAGTGCTCCGTACAAAGTACCCGGTCCCAACTGAACCCGGCCCAATGTTAGTTCTTCCACCTCCTGGATAATTCCGTATCCATGATTTGGTTTTCTAAGAGCTAACAGAATATAATAAAATGCTTCTGTCAGCGGTGTTTCGTTCATCGCCATTCTATCTCTCCTTTCAAAATCTATTATTACTTTTATTACTCGAATCAAGCCTTTTATATCTGTTGTCGATATATCTTTTCTCGATGTATCGTCCAACGATATATCGTAATATCAATATATCAGCATCCGATATATTTGTCAATGATATTTTACAGAAAATACAAAGTATTTTATGAAAAAGCATATGTCTGAATATTGGAGAAAAAAGAAGCTGCCAGGTATTTCTGACAGCTTCTATCATCACTTCTATATCAATTCTATTATAAAATGAAACTTTATCAGCAGGCATAATTCCTCGCTTTCCAGGCTGTTTATAGCGAAAAACAGTAAGAGTATTGTCATTGCTTTCTACGATCCAGGGCTGTAAATTACATGCACTTGGACTAAATCGAATAATCTCTGCCACTCCAAATGTATCGCCTGACCATATCTCATCCAATAGTTTTCTTTTTGCTTTGAACGTATCTTTTCTGAAAGAATCCGGCGTCATTTTCGCTATCGCAATCATAATTACAAAATAGGTACCACCTCCACTTCAAGGATACCCCAGTTTTGCAGAGGATGCAATGAGGCAGTGGATTTGGAAATACGGCAAGAGAACTTAAGCCATCTGAAGATGCAGCCATGAGAGCACATGCAAAATCAATGGTCTTTCCAATTGGAGAACCCAATGATGCATTTGCAAAATATTTTGTGGGACAAAGTTACCTTGCTCCGATATCCACAAATCAGGTTGGCATTTTCAATGTAACCTTTGAACTGGGATGCAGAAATAACTGGCAATTGAGGTACCGGGAGCGGAGGGTGCCACTGAATGGTGTGAGGCAGTATCGGAGGAAGAGTATGCACAATTAAAAAGTCCACTGTTGTAGCATCCGGTTTTTTCTGATAAAATAGAGATACAGCTGAAAATCAATAAATTCGCAAAAGGAGTGATTTTATGCCATTACCAAAAGAAAGAATTTATACCATAGATGATATTTATGCTCTTCCTGATGGGAAGAGAGCCGAACTAGTCAAAGGACAAATTTTTTTCATGGCCCCTCCAAGTCCACTCCATCAGGAGATATTAAGTTTCTTACATGCAAAGATTTACAATTACATTGAGCAAAAAAAAGGCATTTGCAAAGTCTACCCGGCTCCTTTTGCTGTCTTTTTAGATAAAAAATCAAATACCTACGTAGAACCGGATATCTCTGTCATCTGTGATAAAGATAAACTGGATGAAAAAGGCTGCCATGGTGCTCCGGACTGGGTCATCGAAATTGTATCACCAAGCAGCAAAAAAATGGACTATTATACCAAATTAACCATTTATATGGAAGCCGGTGTCAGAGATTATTGGATTATCGACCCAGCCAAAAGAGCACTGGTCGTATATCATCTGGAGCAGGATGAAATGCCCGTCATCTATCGCTTTTCTGATAAAGTAAAAGCAAATATTTATGATGACCTGGAAATTGATTTTTCTAAAATGAATATAGATGAAAGCATCAAAAGGCCATAATCTTCCCGACTATGGCCTTCCATCAAACTCTTTTTCAGAATCTTCATTTATATAATATATCATTAAAATTTACAGATCTCTGTTTCGTTCTGCGTTGCTTCCATACCACTTAAATATTCTGTTTCCGGGTAGTCATCAGAATTCGTTACTACCAAAATACAAGTGGTCTCCAGACCTTTTCCTTCAATCAATTCTTTGTCAAATTCCAGCAGTTTATCGCCTTGTTTCACTTTGTCTTTTTCCTTGACAAAAACGCGGAATCCTTCTCCATTTAAGCTTACCGTATCAAGACCGATATGAAGCAAAATCTCTGCTCCATTATTCAGGGTCATACCGATTGCATGTTTGGAATCTCCTGCAATTACAGAAATCACTCCGTCACATGGAGCTGTAACTACCTGTGAGGAAGGTTTAATTGCAACTCCGTCTCCCAATGCTTTTGAGGCAAATACCTGATCGTTTACCTCTGTAATAGAAATCACTTTTCCGGAAATAAATGCTTTCAATGATTTTACAGGTTCATTCTTTGCTTTTCTTTTAAAAAATCCCATCTTGTAAACCTCCTATAATTTGATTAATTTCTTTTGCAACACCATTTTTCCGATTACTCTCTATAACTTTCTCTGCTATTTTTCGAATAACCGGAACTGCATTTCCTACTGCACGAGAATGGCGAAATTCCCGAAACATAGTTTCGTCATTTTCTCCATCTCCAAATACCATTACTTCATCTTCTGAGCTCTGATAAAACTGAGCTGCTCTTTTCAGCATCCTTCCTTTTTCGGCAGCCTTTGCTGTGATTTCTACATTCCATGCAGCAGATGAAGTAACAGAAATTCCCTGCCAGTCTTTTAAATATTTTTTTACTTTCTCAATGACAATACTCTGATCAGAAAATATAAAAAATTTCAGTATCTTTGGATTCTGATTCCAGATTTTCTCAAAATCCTGAATCTCTAATGCTGTCTGGCATACCTTTGTATCCGTAGAAAAATCCCCTTTATTTGTATTAACTTCAAAATCTATCCCCGTAGTTGAAAGGTAATTCACTATTATTTCTGCTAGATTCTTTTCTATGGTTTCCTGATACATGATTGCTCCGGATGATGTCCGAAATTCTGCTCCATTAAGCAATATATAATCGGCCTTAATTTCAGCTTCCTGAAAAATCGGATGTGCTGTATTCCATGCTCTGCCTGTAACTGCTATAAAACGTATTCCTGCCTTTTGTGCCCTTTTTACTGCTTTTGCTGTTTTTGCAGATATCCTGCTTTCCTCATTTAAGAGTGTGCCATCCAGGTCACTGGCCAAAATTCGAATTGCCATTTTTTGCATCACCTGCCTGAATCTATTTCTCTATCTGCTCTGACAAAATGAAAGGTAAATACGTGAAAATCTTCTTTTACCAGCGGAACGCTGATTCCTATTTCCATCAGTTCATCCCCGCCATATTTTTTTCCACTATCTGTTTCCAGATAATCATATGCCGGATTCAAACCATTTAGCTGAAACTGTCCATGAGAGTGAAGTGGATTAAAAAACTTCTGAAAAATGAATACAAAACATTCTTCTTTGCCCTCTCTCACAGATGACCAGCTTACATAGTTTTCATTTGGTATCTCATTTCGATAAAAATCTGCCTTTTGCATCCAGCTTCTTTCTTTTTTATGTTCCTGAATCTGTCCGGCAATCTCCTTTTGTTCTTCCTCGGTGCATTTGGTCAAATCCAGTTCATACCCCAGATTAAAAAACCTTGCTGTCTGATATCTTGTGTTTAGTGAAGTTGTTCTTCCCGTCTGATGATTTGGTGTAATACTTACATGAGACCCCATAGCAACAGGCGGATAAATCAGACTAAATCCTGATTGAATCTTCACTCGGTCAAAAGCATCTGTATTATCACTTACCCAGTTTTGCCCTACATAATACAGCATGCCCGGATCAAATCTGGCTCCGCCGCTGGAACAGCCCTCGATCAGAACCTGGGGATATTTCTTTGTAATCCGATCCAAAATTTCATATAATCCCAGAACATACCGATGGCTGATTTCTCCCTTTTGCTTCTGTGGCAGACTCAGAGAATTCACATCTGTCAACGGACGATTCATATCCCATTTTATATAATCAATGCTGCCATCCTTCAGGTAAAAATCGATGTATTTGTATCAGCTCATGACTTCGACCGATGATGTCTATATCATACATGGTCTGGATACAAACAAATATAAAGAATGTATTTTTGATATTATTGCATTGCAGGGTACTTCTACCAGCAGCTATTTTCAGGCAAATGGCGTTTTATTTCAGATTATGGCAATGCTATTTCATGATGTGGACTTTCAGGAAAGTCAATGGGGAAAAACTTCCGTTGCTGATGAAGTCAAATTTTTTCTTGATACTAATTACGCAGAAAAGATAAAACTTCGGGATGTGGCAAAATCCTTTGGCGTTCACCCCAATTATCTCACCAGAATTTTCCACGAAAAATATGGTGTTTCTCCAAAACAGTACATTATGGAGCTGAAACTAAAAAAAGCCCGAAGACTTTTAACAACCACAGAATTATCCATATCTGTCATTGCCAATTCTTTAGGCTTTGATGATCAGCTTGCTTTTTCAAAAATTTTCAAAAAGGAGTGTGAAGTTTCTCCAACAGAATACCGGAAACAAAGCCGGATTTTTTCCGGTTCTCTTCACCAATGAAAACAATTTTCAGATGAAAAGTTCATTGCTTTTTCTTTCTGAACAAGCTTTTTTTATCGCCAGGGCTGCAACCTTAACCATAGCACCATTCACCTTACGAGCTGATTGGTATCCACTCATTGCCATCGCCATTATGTCCTGTTGGGAAAAATATTCATACCGTTTTGGATTGTTCTTACCAAAAATTCCAGAATGATTTATGTAGTAGCCTGCAAAGCATTACTATGGAAGGTGTTATTGCCGATTACCACCATGTTCTTCAAAAGGACTAATTTATCTTTTCGCTAAAAATTATTTTAAATTTATTTTGATTGATGATAAAAGTCTTTCAAATCTGCTTTCACTTCATCTGAAAGCATGGATTTTTTCACGCCCTGAATCGCTCCTTCCAGTGCCATCAAACGATTGATGCAGGCAGACTCATCTATTTCCAGAATTTTGAGCCATGCTTCTTTTGCGCCGATTTCCTTTAATTTTTCTGTGGTGTTAATTCCCACCTGTATCAGTTGCGCTTCCACTGTTTTCCCTATATTGGGAAGCTTTGATAATCCACCCATATTTTTTCCCTCTATCCAAAAATGTGCTATATCTCAATCACCAGTCCCGTACTTAACTGATGTACCATCTCTCCCAGCTCTTCCTTTAAGATCCGATAAGAGCGTCCGCCTGTACAATGGCCTGTATAGACTTCCTGGA
>JALEPU010000047.1 GCA_022766905.1 Lachnospiraceae bacterium
TCCGCATTCATCCAATGCTCCATACACTTCTTCCTCTGTAAAACCAAAAGAGGTAGCATATTCTTCTGAAGTTGTGGTAACTACTTTCAGATTGTTCAGATCAGAAAAAAATCGACTCCTTGCTGACCCTGGTAATTCCGGTCATCAATCCCCGTTCCAGCCATGGGTTCGTCTTAAATGTGGCATTGAAAAGGCTTCTGGTAAATGCCACAAGTTCATCCCAGTATCCGTCAGTACATCGCTGTCTCTTAAAAAAGAGTATTTGATATACAGGTTTGTCAGGAGCCGGCAAATCTTTTCCCTGGTATTTTTATAATTGATTTCCTTCACATTGGCAAAAGACAGGCTGATGACCGGATAGGTTCCCTGAATCTTTCTGTATTCCTCGTCTTCCCAGATGGAAAGTCCCTCAAACAGTTCCCCACATCCGGCATAGTCTATCGAAAAAAACTGCTCCGTCATACTCATATTCAAAGTCTTTCCAAAACGACGAGGACGGGTAATCAAAGTAACACTGTCCATACTGTCCCACCACTCTTTGATAAACCCTGTTTTATCCACATAAAAACAATTTTTCTCAATCATATCTTTAAAGTCCTGAATTCCGATTGCTACTCTTCTGGCCATAGGCACTTCCCTCCCTTCACATTCTGAAAACGTTTCTAAGACTAATTTTTAATTGGAACATACATATAAATCTTATTGTCAATATATCGTTCAAAAGTAAATCTCATCAAGTCAACCCGTTCTCTGTGTTCTTTGACCCAGCCAAAAAATACACATCTGGAATACATTCGTATCGTATCTGAGACATTCTCTTTATCCGACTGTCTGTCCGTCTCAAAAATGGCATACTTCCCACCATCAATCGTCACCGGAATCATGTCATCCGGGACTTCCCGAAAATCATCGACTACAGGTCCCATAATATATTCAATGTTTATATACTCCGGTTTATGATACCACATGGCAATTTTATCTTCTCTTCTCTGCCGGTTACAGGAAAATCTGGTATTGGCAAGACAGGGAAAATCTTTATCCATCCAATAATAAATCTGTGCCGGAATATCCACATCTTCTCCCCGGCTGTCCAAAATTGTGTGGCCGATCATTTTCAATTCCTTGATATTTACAATCGACACTTTCAATCTGTCTTTATACTCATTATAATACTGGGTCAGATCTACCACTTCAAAAGTTCCTTTGCTGTAAGCTCCCGGTGTCACATTGAACTCATTTTCAAATGCTCTTGTAAATCCTGCCGGCGTTTTGAAGCCATACTTTAAAGCCACTTCGATAAGCTTATGTCCCTGGCGAAGCTCTTCTGCTGCCATCTGAAGCTTTCTTTTTCGAATGTAATCGGATACTGACATATCATAATAAAGCCGAAATACATGTCGAAAATGTTGTACCGAATAATGAAACATCTTTGCCAGCTCCGGAATCGGAATATTCTCCATAATATGTTCATCTATATATTTTGTCCAGGTATCTACGCCGTAAACTTTGTCTTCCGGTTCTTTTTTCTTTTTCTCTGAAAAAAGAGGCAGGAAAAGATAGACCTGATCTTTTTCATATACTTCAAAAATATATCCACATTCATCTACCCAGTCCCTGTTTTTTTTCATCCATGGGCCATGGACATAACAAACCAGATTTTTCAGTTTATATGCCAGTCCTCCGGGATCTTTCTCATCATAGGAAAAAATGGCATATCGGGAAGATGGAATAGAAACCCGCACTGATTTTTCTATCCTTTCTTCCAATTTTGTGATTACCGGCCCCATCAGGTAATACATTCTGCAATTTTCATCATGCCACCAGACAGACGCAAATGTCTTTCCCCGATGTTTCGGATCCTGTTTTTTTCTTATGTAAGTTTGTGCCGCCATCTCAATCGGATCCGAATCCTTAGCTTCTTCCGGCACCATCGGCATAGCTGCCACCGAAAATTCTGGTAACTGCTGATAAAAAACGGAAATCTTACTTTCATCTACCTGTCGTCTTGGAATCTCTGAAAATGATTCATCCTCCGAAAGCCGCCTTCCATACTCATCTGCCGTCATCTCGAAATAAGCGCTGAACAGATAACTGAAATATCCTTTAGTATAACAGTAAATCTGAGACATCTTCCCGGCATTCATCCCTTCCGTCCGATGCTCTTTCATGTAATGGGCGCACTCCTCCATCATATCTTCATATTTCATCCTTGTAAATCGCCTCTCCTTATCCATCTCATTTTCCGTATCGTTCTCCCCTGTCAGAATCTTCTTTTCTTTCCGGCTCCGCACTTCCCGAAAGAAAAATTCCAACAATTGATACTTTTTTTATCATAACATATTTCGTCTTTTCTGTAAATTGAGCCTTCCTCTTCTCTTGAGTTTTTTTCTGTTTTATATTACAATCGAAAAATAAACTCAAGATGCAACAGGAAAGGAAAGGGACCATGGAAAGCACAGCATCATACATACAACCGAAACAGACAAGAGACTATTATATCGATAACATCAAGGGTGTTTTTATTTATCTGGTCGTATTCGGCCATCTTCTGGACTTTCTGGAAGAGGAAGGAATTCCTTTTGCTATTAGCGTCCGGACTTTTATCTATACTTTTCATATGCCCGGCTTTATTTTCATGTCCGGTTATCTGGCGAAAAGTTTCGCCCGAAAAAAATTCAAAGGAGAAAAATTATTAGGATATGCATGGCTCTATCTTCTTTTTAAAGATTCCATTGAGCTTTTGCATTATGTTTTTGACCGGCCCTATTTTCAGGAACAGGAGGGCCATCTTCCAATCATTTTTGGTCTTGTCATTTTTGCAACCGTATTTTGTCTGGTTACGGCATGGCTTTATCACAAATTTCCTCTTTTCCAATGTGGGTTTATTGCTGCTGTAATTGGCATTTCTCTTATCAAAGTTAATATATTTTATGTAGGAGCAGCACCCTGGTACCTTATGTCTTTGATTTTGTGGTACATCATCATTTATCTGACCCAGCACATGAAACCGTCCTATGTACTAACAGCTTCCATTGTTCTATCTGCTGTACTGGATTATCAGGAAGAAATCGGGAAATTTTTAAGTCTTTCCAGAACCATTAATTTTCTTCCTTTTTTCCTCCTGGGATTTTATATGAGTCGGGAACAATTCTACAAAATTGTCAATCATAAAAAATTAAAAGGAATTCTTCCCGGATTTTTTCTCCTTATCATGGTACTGATACTAAAAAACGGGCCTTTTATCCGAAAAAATTTTGGAGTGTTGTTTTATGCAGTTTCTTCCTTCGATGTGCTGCCGGAAGACTATTATGGCTTAGGTCCTTTCCTGACCCTGGTCTGGCTATTCGTTGCCACTCTTATGATGTTTGCCGTTTTCATCCTGTGTCCTCGAAAAAAATCCAGGCTGTCAGAACTTGGAAAGAATACGATCAGTATTTATGTACTCCACCGGCTGTTTAAAGATATTTTATTTTATGCAAGCTATTACGATCATTTAAGCAGCAATCCATATCTGGCTGTCGGTCAGGTCGCCCTTATGGCACTTTTCCTGGTCCTGATTTTCGGAAATTCCTTTATTGCAAAAATGGTAACAAATTTGGGACAGATTAAGATAAAATGGGCTTATGTAGATGGGAATACATCCGAAGAAAAAAAAAGGAGCGTTACAAAATGAGGATATGACATCCTTATTTTGCAACATTCTCCTTTTATCGTTTTTCTATCTTACGAATAGAAATGTATTTTCTGATTTTTAAATCTGAAAATTAGTAATTTTCAACGTTGATTTCGAAATAGCTCTGAGCATAGTTACAGGTTGGACATACTTCCGGTGCTTTTGTTCCCACTACGATGTGGCCGCAATTACGGCATTCCCAAACTTTTACTTCACTCTTTTCAAAGACAGTAGCTGCCTCAACATTCTTTAATAATGCACGATATCTTTCTTCATGACGTTTTTCAATTGCAGCTACCTGACGGAATTTCTCTGCCAGTTCCGGGAAACCTTCTTCTTCCGCTGTTTTTGCAAATCCATCATACATATCTGTCCATTCATAGTTCTCACCTTCTGCTGCAGCAGCCAGGTTCGCTTTGGTATCACCAATACCATTCAGCTCATTAAACCACATTTTTGCATGCTCTCTTTCATTTGCAGCAGTTTTTAAGAAAAGATCAGAAATCTGTTCATATCCTTCTTTCTGTGCAACAGCAGCAAAATAGGTATATTTATTTCTTGCTCCTGATTCACCGGCAAATGCAGCTTCCAGATTCTTCTCTGTCTGAGTTCCTGCATATTTGTTTGCTCCTTCTTTCTTTTCTTCTTCTACTTTTTCAAAAGCAGATGCTGGCTGTTTACATAATGGACATTCAAAATCAGCTGGAAGCTCTGCTCCTTCATAAACATAACCACAAATTGTACATCTCCATTTTGTCATTGTTCTTTCTCCCTTTCTTTTTAATATTTCACTTCTATTCTGATAAGATGTATCTAACATCTATTCAGCCGTATCATACCCTGGTTCCGAATCTGCCCCTCCATACTTTCCGGAACGGAAAAAACATTTATGATTCCATGTCCGTACTGTCTTTTAATTTCCTTTGACAGTCAGGACAAACGGAAAAAACTTTCAAATCATAAAATAAAAACTCATCTTCCATCTGTTCCCGCAAAGAATCGCTCAGATCTGAAAATCTGATATCCTTAATCTTACCACAACAGCTACAGACAATATGATCATGCTTCGCAGCCCGGTCATATCGGTCCGGCATTCCTTCCACCACTACTTTTTGAATCAACTTGGTTTCTAACAACTTATTCAAATTATTATAGACTGTGGCAAGGGCTACTTTGGAATGAATCGTTCTCATCTTTCCAAAAATCTGTTCTGCTGTTAAATGTTCTTTGGAACTATTAATAATTGTAAAAATATCTTTTTCATATTTTGTCATAACGAATCCTTTTCACATTTTACTAATTATTAGAACCATTCTAAATATATTATAATCATTCTATTTTTTTTGTCAAGTAAGAAACCATTCAAGGTCATCTATTTTTTATTTTCTTTTCCAGGTTGACGGAAGGAATAAGAGCAGCATCGGGAACAATTCCAGCCTGCCTGCCAGCATGTCAAAACTTAACACAATCTTTGACAGATTCGAAAATCCCCCAAAGTTTTCTGCCGGTCCCACAGCAGAAAGTCCCGGACCTATATTATTCAGAGTTGCCGCTACAGCCGTAAAATTCGTCTCATAGTTAAAACCATCCAGGCTAATCAGAATCATAGATAAAAAGAAAACAATCACATAGGTACACAAAAATACATTTGCAGATCGGATTACCTCATGTTCGATCTTTTTTCCATCCATGCGAAGGATCTTCACACTTCTTGGATGAACCAGATAGGAAAGTTCTTTTTTTATCGTTTTTAAATAAATCAAAATACGGGAAACTTTGATTCCTCCACCGGTGCTTCCTGCACAGGCTCCGATGAACATTAACACTACAAGCAGTAATTTGGAAAATTCCGGCCATAAGTCAAAATTGACTGTGGAATATCCTGTCGTTGTCATAACAGACGCCGCCTGAAACGTGGCCTGATGAAGATTGGTAAAAAATCCTTCTTTTCCGGTCAAAGTAAGATTCAGGGTAATCAGCAGGGAAACGGTCCCGTAAATACCCAAATACCATCTTACTTCCTGGATTCCAAACGCCTCTTTCGGTTTTTTCATCAAAATCAAAAAATAAAATGCAAAATTCACGCCAAAAAGCATCATAAAAATGGTAATGACGATCTGCTGATAAAGAGTATAACTTGCAATACTGGAATTTAACAATCCAAATCCACCGGTACCGGCTGTACCAAAGGACAGACAGACTGCGTCAAACACCGGCATTTTTCCGATTACCAGCAGGAAAATCTCGATCATCATCAAACCAATGTAAATCAGATAAAGTGCCTTGGCTGTTTTTCTGATCTTCGGAACCAGTTTGCTGACAGAAGGGCCCGGGCTTTCTGCCCTCATAAAATACATACTTTCTCCTCCTGCCATAGGAAGAATGGTAAGGACAAAAACAAGAACCCCCATTCCTCCCAGCCAGTGGGAGAAACTCCGCCAGAATAGCATACATTTGGAAAGTGCTTCCACATCAGATAAGATACTGGCTCCTGTTGTAGTAAAACCGGAGATAATCTCAAACATGGCATCGATAAAAGATGGAATTTCTCCGCTCAAATAAAACGGCATAGCCCCAATAAAACTCATTACAATCCACCCAAGAGCTACCGTAATAAATCCTTCTCTCGCATAAAAAGACTTTTTATCCGGCTTTTTCCTGGTAAGAAAAACACCAAAAATCAGTGCAACCACCGCACACAAAAGGAAATACCGGCTGGATGTTTCCTTGTAAATGATTCCGATGAACCATGGAAGAAGTAAAAAAATACCTTCTACTCGAATAATCCAGCCCATTACAAAACGTATCACTCCATAATTCATACTTTCATAATCTCCTGAATATCATTCAAACCTATTTTCGTCGTCACAACAATGACCGAATCTCCTTTCATGATCATATCCTGACCGGAAGGAGTGATTCGTTTTCCATTTCTTACGATAGCGCAGACCAGCAAATTATCTTTTAATTTTAAATCTGCCAGACATACATTGGTCACCTTTGACTCTTCTTTTATATAAAATTCCAGTGCTTCTACCTTGTTATGTACCATCCTGTATACAGCTTCCACATTACTTCCCAGTGAATTTTGCATGGAACGGACATATCGGATTATATATTCTGCAGTCAGATTCTTTGGACTTATAATACTGCCGATCGGAATCTCTGACACTACATCTTCAAAAGAAATCTTATTGATTTTTGTAATCAGCTTTGCATCAGACACTTTGTTGGCATAAAGAGAAAGCATGATGTTTTCTTCATCATAATTGGTCAGCGAAATAAACGCCTCCATATTGCTGATGCCTTCTTCTCGTAAAAGGTTTTCATTGGAAGCATCTCCTTCAATCAACATAGCTTCCGGCAAAAGATCACTAAGCTCTTCACACCGTTCATGGTTCATTTCTTCAATAATATGTAAAATTGTATCTTTTTCATTTTGATCTAAATTCAAAGCTTCTTCAACAAGTTTATCACCTTCTGCTAGTTTTGTGCCGGCAAATCTCAAAGGAATATGTAAAGCCTCTGCGTGATCCTGAATTAAATGGCAAATTGAGTGAATACATCTGTGAATTGCTTCTTCATTTTTTATATTTTTATCACAAAAATCCAGTCTTCCAGGGTGCTCCTCGTATTTTGCTACGTTTATTGCGTGGCCAACAAGTTCTTGTAAACCTTGTCCTTTTGACGCAGAAATTGGTACAACAGGAACTCCTAAACGCGCCTCTAAGCCATTAATATCAATACTTCCACCAGAAACTTCAACCTCGTCCATCATATTCAAAGCGATTACCATCGGAATATCCAGTTCAATCAGTTGCATTGTCAAAAGCAAATTACGCTCAATATTTGTTGCATCAACGATATTAATAATACCGTCAGGTTTTTCATTTATAATGAAATTTCTCGTTACAATTTCTTCATTGCTATAAGGTGAAAGTGAATAAATCCCAGGAAGGTCAGTAATCGTAACCTCTTTATGACGCTTTATAACACCATC
>JALEPU010000050.1 GCA_022766905.1 Lachnospiraceae bacterium
CATAACCTCTTCTTGCTGCGCTTAATACGCTGGACTGAAGCTCATTATACTGAGCAGTCTTTTCTGCAATCAGGGCCACCTTATCTTCTGCACTGTTAATCTCTTCTGCATACATAATGCGAACTGCCTGTTCCGGATCCATCATACCAATTCTGGCTTCCGGCCATGCAAATACAACATCTGCACCGATGGATTTGGAATTCATTGCAATATAACCGGTTCCAAATGCATCTCCTGTTACAAGTGTTACCTTTGGCACTGTTGCATCGGTAAAGGAATGAGTCAGTTTCGCTGTTGCTTTTGCAATAGTTCTTTCTTCATGTACAGTTGCTTTAAATCCGGTTACATTTGCCACTGTAAGAACCGGAATGTTAAAGGCATCACAAAAATCTACAAATTCAGCTGCTTTATTCGCTCCTTTTGTAGTAAGCACTCCTTCACTTTCCGCAAACTGATTACCCACACATCCGATGGTTACACCGTTCAGACGTGCAAAACCAATAATCATATCCTTTGCATAATCTTTCTTTAATTCCAGGAAAAAGTTCTCATCAGAAACCTGGGCAAAAATACTTCTTGCGTCATGTTCCATCTCGCCAAGTTCCGGAATAATACGGTTCAGATCATCGTTACATTCTTCATAGGAAGCATCATCATCAAAACAAGCCGGTAAAATGTTCACAAGCTGTCTTAAAACAGCAAGAACTTCTTCTTCACCATCTGCTACAATATCAATCTGGCTGTTATTTTCTGCCAGATAGGAAGCATCTGCTGTATCCAATCTGGAAATCTCATTACCGGATAATGCATTCGGGCTGTTTACAAATAATCTCCCTTTTGATTTCTCTACTACTGTAATATCTGTTAAAGTAGGAATTAACGCACTTCCTCCACCACAGGTTCCAAAAATACCGGTAAGCTGTGGAATCACACCGGAAGCGATGGATTGTTTTGCAAATAATGCTCCGAAACTGTTAAGAGCATCCACAGCTTCCTGAAGACGAAGGCCGGCACAATCAATCAGTCCAATGACCGGTGCCCCTACCTTAATAGCCAGGTCGTACAGATTCAGGATTTTTCTTGCATGCATCTCTCCGATGGATCCGCCAAGTACCTTTGCATCCTGGCTATACACATAAACTAAATTGCCATCAATAACTCCGTAACCGGTAATCACACCATCGCCCGGAGTTTCTTGTGGATTCATGTTAAAATCAGTCGAACGGCTTGTTACCTGACTACCGATTTCCACAAAGCTTGCGCCATCAAGGAGATATTCGATTCTTTCTCTTGCTGACAACGTTGTTTTACTCATGTTTTGTCCTCCATATTCTATATTTTGACAGAAACACCTCAAAAATTTCCCGCCGATTATAATATACCATACCTGACACTTTTTTTCAAGCATTTTGACAATGTTTTGATATTTTTTTGTCAATGATTTGTCAATAGTACACATTGTTTTTTCCTGAAATTTCCTTTCATATCTCCCTTCTCTATACAAATTCACTGTGAATCTTAGCTTGTACAATCCTTCATTTTATGATAAAATAAGATTGTTTTGTAAAGTAATGTGCAAGTCCCTGTTTTCTTTCTTTTGTTTTGCAGGGAACAGGGCTTTCTTTGTGAAGTATTTTGCATTTTTTAATTACAGATTTGTTCATTTTCAAAAAATGGAAGGAGACATTATGAAAAAGGGATTTGATAATGACAAATATTTATCTCTCCAATCGGAGCATATAAGAGAAAGAATTGGCCATTTTGACAACAAACTATATCTGGAATTTGGCGGCAAACTATTCGATGATTACCACGCTTCCCGGGTTTTACCTGGTTTTGAACCGGACAGCAAACTTCGTATGCTGCTTCAATTAAAAGATCAGGCTGAGATTGTCATCGTCATCAGCGCTTCTGACATAGATAAAAATAAGATCCGCGGCGACCTGGGAATCACCTATGATATGGATGTTTTACGATTAATTGATATTTTTCAGGAAAAAGGACTTTTTGTTGGCAGTGTGGTCATCACCCAATATGCTGGTCAGGCAAGTGCCGATCAGTTCAAACAGCGGCTGGAAAAATCCAATATTAAAGTATACCGTCACTATTTAATTGAAGGATATCCAACTAATATTCCTCATATTGTCAGTGAAGAAGGTTATGGCCGTAATGATTATATTGAGACAGAACGTCCGCTGATTGTGATTACTGCTCCTGGGCCGGGCAGTGGAAAAATGGCTACCTGCCTTTCCCAGCTTTATCAGGAACATAAACGGGGCATCCGGGCCGGTTACGCCAAATTTGAGACATTTCCAATCTGGAACCTCCCTTTGAAACATCCTGTCAATCTGGCATATGAAGCAGCCACTGCTGACTTAAATGGTGTCAATATGATAGATCCGTTCCATCTGGAAGCTTATGGAAAAACAACAGTAAATTACAACCGGGATGTAGAAATTTTTCCTGTGTTGAATGCCATGTTTGAAAAGATTTATGGAGAAAGCCCATACAAATCTCCTACTGACATGGGGGTCAATATGGCCGGCAACTGTATCATCGATGATGAAGCCTGTCAGGAAGCTTCCAGGCAGGAAATTATCCGCCGCTATTACACAGCCTCGGAAGAACATGTAACAGGTCTTGGATCTGTGGAAGCATTTTATAAACTGGAACTTTTAATGAGACAGGCAAAAGTCACAACAGAAGATCGTCCCGCAGCGAAAAAAGTCCACGATTTTATGAAAGAACACACTCTTCCAGTTGCAGCAATGGAGCTGCCGGACGGACGTCTTGTCACAGGAAAGACAACGGATCTTTTAGGTTCCTGTGCCGCATTGTTATTAAATGCTTTAAAATTACTGGCTGGCATTGAAAAAGAACGGCATCTTATTTCTCCTGCTGCAATCCAGCCAATTCAAAGCCTGAAAACAGACTATTTGGGAAGCCGAAATCCAAGACTTCATACCGATGAAGTTCTGATTGCCCTTTCCACCAGTGCTGAGCAGGATGAGTATGCAAAAAAAGCTTTATCCATGCTTTCCCAGTTAAATGGTGCTCAGGTTCACACTTCTGTAATTCTGGCAGATGTAGACGTAAAAACGTTGAAGAAATTAGGAATTCAACTGACTTCCGAACCTCAGTATGAAAATCAGAAACTGTACCATTAAGAAGAAAAGAGGGGCAGAAAACATCTGTCCCTCATCTTCTCTTATCATTTGCAGAATTATTTGTCTGTAAGAAAGGAGACAGCAATGGCTTTTGACGGAATTGTAATACGAAACTTACAAAATGAACTTTCCACCTGTCTGGTAGATGGCAGAATCCAGAAGATCTACCAGCCGGAAAAGGATGAGATTCATCTTTTAATTAAAAATCAAAGACAGACTTACCGGCTTCTTTTATCCGCAAGCGCTTCTCTTCCCCTTGTGTATCTGGCACAAAAACCAAAAACCAATCCGATGACTGCCCCTAATTTTTGTATGCTTCTTCGAAAATACATTCAAAACGGAAAAATCCTTTCTGTCGAGCAGCCTGGAATGGAACGTATTCTTATTTTTAACATTGAACATACGGATGAACTTGGGGATTTATGTACCAAAAAACTTATTATAGAAATTATGGGAAAGCACAGCAATCTGATTTTCACAGATGCTTCCATGCAGATTATTGACAGTATGAAACACATTTCCCAGCAAATAAGCTCTGTAAGAGAAATTTTACCGGGGCGAACTTATCACCTGCCTCCGGATCAGGGAAAAGCATGCTTTATCGATTTATCCAAAGAACAATGGGTTGAAAAGATTTTCTTCTCACCTCTTCCACTTTCCAAAGCAATTTATACTTCTTTTCAGGGAATCAGCCCGGTCATGGCAAGAGAATTTTGTTATCAGGCACAAATTGACAGCAAAAAAAAGGGGCTGGATTGTTCGTCTGCGGAGCAGAACCGGCTTTTACAGGTATTGGAAAATGCTTCCAGGGAGATTTCTCTTGGAAAATTTTCTCCTTCCATTCTTTTTCAAGGCAATGAACCTGTTGAATTTTCCAGTCTGCCCATGACTATGTACGAGGATGACCGGACCAAAATATTTCCAACGATTTCTCAGGTTCTGGAAGAATATTATGCCAAAAAGGAAATTTCAACCAGAATTCATCAGAAATCTTCCGATCTTCGTAGAATTGTGATAACCGCATTAGAACGTTCTCAAAAAAAATATGATCTTCAGATGAGTCAGTTAGAAGATACGAAAAAACGAGAAACCTACAGAATTTACGGTGAAATGCTTCACACTTATGGATATAGTGTAAAACCAGGTGAAAAATCTCTTACCTGTATCAATTATTATGACAATCAGGAAATCACCATCCCGCTGACTCCGGAACTGACTGCCATGGAAAATGCCCAGAAATATTTCAATCGCTACAATAAACTGAAAAGAACTTTTGAAGCCTTATCCGAACTGACGATTGAAACCAAAAAACAGATTCATCATCTGGAATCTATTTTAACTGCTTTGGACCTTTCTACCACAGAAGCTGACCTTTCCGATATTAAAGAAGAACTGATCGAATATGGCTATATGAAACGAAAAGGTGGAAAAAAAGGAAAAAAAGGCCGGGAAGAAAAAAGCAAACCGCTCCATTTTATTTCTTCCGATGGATTTCATATGTATGTAGGCAAAAACAACTATCAAAATGAAGAACTGACATTTAAGTTTGCAACCGGAAAAGATATGTGGTTTCATGCCAAAGGAATGGCCGGTTCCCATGTCATTGTAAAGGTAGAATCTGCCGGTGAACTGCCGGATTCCACTTATGAAGAAGCAGGACGGCTTGCAGCTTACTATTCCAAAGGAAGACAGGCAAAAAAAGTAGAGATTGACTATACCGAGCGACGGAATCTAAAGAAAACACCTGCCTCCGCACCAGGCTTTGTCATCTACCACACCAACTACTCCCTGCTCATTGAACCGGATATCACAGGGATTCAGGAGTTATAAATTATATAAAAGATTTACTTTTATATCAGTAATAATCGCATTCTATTATCTTTGATGAAAACATAAAATAAAATATCAATGCAATCTATCTGGTGTAAAAAATCAAGCAGGTCTTTTTCATATTATAGAGATAAGTTAGATTATAATTTTCTGTTTTTCTATAAACCTGAAATAAATTGTGAGAAACATATACACTTTTTTTAGAAAAACAGACCTCTCTTTTTGGAAAAGATACAAATCGATTCCGCTTGTTTGAGCGAAGCGAGTTTGCGAAACGATTTGTAAATTATCTTTCCAAAAAGAGAGGTCTTCGTTTTTCTTAAAAAGTAAGTTGTTTCTCACAATTCATTTCAGACGTTTTATAGCAAAAATAAAAATTATGCATCTAACATTTTATCATATAACTCCATATAAATTCCTGCAGATCGGGTCCAGGAGAAATCTTCTTCCATTCCCCTTTTTACGATTCCATTCCATTCATCTTTATGCTCGTAATAAGTTGCTTTTGCATATTCTACTGCATGAAGCATGTCATGAGCATTATAGTTCATGAAACTGAAGCCGGTTCCTGATTCTTCATATTCATTATATGGTTCTACGGTATCTTTTAAACCGCCTGTTTCTCGTACAATCGGAACGGTTCCATAGCGAAGTGCCATTAACTGGCAAAGTCCACATGGCTCAAACCGGGATGGCATCAAAATTGCATCGCATCCTGCATAAATCATCTTGGATAATGTGTCATCATAACAGATATTGGCGGATACGATCGCCGGATACTTATGTGCATAATAGCGGAACATATTTTCATATTTGGCATCTCCTGAACCTAAAAGAACAAATTGAATATCATTCTGGCATAAATCGTCCATGACATAATCAATCAAATCAAATCCTTTCTGATCGGTCAGACGGGAAATCACACCAATAGTAAATATATCTTCTTTCTTTGGAAGACCAACTCTTTCCTGAAGGAGGACTTTATTTGCTGCTTTTTTCTCAACTACATCAGAAACCGAATATGGGGCTCCAACAGCAGGGTCTTCAGCTGGATTATAAATATTGTAGTCAATTCCATTGACAATTCCCGTCAGATGATTGTTCTTTGCCCTTAACAAACCATCTAATTTTTCTCCGTAATATGGCATCTGAATCTCTTCTGCATAAGTATCACTCACTGTTGTGATCTCATCTGCATAAGTAAGACCACCTTTTAACATATTACCTCCACCATAGCATTCCAGTTTATCTGAAGTAAATACTTCTTCCGGAAGACCGGATAAATCTTTCAGTCGGTTTATCGCTGTCATTCCCTGGAACTGCAGATTATGAATGGTAAATACTGTCTTAATATTCTGATAAAATGGATTTGCCGCAAAAGCTGTTTTTAAATAAACCGGAACCAGACCGGACTGCCAGTCATGGCAATGAATAATATCCGGTTTAAAATTCAAAACCTGTAAAATAGAAAGAGCTGCTTTACTGAAATAGCAGAACTTTTCAATATCTCCTTCCATGGTACTATAAGGAGCCGGTCCTGCAAAATAATATTCATTGTCAATAAAATAGAAGGTAATTCCTTCATATTCCAGTTCTTTGATTCCAACATACTGATGTCTCCAGGATAAATCCATGGAAAAGAAAGTAACATCCTGCATCTTGTCTTTCCACTCGGACTTAATACACTGATAATTCGGAAGTACCACTCTTACATCGGCTTCTTCTTTGGAAAAAGTCTTTGGCAGCGTTCCGACTACATCTGCCAGCCCCCCTGTTTTAATAAAAGGTACACATTCTGACGCAACATAAAGTATTTTTTTCATAAGTTGTTCCCCCATAAAAGTTCATTTTTCTTGTTTCTTATTATAGCATGAAAAACACTTTTATCTCAACTCTTTTATCCGGTTTCTGCTTTATTTATACATGAATTCCGTACTCTAATCTTAATTTGTCTGCAATTAGTGCAATAAATTCAGAATTGGTCGGCTTTCCTTTTCCTGCATTTACTGTATATCCAAACATATCTTCCAGAATTTCAATCCTCCCTCTCGAAAATGCCACTTCTATTGCATGACGGATTGCTCTTTCAACACTGCTGGAAGTTGTTCTATACTTTTTTGCAATGCTTGGATATAAAAGTTTTGTAATATAATTCAGCATATTCATGTCTTTTACAGACATAATAATCCCTTCCCGAATATACTGATATCCTTTAATATGAGCTGGAATCCCAAGTTCCCGGATAATTTTTGTTACATCATTTTCCAGCAATTCATCAGTTTCATCAATCACATCCATTCTATGATTGTCTGCTTCATAATAATATCGAATCCTCTTTTCCTGCTGTTGCCTGAAGGAATTTGTAATAACACCATTCTTAATCTGAAGGATTCTGCGGTAAATACTTTCCGGCTGAAATGGCCGTAAAACAAAATAGGAGGCACCTAGTTTTACCGCACATTCCACCAGACTCTGGGTACTAATCGAAGTCACATAGATGAAAGCCGGACGTCCATCTCCTTTCCACTGCGCATTCACTTTTTCCAATACACCAAGTCCATCCAGGCCAGGCAAAATTACATCCAGCAAAACCACATCAGGCCGCCTGGAAAGAATCCTTTCATAAGCCTCTATTCCATCTGAGGTAACATCTACTGCCTCAATTTCTGTTTTATTTTCTAAGAATCTTTTTAACTCGTATCCATTCTGTCTATTACTATCTGCAATCATGATGTGTAATTTATGTTCCATAATTCCTCCTTAATACTGTCCTCGATTTTCTAGTCTGATCTTGTCTGCAATGAGTGCTATAAATTCTGAATTTGTTGGTTTTCCTTTTCCTGCATGAATCGTATAACCAAATAAGGCATCAATGGTATCCATTTTTCCTCGATTCCAGGCCACCTCAATCGCATGGCGGATTGCTCGCTCCACCCTGCTTGGGGTTGTATTATGTTTGGAAGCTATAGTCGGATATAATTGTTTTGTAATCGAATTTAAAATATCCATATCTTTTACTGCCAGCATAATGGAATCTCTCAAATATTGATATCCTTTAATGTGTGCCGGAACTCCGATTTCATGGATCATATTGGTTACAACAATTTCCAGCGGGCGGGAATCATCCCTTTTATGTTCTTCTTTCAAATTATCTTTTTGATTAATAAACGCTGCTGCCTTCTTCTGTCCTATCCCATGTTCTCTGCCTGTCTGCCGGATTTTTTTTAACAGGGTCTGATTGTCAAATGGCTTTAAAAGGAAATAACTTGCTCCCAACGAAAAAGCTTCTTCTGCTACATTCTCCTGCCCCATGGCAGACAAAATAATAAAGGAAGTATTCTGATTTTTCTTCTCATTTTGAACTTTTTCCAAAACTCCCAGTCCATCCAGAGAGGGCATAATCACATCAAGAATCATGACATCCGGCGATTTTTCCTCAATTAATTTCAAAGCTTTTATTCCGTCATCCACTTTTCCAACTACTTCCATATCTTCTTCTTTTGAAATTAAATTCTCTAAGGTTTCTACCAAACGCTGATTATCATCTGCAATAGCCACATTTATTTTGCTCATAAAATCCCTCCTGCATGTCGAGCAGCTTTTACATCTGCTTTCTATTTTGCGAATTCTTTTGCCTGCATTCAAGAAAAACTCCCAGAAAAACCTGCAAGGCGATTTTTACATGCATGTAAAATAGAGTTTTTACTCTGTTATTATACATTTTACACTTCTACGAGACAAGTTATGTTCTAACGCAAGTTTTGACTGCGGCTATTATAATCTTTACTTTTCCATTCTTATTTTCACTTTTTCCAATCAAATCCCCATAACAAGATCCAATACTTCTTTTACTTTTTTTACCGGAATAATCTCCAGCTGGTCTTTTACTTCCTCCGCTACTTCATCCAAATCTTCTATATTTTCAGCCGGAATCAAAACTTTTTTTACCCCTGCTCTCTGTGCAGCCATTAACTTCTCAGGAAGACCTCCGATTGGAAGGACTCCGCCCCGTAGGGATACCTCTCCTGTCATGGCAATCTGAGGACTTACTGTCTTCTCTGTTATTAAAGATGCCAGAGCTGTTACCAGAGTAATGCCGGCAGATGGACCGTCCTTTGGCACTGCTCCCTGAGGAACATGGATATGAAGATCATTTTCATCAAATTTTTCCGATTCTTCCGGAAACATGGATTTAACGAGACTCACTGCAATCTGCGCTGATTCTTTCATCACATCTCCCAGCTGGCCTGTAATCTGAATATTGCCTTTTCCTTTTGTAAGTTTTGTTTCTATAAATAAAATCTCTCCGCCTGCCTGTGTCCATGCAAGTCCTGTAACCACCCCCGGGATTCCTTCTTCCAGAATTTTATCATGGTGGATTCCTTTGTTGCCCAGATATTCAGCCAGTCTTTTTTCACTGACTGTAAGGCTTTTTTGTTCTCCTCTGACTAATTTTACTGCAGCATACCGGCACAAATGATCCAGTTGTTTTTTCAATCCTCTGACACCGGATTCCATTGTATAAGTCTCAATGATGGTGCGGATTGCCTCATCTGTCACTTTTAGATTTTTTGCCTTGATTCCCATACTCTTCATTGCTTTTGGAAGCAGATGTTTTCTGGCAATCTGGAACTTCTCCGTGGCAGTATATCCCGGAAACTGAATGACTTCCATTCGATTCAAAAGAGGTTCCGGAATTGAATCTGTGGAATTTGAAGTACAAACAAAAAATACATTGGATAAATCATAAGGAACATTCAGATAATGATCGGTAAATGTACTGTTTTGTTCCGGGTCTAAAACTTCCAGCAAAGCACTTGCCGGATCTCCGCTGTAATCTTTCGCCAGCTTGTCTACTTCATCCA
>JALEPU010000052.1 GCA_022766905.1 Lachnospiraceae bacterium
TTTGTATCATCTACTAAAGATGTACCAATCTCTTTGCCCTGTGCTTTTAAGAATGTGTAAGCCATTCCGCCGCCAATGATTAAAGTATCACATTTTTCCAGAAGATTGGAAATAACGTTTAACTTATCTGCAACTTTTGCACCGCCTAAAATAGCAACAAATGGGCGAACCGGATTTTCTACGGCATTTCCTAAGAAATCAATTTCTTTCTGCATTAAGTATCCAACAACTGCTGTATCCACATATTCTGTTACACCAACGTTAGAGCAGTGTGCTCTGTGAGCGGTTCCAAATGCATCATTTACAAATACATCGCAAAGGCTTGCCAACTCTTTACTGAATTCTTCGCCATTCTTTGTCTCTTCTTTTCTGTAACGTGTATTCTCTAACAGAACAACTTCGCCATCTTTCATAGCAGCAACTGCAGCTTTTGCATTTTCACCAACAACGTTAGCGTCAGCTGCAAACTTCACTTCCTGTCCTAACAGTTCAGAAAGACGAACTGCAACAGGTGCTAAAGATAACTCCGGTTTCGGTTCTCCCTTAGGTTTTCCAAGGTGAGAACAAAGAATTACTTTACCGCCATCTGCGATTAATTTCTTGATGGTAGGAAGTGCAGCTACCAGACGGTTCTCATCTGTAATTTTGCCATCTTTTAATGGTACGTTAAAATCACAACGTACTAATACTTTTAAACCTTTTACATTAATATCATCAACGGATTTTTTATTCAGCATAAATATGCTCCTTTCATAATAAATGGAAAAAGGACCCGGTCCTATAGTCTAACCTACAAGACCGGACCCCTCTTAGGATCTAAATGAAATTTAAACTCAAACCAGAGCTCTCGACTATGCTAACTCTGCAAAGTATTTGATTGTTCTTACCATCTGGCTTGTGTAAGAGTTCTCATTGTCATACCAGGAAACAACTTTTACTAATGTTGTGCCATCGCCCATGTCCATAACTTTTGTCTGAGTTGCATCGAATAAAGAACCATATGTGATTCCAACGATGTCGGAAGATACTAATTCTTCTTCTGTGTATCCGAAGGAATCAGAAGAAGCATCTTTCATAGCAGCGTTTACATCAGCTTCTGTTACAGTACCTTCAACGATAGCGATTAACTGTGTTAAGGAACCTGTTGGAACAGGAACACGCTGAGCACATCCGTCTAATACACCTTTTAATTCTGGGATAACTAATCCGATTGCTTTTGCAGCACCAGTGGAGTTAGGAACGATGTTAACAGCAGCTGCACGAGCTCTTCTTAAATCGCCTTTTCTCTGTGGTCCGTCCAGAGTCATCTGATCTCCTGTGTAAGCATGGATTGTTGTCATATATCCTTTTTTAATCTTAGCTAATTTGTTTAATGTGTCTGCCATAGGAGCTAAGCAGTTTGTTGTACAGGAAGCTGCGGAAATAACAGTATCCTCTTTTGTTAATGTATCTTCGTTTACGCTGTAAACGATAGTAGGAAGATCGTTTCCTGCAGGTGCGGAAATAACAACTTTCTTAGCACCAGCTTTGATATGAGCTTCTGCTTTTGCTTTGGATGTGAAGAAACCTGTACACTCAAGTACAACGTCTACATCAAGTTCGCCCCATGGTAATTCTTCTGGGTTAGCTTTTGCATAGATTTTGATTTCTTTGCCGTCTACAGTAATAGAATCTTCGCCAGCGGATACAGTATCTGCTAATGCATATTTGCCCTGAGCTGAATCATATTTTAACAGGTGTGCTAACATTTTAGGACTTGTTAAATCGTTGATTGCAACTACTTCGTATCCTTCTGCGCTGAACATTTGTCTGAATGCAAGACGTCCGATACGTCCGAATCCATTGATTGCTACTTTTACTGCCATAGTATTATTCCTCCTAAGTTTTGAAAAGTTTATAGTTATAATAAACCGGCTAACCGATTATTATTCACTACGACATTGTTACATTACTGACAATCCCTATTGTACCTAATTCATTTCAAAATATCAAGTCCTATTTGCAATATTTTTTCTCTTTTTATTCTTTTTTATAGATTTCTTACTGAATTTCATCTTTCACATATCCGGCAATGTTGATTGCATGGTCGGAAACTCTTTCCATATTACTGATGGCATCCAGGAAAATGACACCGGATTCCGCTTTGCATTTACCAGCAGACAATCTGGCGATATGCGTTTCTCTTAACTCTTCTTCCATGTTATCTACTTCATCTTCTAATTTTACAACTTTACGGACATATTCAATTTCTTCGGTTTCTCTAGCTTTCACAGAACTGTTATAGCAATCTAAAACCGCATCACACATAGCCTTTAATTCCTCTTTTGCATCTTCTGAAAATACAACCTGATGATCAATTCTATATTGAACAAATTCTGCAAGATTTTCTGCATGGTCTCCCACACGTTCAATATCGCTGACCGTATAAAACAAATCATTGACTACCGCGGTCTGACGTTCTGTCAAAGACAGATTACTGATTTTGATCAGATATTCAGTGAGCATTTTTTCCAGGTTATTGATCATTTTTTCCTTTTTTAAAACCCGTTCTACCATTCCGGGGTCCGGCTCTTCTGCCAGCATACTATCCATGGCAAATTTCAAATTATCCGATACAATGCCGCCCATACGCACTACCTCTTTTACAGCATTTTCTACCGCAAAAGATGGAGATTCCAAAATACGATCATCCAGATGACGAAGAACTGCCTGTTCTTCATCTTCCTCATCAGTCTGTTCATCCTGACCTTTCACGATAATACCGGAAAGTTTGACTAAAAGTCCCGCAAATGGGAACATAATCAAAGTATTGGTAATATTAAAAATAGTATGGAAAATGGAAATTCCTGTACTGGTTACATGCATCGTTGTCCATGCAGGGAAGATATGAAATGCTGCTGTCATAAGAATGCCAAATACAATTGCACCGGCTACGTTAAACATTAAGTGGATGGATGCAGCTCTTTTTGCCGTTCTGTTTGCTCCCATACTGGAAATCAATGCAGTAATACAGGTACCGATATTTTGTCCCAGGGTAATATAAATGGCTGCCGGCCAATTTACAATTCCGTTTAATGCCAGCGTCTGTAAAATACCTACGGATGCGGAAGAACTTTGAATCAAAGCTGTTACGACTGCACCGGTTATAATTCCAAGGAATGGATTGCCTCCTAAGGTTGCAAAAGCCTGTGCAAAGATCGGGCTGTCTTTATATACACTGATTGCCCCTGACATACTGGAAAGTCCAATAAATAAAATACCAAATCCGATTGCAATTTCTGCTCCCATCCGGGTTTTTTGTTTTTTGGAAAATAAAAGAATAAAAGCTCCTATTCCAAGAATTAACGGTGCTAAAAACTCCGGTTTTGCAAAAGCTGCCCATTCACTGGCGGATACCAGCCATGCTGTAATTGTAGTACCGATATTGGCACCCATAATAACTCCGACAGCCTGTGTTAAATTTAAAATTCCTGCATTTACAAAACCTACAACCATAACCGTCGTAGCAGAAGAACTCTGAATGATTGCTGTGACCAGTGCTCCAACTAAAACGCCAAGAATACGGTTATTGGTCAGATATCCAAGGAGCTGTTTCATCTTGCCCCCTGCTGATTTCTGAAGACCGTCTGCCATAATGTTCATACCATATAAGAACATTCCAAGGCCTCCAATAAATGCGAACAAATTACCAATGTGCTCGATCATTTCTTTTCCTCCAATTTTCTCTTCCTGTTTCTTTTTTTCATTTTTTCATTCCTTAGTATTGCCTTTTTCAAGGAAAGCTACATGGGTAATCATAGCATATTTTTTTCTTTTTACAATATAACAGTCAAATTCTTTACAAAAACTTGACATTTCTCTGATGAATCATAAAATATAATATGATAAACTAAGTCTGATTATTTTCGGCTTTTTAAATTTTTGAGATTGCGGTGTGAAAAGTCCAACTCCAAGCCTTTCTCCTATGTAAGTGGATGATGGACTTTATGACACTCTCATCTTTTTGATAAAAGGAGTTCATTATGATAGTGACAGATTCTCATTTACACAGCAATTTTTCCAGTGATTCCCAAACCCCAATGGAAGATATGATCGTAGAAGCAATTCGACTGGGTCTTTCTTCGATCTGTATCACAGACCACTATGACATGGATTTTCCGGTCATAGAACCAGGAATGGATTTTTATCTGGATACAGATGCTTATCTGAAAGAATTTGACCGGTTAAAAGATATGTATGGTCAGAAAATCGACCTAAGAATCGGTGTGGAACTTGGCATTATGCCTTCTTTAAAAGAAAAGTTACAGAAATATATAGACAAATACGGTTCTCGTTTTGATTTTATCATTGGCTCGACCCATATCGTAGATGGTCTCGATCCTTACGAGCCGTTATACTATGGACGTTATGAAGATGAACGGGATGGTATGAGGAGGTATCTTACTGCCAATCTGGAGCATCTTAACATTTTTGACCGGATGGATTCTTTTGGTCATCTGGATTATGCGGTCCGCTATGCACCTCACAAAGATGAATATTATATACCATCAGATTATTTTGATATTATTGATGCCATTTTAAAAAAATTAATTGCAAACGGAATTGCCCTGGAATTTAATACTGCCGGATTAAAATATGGGATGAAGCAGGCAAATCCACATATTGATATTTTAAAACGATACCGCCAGATGGGTGGAGAACTTCTTACTATCGGCTCCGACGGCCACAAACCGGAACATATTGCCTGGGATTTTAAACGGGGAGAAAAAATCTTAAAAGAAGCCGGTTTTTCCTATTATACATTATTTCGGAACCGAAAAGGAGAAATGATCAAACTATAATTGGTCCGGGATTCATTTTTCTTTTTGCTGTTGTCCCTTTTGGGGAATTTCTGCAAAACAGCACCTGAAAAATAAAATGGCCGGACGTCCGCAAACTCAAAGCTGCTTTTATCTGTTTTTCCTATAGAAACATCGCAGAAAAACTCCTACAGAGTTTTTCTGCGATGTTTTCCTTTCCTCCATCATAAAAGCAGCTTTTCAAACAATGCTCCCGTCCGGCATTTTTCAGGTGCTGTTTTGAAAATTCCACCAAAATTGACAAATACAAAAAGAAAAATGAATCCCGGACCGTATTGAAACCATTTCCATTCGCTATCAGTACAGAGTGTTTTCCTGTTTGAACGAAGCGAATTCAAAAACACTCTGTAAATCGCCTATCAAAAAAGCCCTGATTTAGTTCTTATATTTTATGCAGAATCGTTCCGCCGCCTAACACATAGTCCCCATCATAAAAGACAACTGCCTGTCCCGGTGTAATGGCTCTTTGAGGTTCATGAAAGGTCACTTTCACCTTGCCCTCTCCTGCCATTTCAATCCGGCAGGGAGCTCCTTTATGATTGTATCGGATTTTTGCAAATACTTCCTTTGGCTCGTCCAGCTTTTCAATGGACATGAAGTTCACTCGATCTGCCAGTAAGGAAGGTGCAAAAACATCTTCATTCCTTCCGAGAACTACCTCATTGGTATCTTTTCGAATATCTGCTACAAAGGCCGGTCTGCCCAGGGCAATCCCCAGACCTTTTCTTTGACCTATGGTATAATGAATAATTCCTTTGTGCTGTCCTAATACATTCCCATCCAGATCTACAAAATTACCCGGCAGAGATTTTTCTCCTGTCTCCTTTTCAATAAAAGAGGCATAGTCCTGATCCGGTACAAAACAAATCTCCTGGCTGTCCGGCTTATGGGCTACCGGAAGAGAGAGTTTTTCGGCAATGGAACGAATCTCA
>JALEPU010000072.1 GCA_022766905.1 Lachnospiraceae bacterium
CAGCCTTTGCCTTTTTATTTTTTGTTTTTGTGGAAGCCGCATCCGCCTGATGCGGTAGTAAAAACAAAGCAAAAAGGAATATGATTGCCAAACATGTGATTTCTTTTACTTTTTTCATAAGATACTCCCCCTTTTATTTACTGTTTCCTTATCGATCTTACATCAAAAGATACATTTCTAATATAATAACCGGTTCCTGCTCCGGCCCACAACTTTCCATATACTTTTACTTTTTTCCCTACATACTTCGCTCGTTTTATTGACGGATGATCGATGACTGTCAGCTGAAGTGATTTTTGCCTGCAATAGATTAACGTTCCACTGTCCCAATTGTCTTCCACTTTGATATTTTTGGGAGACGAAAGATCCAATACATAAGTGGAAAGAATTTCGCCGGAACCATTATGATGTTTCCAGCTGACCTTTTTTATTGTTCCGGTTAAGGTACAATACCCCTGTATATATTTTGGTTTTGGATTAAACGCTATTGTTTTTATATATTTATGGTTCTTTGTTGTCGTAAAACGAAATGTGATATAGCCCTTCTTTCTAAATGTTATATATTCGTTCGAACCACATTTCCACTTCCCGCCTTCTTTATAAACAGAGAATTTTTTTGTGTAATTTTTTGCATTTTTCCATTTTGCATTACTGGTGCTTGTAATCTTTCCTGCCTTATATTCAACTTTTTTTATTTTCTCTTTTCCCGTATAAAAAACAGTGAGATTAGATCTGTTATTTTTTACTGTCTCCTCATAAGAAATAGAATAGGATTTTGCCTGAACATGCTTTGTGCTTGCAAGGCACATAATGAATAGTAATGTAAAACAGATTCCTTTAACCCATGATGTTTTTATTTTTTTCATAATCATCACCTGATCCATCTATTTTGCTGCTTTTGTCCTATTTGTACCGGTGTTTTTCATGAACTTAATGGTTCCTGCATTTTTATAAGAACTTTTATATTTCGAATAGGTTCTTGCACTGATGTAACCCAGATTTTTTATTTTCTTTCCACCGGCTCTTACACAGGATTTTTCCCACTCTTTGTAGTATTCATAAACATACAATTTGTTCTTTTTCACGCAGCCGAACCATGCTGCATCTGATAATCCATTGGTCAGATAGTATTGTCCGGATTTTTTTGTCAGTGTCAGAGAACGTGTGCCATTCTCAAAGGTTCCTATTTTTTTTACTTTTCCATTGATGTAATAATAGACATCGCAGCTCATAAATTCATAAGGAGAAGCGGTTTCGCCATATTCTTTCATTCGGGCATACTGGCTTTGTCCCCGGGCAATGAGAAGAACCGGTTTCTTACTTTCTCCAATGCTGACAATTCTGAAATATTTTTTGCTGCTTACCTTTTTCATATATTTTGTGTAAGCTTTTTTCATGGTCTTTGCAGAAGCTGCTTCCGTATGCTGGGGCGCTGCAAATAAAACAAATAAAAATGTGAATAAAAATAAAATGTACTTTGCTGTTTTCTTTTTCATAAATGATTCACGCTCCTTTTCGTTCTCTTATATGTGATAATCTACTTCACATTTTCTAAAATTTATTCTGCTTCCAAAAGTGTATCTGAAAGATACATTGCTGGTACTTTGTATGTAATCCAATCTCCATATACATAAAAAGCCGATTTCATTTTCAATGTCAAACTATTTACTCCTGTTACATTTACCTCAAAAGGAACCTCCGTCTCATTCTTTTTAAAACCTTCAAATTCATACAAAAACTTATTATCTCCGTAAATCAATATAGAGCAGTCCATATTATAATCTGGATCAAATAATTTAATATTTCCTGTCAACTTTTTATACCTTTTTCCCAAATCATACTGATTCTCTCGATATTCCGAATTATTTCCCAATTTATCAGGTACATAAATGCAATTCCTATAATAGTTCCCTTTATCGTCATGAAAATCATAGGATGACAGCTCCTTTTTTTCAGGATAATATAATGATAAATCCACCGGAATTATCCTCTCTTTTTCTGTATCAATCCATGCCTCAACTATTTCACAATAAATTCCTGATTCACCAGAATTTCTTCACCTGTCAAATTGATTGCAGAAATTTTATAATAATAAGTTCCCGGCTCCAAAATATGAAATTGAACATCACGATCAACTTCTGCTAAATTAAATGTCGAACTTTCAGGGTTCGCTATTCCCTCCGTTATTGTTTTGCCTTCTGTATTTACGATACTTACTTTCACTTCCTGCAAAATACTCTGACTTGTTATATTTCCTATCACATTAAATTTAGAACCAGCAAGCATTGGATGTGGCAATTTGTATCCGGTAATAATTATATCTCCATTTTCTTCCCACACACTAAATGGCTGACATACCAGTTCATAATGATTTCCTGACATAGTATCCGCGCTGACAGTATAATAATAGTCTCCCGCCGAAAGCTTATTTAATGCTACTTTATTATCTAATTCATGAAGATCATATATTTTTCCACTGATCTGGGCAGTCTCCTCTATCATTTTTGTTTCATTCCCGATACTAACCGTTACCTTAGAAAGATCCTCGTCAGAGGTAATTGTACCATAGATAACATAGGTATCACCGACGGAAATATTACCCGGAATATTATAATTATCGATTTTTGTCGGTATACTCTCGATTTTTTGTTCCTGCACCGGTATTTTAGTCTTTTGCAAATTTTGATATGCTTTTATACAACTTAATGCATTCTCTTCATAATTGTATTGGAATCCATGATTCCCACATTTTAAGTAAAATAAGGTTAAGTCTGTTAAGTTCCAGATATCTTCCATAGAATAGTCTGCCTGTAATAAATTGGGATACTTGTCCATAATACTGAATATCGTATCGGATACGGCAATTTGCAAATTTAAATAAAACAACTCCATCATTTCATTTTCTATATCATCACCGGCAACTATAGTATTTGCAGTTTTATACCAGTCAGAAATCGATTTTGTCAACAATGAATAGACAGCGTCCATAGCAAGATCCTCTGATTCAAGTAAAAACTGATCACACCAATTTTGGAATGCATCTACATACTCTACAGACTGTGCCGTGTTCAGAACATACTTAATTGCTTTTCCCAAGTCAGATTTACTATCCTGACGTTTTTTGATTAACTCTAGTGCATTGAGATATATTCCGGAGTATGCTGCAATTTTATTAATGACTTCTCCTGTCTCTCCAACTTCCTGTATGTAATCTAATCCATCCAGTAATACTCCAAATTCACCTGTTCCACCATATTCTTTAACATAAGTATCGTATAATTGCTCTGTACTAAATAAAACTGTCTCGTTCAGCCTTGTATTTGATTTTGTTTTTTCAGCAAATCCAACGTTTACGCATTCTGCCAAGGCTTTTCGATAATATTTCTGTTCATAATCACCAAAATAAGCACTACCAAGGCTATTCAAAGACAATACATCCCAAATTCCATATTTTGTTTTTCGATCAAAAAAATCTTGACTTGTTATCGTCTGATTCATATTATATTCTGAATTTCCCCAAATCTTTTGAAGTTGGTAAACATAATATTGCTTTTCTGTCAATTTCTCTTTCATCAGTTCATTTACATCATCCTTGGCATATACCGATAATGTATTCTCCATTATTAAAATGAAAGCTAATAAAAATTATG
>JALEPU010000086.1 GCA_022766905.1 Lachnospiraceae bacterium
AAATCAGCCTGCTCGGACTAAGAAAAAGTCATATGATATGGAATTGTAACCGGCTCTGAATAGATAATATGTTCTTACAAATCTCTTGTTCAAAAATGATTTTTTTCAAAAAAGCGTATGGATCTAAAACTTCCATACGCCTTTTTATATTCCGCTCTTCAAATCGTCTAAAAGTTGACTAAAAATATATCACCGTTCATATGATGCAATAAATTCTTTGCTATCTGCTGTTTTATAATCAATTGTTCCCAAATTACCAATCAAATCAAATGTCATATCTGCATTAACCTGCAATTCATCTTCAAGCTTGGCTGCAGACGGCTCATCTTTTAGAAAAACTGTTAATCCATAAGGCTCTGTTTCAGACTGTATCTCTATACTGTCATATGAGTATCCCTCCGGATACTCTTGACCGCTTACAATATTTATAACATTTGAAGAATCTCCTACATAATCTGTCTTATACTGCGATAGGTCAGGAATTTCGTATAGTTTTTCTTTTTTTCCGCACGCCGAAATCAGCATTATTGATACGGCAACCAACATAATTGTAAGTACTTTTTTCTTCATAGAAACACCTCCCGAAAGCTTTATTCAACACTTTTCGATTTGAGTAAAAGCCCAAGGGACTTTAATGTCCCTTATGCTTTTCTCTTTTCTGTCTCTGTTTCAGTTCAAACATTCGCTGTTCTTCAGCCTCTTTTTTCTTGCGGCTTTTCTCTTTGCGTTCCTGCTTGTTCTGTTCCTGCTGTAGTTTCAACGCCTGTTGCGATTTTGTGCCAATGCCTATTTCCAACATCTGCTTTTTTGCTTCTCGCTGCATCCGTTTCGGATTTCTTTTGATATCCTTTACAACAGTTTCAACAACCGGACTGAATTTCAAACTGAAATAGCACTTTTGAATATATTCCTGTACTTCATAATCTTTTGGTTCTGCACCAAATGTTACCTTTGCCACAGATAGTTTACCATCTTCGATGCGTTCAAATATCCCCACCCAAAACGGCTCTTCAAAAAATACTGTCAGCTTTCCATTTACTTTGTCCATAAGAATCCCTCCTAAAATTGATTGAACAAAGAATGGACAACCCGGAGGGGCAGGTTACTTACCCTATTTACATAGGACGGCCGGGCTACCTACCGGCTCTGGCACATCAAAGATGTACGTTGCGTTTTTATCTTTGCTTTTATAATCAAGCCATATGGCAAGATTAACTTAATTCTGTAACTTCTGTTCAAATCATATCATATGATTAATGCATTTTCTATATACTTTCTTTATAATCGGAAAAAAGTTCCCAAAAGAGCTTTTCCCGCTTTAAATATACACTAATTCTTTCGACACTATCTCTTCCACTACATTCTGGAAATTATTTACCGCCCTGATCCATTCCATCTGCTTCCAGTGTGTAGGTTCCACCCATTTTTTCAAATGTGATTTTCATGTGTTATTTCTCCTTGAAATCAGCGATATCCTTAGACCATCGCATAATATTTCAGGGTAGCCTTGGTAGCATCTTCTTTCTCTTTCGGGCATTGTGACACTCTTTCTTTTTCTGATTTTGGAAGATTATAGTTTTCTCCCACTTCAATTCCATATTTGCTTTTTACCTGAGAAATATATAAATTTGAAACCTTCAATCCAAATTCTTTCGGCACATAATTTTTGATTTTCTCATACAACTGTCCCGACGTGCGGTGAAAATTACTTCTTAATACTAAATAGCAAAACTGTCACCTTTTGCAAAAAGTTTTAGCTCCACTCGAGGGAATAAATTAACCAACACACTATTGATAGTATTGCTTTATTTCTGCTAACATCTTTTCCGCGTCTTCACATTGCTCATAATACTCAACATCATACCTTTGCCCTGTGCGTAAATGATGTAACCAACCATCAAGCATAGCCAGATAAATCTCACTTACATCATCCAAATTCGCATATTGCCCAACATAATTATTTCGAGCATCATACCTTTCCTGAGACACAGGATAACGATAATATTCATAATGCAAATCACTATCTATTAAGTGGGCATATCCTTCTTCATCAATAACCAACCGATTATTCCTAAAATCATTTCCTGCTCTTAATACTTCTTTAATTTCTTCTTCAGTAAACACATGTGATGGAGGTTTTATCCGAAACAGTTTTATTGTAAAATAAATACCCATTTCCTGCCATACTATCCCTGATTCATTACATAATTTTTTAATATAATCTTTCACTTCTCCAATAGTCTTAACTGCTCCGTTAAAATCTGTAAATATATATTTCCCATCCCTGCTTACTGGATATGGGATAACATCTTCTTCACAAATATATCCGTTCTCCGCCACATATTTTCTTGTGCCAAAAGTTTCACCGTTTATATGAAACATAATAGCAAATTCCAATTTACCATCATTTTTATTATTATTTTTATCACAAATATCTTTTAAACACCACTTATCCCAATTTTCTTCAATAAATTTGTCAAACTTGCAACTTTCCTCTATTCTCCTCTGAATTTCTTCCTCTTCTTTTTCTTCTTTAGTAATAAATGGATTCTTCTGGTAAATGCTCAAAAATTTAGTGAAATCTTTCATCATATAATATGATTGTCTCATACTTCCAATATAATGTTGAAATTCTATACTGCTCATTTTATTATGCCTTGCATCATAAGTTCCAGAAATATGATTATATACAGACTGTTTTGAAAAGATAACAAATGAGCCCTTCAAAAATCTATCAACTTGTCTATACCCTTTAGGAAACTCTGTTCCATCATTGTATCTTCCATAATTTGCCAAATTGCTCTCTATATAATGTCCTGGAAAATCTTCTATCAATGACTCACGACAATCCTCATATATCACATTAGAAATAGGTTCTATTGGTTCTAATTGTAATCTGAAATAACTCCATCTATAATCATTTTTTCCATAATTTTCTAATTCCATCCTATACGGTTTAAATATATAATTACAGCCTCCGGCTACCAAACAGATACATCCTTCTTCGTTTGCACATTTTGCCGTTTCAATATCCTGTCCTCCTCCAGTTGGCAAAAACATATGATTTAGTCCAGGCATACTTCCTATATCATTTAAAATTTTTATAATGGAATCTATATCTCTCCACTCAGTATGTGATGGTACAGTTTTAGGAAATAACCTATTCTGTAAATATTTCCACTCACTATAATTGCTTTTTTGAAAATTGCTTACTATCTCTAACCATTTTTCAAGTGTTTTCACAAAAATTTCCATACTAGGTCTCAATGATGGATCGTACTCTGTTGCCTGTTTTAATAATATTTCCAATTCTACTAAATGTTCTTTTTTATACCGCTTATCATTACGCAGTCCAATTATCGCATCATCTTCCTCATATCTACCTTCAAATCCATGATCTACTCCAGTCAATACAATCCACAATGTTTTTGCAAGAGAATACACATCTGCCTTTTTACCATCAGCATTTTTTGCATTATATCTCATTTCAGGAGCCATTGTAGCCTTTGGACCAACTGCTTCTTGAAACGACGTCAAATCTCTCTTTTCAGGATAGTCAACTAATCCAAAATCTCCAAGGCAATACTTACCATTGTAAAAATATATATTTTTCGGCTTTATATCTCGATGAACAATATCTTTTTTATGCAACGCTTCTAAAGTTCTTGCCAGTTCCAAGACACAATTCACTTTATCTTCAAGACTTTTTACTTCCTTTAATCTATCTTCAAGGGGAATAGCAATTGGCATTGCGTACCAATATTTTTTTGTTCTTTTATCAGGTAAACCGTAAGAAAAAATAGGAATTACCCCTTCAATTTCATCCTGAATCCCAACTACCATTTCCGTTTCAATCTTAAAACGTATTCTCTTTTTTCTATTCCTTTTTTCCCTCCTTTTCCCATTACCACTTTCTTCTCGAAGAATTTTGATAGCTACCGCTTCACCTCTCACATTCTCCGCAACAAAAACATTGGCATTTCCACCACCGTCCATCTTTCTTATTATTTTATATTCACCCATATACTCTGCCATATCTAAACCACTCTCTCCTGTCTGCTACTCTGTTTCAATATTTTTACCTTCAATTCTTCTTTATACCTTTAGAAACACCAAAGCTGAACAAATAGGTTCTTTCTTCCTACCTGTTCAGCCCTTTATTTACCTGTAAATCAATTCTTTCAACACAATCTCTTCTGCAGCATTCCGGATATTGTTTACCGCTCTGACCCATTCCATCTGATCACGAGCTTTCAATTCTTCCGTAACGCCTTGCTTCTCCATCATCTGACGCACCAGAATACCCATCCTCTCCTGTGCTTCGTTGTCTACAGCATTCAGATGTTCTGTCAGCCTGTCTTCCAGCATATACAGCGAATACATTGCCGGGCGATGCTCTTTCAGATATGTTTTCCGCATCATTCCATATTTCCCATAATGCAGTTCTTCATCTGTACTGACAAGATTCGGATAGTAAATTCCGTCTGTGCCAAGTGTGTAGGTTCCACCCATTTTTTCAAATGTGCTTTTCATGTGTTATTCCTCCTTGAAATCAGCGATGTCTTAGATCATTGCAAAATATTTCAGGGCAGCTCGGATAGCATCTTCCTTCTCTTTCGGACACTGTGGAACTTTAGAATTTTCCGATTTCGGAAGATTATAATTTTCTCCTACTTCAATTCCACATTTCCGTTTTATTTGAGAAATATATAAATTTGAAACCTTCAAGCCAAATTCTTTCAGCACATAATCCTTGATTTCCTGATAGGTAGCCTTTAACTCAGCACTGGTTGCATCCAGTTCATCCAAGTCCAGGTCGATCTCTATCGTGTCATCCGGTTTCTGTTGGGACAAAAGAACAACCGTCTCCACATGTCCGCTCATCCCAAACATATCGACCGGCTGTATTTTCTTTACATCATATCCGTTTCCACACAAATATTTTAAGTCCCTTGCCAGGGTTGCAGGGTCACAGCTTACATACACTACTTTTTCCGGGCTCATTTTTACAATTGTGTCTAAAAGGCTTTCCTCGCATCCTTTTCTTGGCGGGTCCACAACAATCACATCGGCAGACATGGTTTCCCTGCTTTCTTTGTATTTTTCAGGAAGAACCTCTTCTGCTTTTCCGACAAAAAATTCTACATTTTCTATGCCATTTATGGCAGCATTTTTTCTGGCGTCTTCAATGGCTTCCGGCACAATTTCCACACCGTAGACCTGTTTTGCCTTCTGGGCAAGGAAGAGGGAAATGGTCCCGATTCCGCAATATAAATCCCATACAATTTCATTTCCGGTAAGTCCTGCAAAGTCCAATGCTTTGCCATATAAGACTTTGGTCTGGGTCGGATTGACCTGATAGAAGGAAAGAGGTCCGATCTGATATTTTACATTGCCGATATAATCTTCAATATAGTCCTGTCCCCATAGGGTTTCGATCTTTTTCCCAAGAATCTTATTGGTCTTTTCCCGATTCTGATTAACCACTATACTGGTCATTCCTTTGATTTTTGTGAGAGCATCAATCAACTCATTTGGGTTGGGAAGGTCCTTTTTGCTTCCGTTTAAAACCAGACAGACCATGATTTCTCCTGTCGTAAATCCTACTCTGGTCAGAATATGACGCACCAGACCCCGATGATTTTTTTCGTCATAAGGTTCTATGTGATTCTTTTTCATATAGGCTTTTATGACAGGAAGAATCACATCGTTTTCTTTTGCCTGAATACAGCAATGGTCATTTTCCACAATCGAATGAGTCCGCCCTGCATAAAACCCGGTCACAATCTGCCCTTCTTTATTTTTTCCTACCGGATACTGCGCTTTATTCCGATAATAAAATGGTTCTTCCATTCCCAAAGTCATTTTCATCTTCTCTTCGATGTCCTTCAGGCCGCCGATTCGCATGAGACAATTTTTTACTTTCTGGTATTTATATTCCAGCTGTTTTTCATAGTTTAAATGCTGTAATGTACAGCCACCGCATTGTCTTGCAACAGAGCAAAGGGCAGGGACCCGATCAGGAGAAGGGACCAAAAGCTTCATCATTCTGCCATATCCGTAATTTTTCTTTACCTTAATCACTTTTACTGATACTTTATCGCCAATTACTGTATCTTTAATAAACAATGGAAAGGTTCCTATTTTTCCGATTCCACTTCCATCTGAGCCAAAATCTTCAATTTCAACTTCATATTCCTGGTTCTTTTTGATTTCCATTTTCTACTCCCATCTATATTCATTCATCTGATGCCTTTTCAGAATATTTGCCTTGTATCATCCATTTGATTTTTTCCTCCCTTGTCTTTTACACAGGGAGTCGTGAAATTCATTATAACATAGTTTTCACATCAAAAAAAGCAGAACAGTTTTTTCTGCCGGCGATTCGGCTCTGCTCTGCTTTCTTTTTTTTCTGTTTTTTTATAATTTGCAAACATCTACCCAGCCTTCTGCATGGGAGCTTTCTTCCAGTTCTTTTGGCGTTAATTTTACGGCGCTGTTGGAACTTCCTGCTGCCGGAAATATGATGTCATATGCTTTTAAAGATTCATCCAGATAAACCGGGACACCATCCGGAAGATCAAATGGACAAACACCTCCTACGGCATGACCGGTCAGTCGAAGAGCATCTTCAAAGGAAAGCATTTTGGCCTTCATGGAAAAGGTCTGTTTGAACTTTTTATTGTCTATCTTATGTTTTCCTGCTGCAACCACTAAAATACAGCCTTCCTCTTTCTGAAATGATAAGGTTTTGGCAATTCGATCCGGCTCTACCCCAAGAGCTTCCGCTGCCAGGTCAACGGTTGCACTGGATTGATCAAATTCCATAATCCGATTTTCCAGCTGATATTTCTTTAAATATTCTCTTACTCGTTCTATTGACATGATAATCCTTCTTTCCTGCATGCAGACTGATTCATCTGACACACTTTCTTTTGTTACATTCCGGTTATTTATCGTATTTTCCTGTTGCCCGGATGTTATTTTCAAAGAGCCGGTTATAACCAAGCCATTCCTGATTTTCTTTTTCTTCCATCAGAGCTTCTTTGAAGGTCTGAAGCTTCGCATCTGTATTATCTGCATGGGTCAGGGCTACTGCTTCAATCAAACTTGGTTTCTTAGGTGAACCAAATTCCAGTTCTCCATGATGAGATAAAATACAGTGTTTTACTTCATTTGCCAGTTTTACCGGGAAGCCATTGATCCGTTTCATCTTTTCATCCAGCATAATGGTTCCCATGACAATATGGCCGACTAACTGACCTTCATCTGTATAATCATTTTCCGGGAATGTGGAAAGTTCTTCCACCTTGCCGATATCATGGCATAAAGCACAGGTGATCAGTAAATCTCTGTTTAAAATCGGGTATTGGGTACAATAAAAGTCACATAATCTGGCTACGGCAAGAGTATGCTCTAACAATCCTCCCATAAATCCATGATGGACTCTCTTTGCAGCAGAGTGGACTTTAAAGCGTGCCGCAAACTCTTTCTCTCCAAAAACAGAAATCAAAAGCTGTTTCAAATATGTATTTCCCACACTGTTGATCAGTTTAATGACTTCCTTAAACATCTCATCGATATCTTTATCGGTACAAGGGATGTAATCTGCCGGATCGTACTGGCCTTCAAAAGCTTTCCGAAGCCGTTTTACATTTAACTGAAGGCTTCCCTGGAAGCTGGTCACCTGTCCTTCTACCTTTACATAATCCATCTGTTCAAAATTTTCAATTCCATTCGACAGTTCCCAGATCTTTGCATCAAGAGATCCTGTCTTATCCTGCAGAAGTAAGGAGTAGTATGTCTTTCCCATCTTTGTCTTTGCAACCACTTTATTCTTGCAAAGGTAAATATCAGATACCATCATACCTTCTCTTAAATCTTCAATATATCGCATTCTGTTCCCCTTTCAAGCTAATGTCATTTGCACATTTTGCAGTCAAAAATGTTAACGCTTATGATTATACTCCACTTTTTCAACGGAAACAACCAATTTTTCTCTTCTATTTTCACCGAAAATCCCCCATTGATGAAAATCTATGATATAATGAGCCATGCGGCGCCTTTGCACACTTTGGGACTATGGCGTCATAGAAAGAATACTTTCAGTAAGACACAAGTCAAGCTTTAAGCAAAGAAAGGAATTACAACATGACAGAACAAACCGAACAGAGTCAAATGCCGGAAGAAATTGCTGCTTTCCTATCTCAATATTTAAAACACACATACTCCGGCAGCATCGGGCTCAAACTACTCTCCTATCAAAAAGGCTCTTGCAAAGGAGTTCTTCCTATCCGTCCGGAATTTTTGAATCCTTTGGGAAGCCTCCATGGAGGACTTTTATATACAGTTGCCGACACCATTGGAGGAATATCGGCTCTTGAGTTTAACAGCAGCCTGAACCAGTCTCTGTCTCAGAGCCAGGATCCGTTGGATAATCCGGTCCGCAACATGCTTGTCAATGGAACAACAGTCACAACCATTTCCGGAAATATGGAATTTTTACGTCCGGCTATTTCGCTGGATCATATCTATATCGAAGGGAAACTGTTAAAAAGCGGAAAACGGATTGCTTTTGTAGAATCCTATCTGTCCTCGGAAGATGGTACTCTTTATGCAAAAGCAAGTTTTTCTTTTGCACGAATTCCTGTTCCGGGAGAAAAGAATATGCCTTCCTAAGCTTTTTGCATGGCATTTTGGATTCCCCCGGAAAGGGTATACTTTTTTTATTTTCTATGCTATGATAACGAACGGTGACAAAACCATTTCGCGCAAGGAAAGGAGGAAGTTTAAGATGAAACGCATGCATATTATTATATCCGGCCGGGTGCAGGGAGTGGGTTTTCGCTACTTTGCTGTCTCTTTGGCATCCCGTTATCACATTACAGGCTGGGTACGAAATCTCTACAATGGTGATGTAGAGATGGAAGCAGAAGGCAACAGTACCAGACTGACTCTCTTTCTTCAGGAAATTCAGGAAGGAAATCGTTTTGTCCGGGTGAGAAATATGGAGATCAGCGAAATTCCACTTGCCCATGATAAAGATTTTAAGGTAGTCTATTAGGCTGTATGACTGTGCATCCGGCAGATAGATTTCACAAACCATAGAGTAAACCATTGAATAAGGTGAAATAATCATGAATGAAAAAGTATTGCATATTTTAGAATATGAAAAAATCATGGATCGTCTTTTGCCTTTTGCTTCCTCTGCCCAGGCAAAGGAATTGTGCAGGAATTTAAAGCCTTCCACAGATCTTGTAGAAATTCGGGAACGGCAGGCACAGACAAGAGACGCTCTTTCTCGTACCTATAAAAGAGGAAACCTGTCCTTTTCCGGGCTGGTGGACATTCGTCCTTCTTTAAAGCTTCTGGAAATCGGATCTACTTTGGATACCAAAGAACTGTTACAGATTGCCAGCCTTCTTGCCCTTACCGAACAGGTGCAGGAATATGGTTCTACAGAGGATGAGGATTTGTTGTCGGACTCTTTGCAGCCTCTTTTTGACAGCCTGACTCCGGTTCATTCTCTTTTATTTGAAATCCGCAGATGTATTGCTTCGGAAGATGTGATCAATGACGATGCCTCTGCCAAATTAAAAGAAATACGCAGAAATAAAAAGCTGACCAATCAATCCATTCACAGTAAACTTGCTTCTATTGTAAATTCTCAGTCTAACAAGGGACTTTTACAGGATACCATTATTACCATGAGAAACGGCCGTTACTGTATTCCGGTCAAACAGGAATATCGAAACAGTTTTCCGGGTATGATTCACGATCAGTCTTCGACCGGATCAACCCTTTTTATCGAGCCTATGTCTGTGGTTCAGATGAATAACCAGTTAAAAGAGCTGGAAATTCAGGAAATTACCGAGATTGACCGGATCCTGACTCTCTTAAGTGAGCAGGCCGGCTTTGAAAAAGAAACGCTTTCTGATAATTACCAACTGCTGACTCAGCTGGATTTTATTTTTGCAAGAGGAAAATTTGCAAAGTCATACAATGGAAGCGAACCGATTTTTAATGAAGATGGCATCATTGAAATCAAACAGGGACGGCATCCTCTTCTGGATCCTGCAACTGTGGTTCCAATTAATTTTCATATGGGAAACGATTATAACATGCTGATTATTACCGGTCCCAACACAGGTGGTAAAACTGTTTCCCTGAAAACAGTAGGACTGTTTACTTTAATGGGGCAGGCAGGACTTCACATTCCTGCTTTTGAAGGTTCCCGTCTCAGCGTTTTTTCAGAAGTTTTTGCAGACATCGGAGACGAACAGAGCATTGAACAAAGTTTAAGTACCTTTTCTTCCCATATGACCAATATTGTAAAAATTTTAGAGCAGGCTGATTACCGTTCCCTGGTTCTTTTTGATGAGTTATGTGGTGGAACCGATCCGCAGGAAGGTGCTGCACTGGCAATTTCCATTCTGACTTACCTCCACGAACGGCAGATTCCAACGATGGCAACCACCCATTATAGCGAATTAAAAGGATTTGCCCTTTCTACAGACGGAATTGAAAATGCCTGCTGTGAATTTAATATCAACACATTAACGCCGACCTATAAACTTTTAATCGGAATTCCAGGTAAAAGTAACGCCTTTGCCATTTCCAAAAAGCTGGGACTTTCCGAACAGATTATTCAACATGCAAAGGATCAGATCGACGAAAATGTACAGGATTTTGAATCCCTTCTTTCCGAACTGGAAAAAACCAAACTGGAGATTGAAAAGGAACGGGCTATCATTGATGAAATGAAACTGGAAGCCAAAGAACTTCAGGAAAGTTTAAAACAAAAGAAAGATGACATCAGGGAAAAACGGGAACAGATGATCCGTCAGGCAAGAGAAGAAGCCCACGCCATTGTAGAGAACGCAAAAACCATGGCAGATGAATCCATCCGAAAATTCCATGGCTGGGAAAAACAGACCGGTAAAAATACCAACAAAAAAATGGAATATGAACGAAGTAAACTGGGCAAAGAAATGCGGGATTTGGAAGGAAAGCTTTCTTATCGGGGATCCGGAAAAAAAGGCAGCCACCTCCCGGAAGATTTCCACATTGGAGATCCGGTCTTCGTACACACATTTTCTCTGGAAGGCACCGTCAAATCCCTGCCAAATCAAAAAGGGGATCTGACTGTTGAGATGGGTCTTTTACAATCTCAGGTCAACATCAAAGATCTGGAGATTTTGGAAAAACCAAAACCGGCTCCGGAAAAACCAAAACGAATGGTGGGTGGAACAAAAGGGCTGAAAAAAGCAGCTATCATCTCACCGGAAATCAATCTGCTTGGTAAGACAGTGGATGAGGCGACGGCAGAACTGGATAAATATCTGGATGATGCTTACCTGGCCGGACTGAATCAGGTCAGCGTCATTCATGGTAAAGGTACCGGGGCATTAAGAAAAGGAATTCACAACTATCTGAAACGGCAAAAACATGTAAAATCCTTCCGGCTTGGTGTATTTGGCGAAGGAGAAGCCGGTGTCACCATTGTAGAATTTAAAGAAAATTAGACAAATAAGGGGTTGCTGTTTAGCAACATTTCCACCTTCATTCAGAACCGTCAAAGACAGAATCCAATCTGACGATTTTCATCTGTTTTTGACGGTTTTCTATTCTTCCAAAAATTCTCCAATTCTTCGTGATATTTTTTTGCATTTCAAATGTAATAATCCTTCATTTTTTCTTTTATTCTTTTAACAGGGCAATTTTCTACTTCTATAATTTACCCTATGTATTTGTTTCGTTTTATTTGTATATTTTCATACATTTTTATTCGATATCACTTTATTATTTTGTGTATTTTTTGCAATTTTTCGCTTGCAAATATTCATTCCATCGTATAGAATGAACATACGTGAATCGAAAACCTTCGAAAGAAGGAGAAACATGTAATATGTTGAAAGGAAAGGAAGAAAGAATGAAAGAACTCATGTATCTTGCACCAATATTAGGTGCAGCAGCACTGCTCTTTGCGGCTTATCTCACTCACAAGGTAACAACGCAGAGCGAAGGAACAGAACGAATGAAGGAGATTGCAGCGTTTATCCATGAAGGTGCCCAGGCATTTCTAATGGCAGAGTACAAAATATTAATTTATTTTGTGGCTGTTCTGTTTGTATTAATCGGTATTGGAATTGGCAATTGGATCACTGCCTTTTCTTTTCTGGTAGGAGCGCTTTTTTCCACGATTGCAGGATACTGCGGTATGAACGTTGCTACAAGAGCTAATGTTAGAACCGCAGCAGCGGCAAAGGATTCCGGTATGAACAAAGCTTTATCTGTTGCATTTTCCGGCGGCGCAGTGATGGGAATGTGCGTAGCAGGACTTGGACTTTTAGGGGTAAGTTTGGTTTATATCCTGACCGGTAATCCGGATATCTTATCCGGCTTTTCTCTGGGAGCTTCCTCTATCGCTCTTTTTGCCCGGGTAGGCGGAGGTATTTATACAAAGGCAGCAGACGTAGGTGCCGATCTGGTAGGTAAAGTCGAAGCCGGTATCCCGGAAGATGATCCTCGTAATCCGGCTACGATCGCAGACAACGTTGGTGATAATGTCGGCGATGTAGCAGGAATGGGAGCCGATTTGTTTGAATCTTATGTAGGATCTATCGTTTCTGCTATCACATTAGGTGTAGCATACTATGCAGAACAAGGAGTTCTTTATCCACTGCTCATTTCTGCGATTGGAATTTTAGCTTCTATTATCGGTACATTCTTTGTAAAAGGCGATGAAAATTCCAGTCCACATAAAGCATTAAAGCTTGGCAGTTATTCCTCCAGCGTAATTGTCATCCTGGCATCACTTTTTTTCAGTAAATATTGCTTCGGTAATTTCAAAGCCGGTATTTCTATTATTTTTGGTCTTGTTGTTGGTCTTCTCATTGGTATTGTAACAGAAATATACACCTCCGGCGATTATCCCTTTGCCAAAAAAATTGCAAAACAATCCGAAACAGGTCCCGCTACTACCGTAATCAGCGGAATTGCCGTAGGGATGCAATCAGCAGCAATCCCTGTTCTGCTCATTTCTGTTGGAATTATCGGTTCCTTCCAGTTCTGTGGGCTTTACGGAATTGCTCTTGCAGCAGTAGGTATGCTGTCCACTACGGGTATCACCGTCGCAGTCGATGCATACGGACCAATCGCAGACAATGCAGGCGGTATTGCAGAAATGTCCGGTCTTCCACCTAGAATTCGTAAAATTACAGATAAACTGGATGCTGTAGGCAATACAACGGCAGCCATGGGAAAAGGATTTGCCATTGGATCAGCTGCCTTAACAGCACTGGCATTATTTGTTTCTTATGCTCAGGCTGTTCAGCTTGAAAATATTGATCTTTTGGATTATAAAGTAATTGTAGGTTTATTTATCGGCGGTATGCTTCCATTTTTCTTCTCTGCCCTTACCATGGATTCTGTATCCAAAGCAGCTTATAAAATGATTGAAGAAGTTCGTCGCCAGTTCCGTACCATTCCAGGTATTTTAGAGGGAACAGGCAAACCTGATTATACCACCTGTGTTGCTATCTCTACTCAGGCTGCCTTGAAAGAAATGATGGTACCGGGCATCCTGGCTGTCATTGCTCCAATTGCAGCAGGCATTATTTTAGGTCCTGCAGCTCTCGGTGGCCTCCTGGCCGGTGCATTAGTAACCGGTGTTTTAACCGCCATCTTTATGTCCAACTCCGGAGGCGCATGGGATAATGCTAAAAAATATATTGAAGACGGGCATCACGGCGGCAAAGGAAGCGAAGCTCATATTGCAGCTGTTGTCGGCGATACAGTAGGGGATCCATTTAAAGATACCTCCGGTCCATCCATCAATATTTTAATTAAATTAATGACAATTGTATCATTGGTTTTTGCACCCCTCTTTATTAAAATAGGCGGTCTGCTTTAGAAAAGGAGATTTCATAGTATGAATGAAGTATTTGAAAAACAATTTGGATTTATTTTAGAAAAAGCCATGTCTTTAAAAAACCCGATCCGGGTAGCTGTTGCAGGCGCAGATGTAGAAAATATTCTACAGGGTACTTTCGAAGCAGCAAAAAAAGGCTTTGTATTTCCGGTTTTAGTCGGAAATGAAGAAAAAATCAAAGCAATGATCGAACAATTCCATTATACGGACTGTGACTATCAGCTTTGTCCTGTATCTGAAGATGAAAATGTAGTTCAGTATGCCATTGATATCGTTCAAAGCGGGCATGCGGATGTGTTAATGCGCGGAAACACACCGACCCGAGATTTTTTGATGCCAATCCTGCATAAAGGAAACAAACTGTTAGAAAAGGAAATCCTTTCTCATGTCGTTTTAATGAAAGTGCCGGATTATGAGAAACTTCTGTGTCTATCTGATGTATCCGTTTTAATTCATCCTTCCATTCAGAAAAGAGAACAGGTAATCGCCAATATGGTAGAATTACTGGAGCTTCTTGGAATCAAACATCCAAACATTGCTGTGCTTTCTCTGGTAGAAAAACCAAGTTTTCATATGAAAGACACAGTAGAAGCCCAAACAATCGTACGAGACCACAACGCGGAACCAATCGCCAATTGTAATCTGGTCGGTCCGATTACCTGGGATTTAATTGTAAGCAAAGAGGCAGCCCGTCTGAAAAACTATGACTGTCCGTATTGTGGAGAATTTGACGGTATTTGTGTACCAGATGTTATGGCCGGCAATATTTTAATGAAGGCACTATCCATGGCAGCCCATATTAACAGCTGCGGTGTCATTACCGGTGCAAAAATTCCAATTGCTATTACATCTCGAAGTAATTCTGTGGAACAGAACTTCTTATCCCTGGCAACCTGTGGAGCTATCTTAAAAGCAAAAGGCCGGGAATAAAAGAATCGTCATTTAAGTCCCTACCCGCCACTTAATGCTCTACGCATTTGAAGTGGTGGACTTACTTGATTCGATTAAAAAAAGAAATATTGTTCAAAGCTTCCTTAGCTTCTGTAACAATATTTCTTTTTTTCATTTATTTTGTCTGATAAGACGTATTATTTACAGCACATGATAATGAGGAATAATATCCTCATAAGTACCATCTTTCATGAGAAATCCTTTTGGGATGACTCCAAGGGGTACAAATCCCAGTTTTTCATATAAATGTCTGGCATTATAATTGGTTTTTACGACAGCATTAAATTGTAAAACACCATATCCGATTTCTTTGGCTTTGGAAAGACAATGTTTTACTATCTGTTCTCCGATATGCCTGCCTCGCAGGTTTCCTTTTACCGCATAACTTGCATTGCAGATATGGCCGCATCTTCCTACATTGTTCGGATGAAGAATATATAGCCCCACCACTTCTTTTGTATCCGGGTCACAGGCAATTCCGGTATAGGATTGTTCCAGGAAAAATTCCATTCCTGTTTCTTCTGTTAGAGGTTCCATCTGTGGAAAAGCAACTCCTTCTTCCACTACCTCATTCCAGATTTGAATTGCCTCTTTGGTGTCTTCTTTTTGATACTGTCTGATCTCTACTGTCATTTTCTTTTCCTCCTGCTGTCCCTTCTATTTTGCATTTTATTCACTACCATTCATAATGATGAAGCTGTCCCTGAAGCTGCATATGAGAAAAATTCTGCTGCCGTAATGCTTCATAAGCTACAATTGCCACCGAATTGGATAAGTTTAAAGAGCGAATCTGTGGTAACATGGGAATTCTGATACAGGTCTCCTTATTTTCCAACAGGATTTCCTCCGGGATTCCTGCACTTTCTTTTCCAAACATAATATAGCAGTTGTCCTCGTAAGATACATCCGTATAGGTCTGTTTTGATTTCGTCGTCGCCATATAAATCTTTACACCGGGATTTTTGGCTAGAAAATCCTCATAATTAATATAAGTCCTTACATCCAGTTTATCCCAGTAATCCAGACCGGCTCTTTTGATCATTTTTTCATTGAGACGAAATCCCATCGGTTCAATGAGATGAAGAACACTTCCTGTTGCGACACAGGTTCGTCCGATATTTCCCGTATTTGCCGGCATCTCCGGTTCATGTAATACAATATTTAACATGTTTTCACCTTTCTTTATAAAATGATGCTGGGGGACAATAGCTTTTGGCCCCATGATGCTTACGGATTTCTTTGCGTTTCACGCTTCCGAAATCCTGAAATCGAAAAAGGGAGAATGCAAATAACACCCTCCCTGGTTCCTATCTTATTCCATTTCTTTTTCCTTGCGAAGTCTTTCCACAAAGTTCTTTAATCTGCCAAGAGCCTCTTTCAGCTCTTCAATAGAGTATGCATAAGAGATTCGTAAATATCCTTCTCCACACTCTCCAAAGGCAGTTCCCGGAACGACCGCTACTTTTTCTTCCTTCAAAAATCTGGTTGCAAATTCATCGGAAGTCATACCGAATTCTTTGATACAAGGGAATGCATAAAATGCTCCATATGGTTCAAAACAGCGCAGTCCCATATCTTCAAATGCTTTCATGAGAAATCTTCTTCTCTGGTTGTAGGATTCTCTCATGTTCTTCACTTCATCATCACAGTGACGAAGAGCTGCAACTGCTGCATACTGGCTGGTTGTCGGTGCACACATAATGGCAAACTGATGAATTTTAATCATCTGCTCCATAATCAATGCCGGTGCACAGGCATAGCCAAGACGCCATCCTGTCATAGCATAGGCTTTGGAAAATCCATTGATCAGGATTGTTCTTTCCTTCATACCCGGAAAACCTGCAATACTTACATGTTCCCCGCTATAGGTAAGTTCCGCATAAATCTCATCCGTAATCACCAGTAAATCTTTCTCAATAATAATATCCACAAGAGGAGCTAATTCTTCTTTTGTCATAACTGCTCCCGTTGGATTGTTGGGAAATGCCAGAATCACGGCTTTTGTCTTCTCCGTAATGGCATCAAGCAGCTCCTGAGGAGTCAGTTTAAACTGATTTTCTTCTTTTAAATTAATTCTTACCGGTACACCGTCTGCCAAAGTAATACATGGCAGATAAGATACATAACAAGGTTCCGGAAGAATCACTTCTTCTCCAGGGTTTAAAATAGCGCGGAGGGCCACATCGATCCCTTCACTTCCGCCTACCGTTACCATAATTTCATGATTCGGATCATAGGTAAGCCCCTGTCTCCGGTTTAAGTAAAGAGCAATTTCATCCTTTAACTCTTTTAACCCTGCATTGGATGTATAGAAGGTTCTTCCCTGTTCCAGAGAATAAATTCCTTCCTCTCTGATATACCAGGGGGTATCAAAATCCGGTTCTCCAACACCAAGAGAAATGGCATTCGGCATTTCATTTACCACATCAAAAAACTTTCGGATTCCGGAAGGCTGTATTTTTACTACTTTATCTGATAATGGGTTTCTCACGGTGTAATCATCATCCTTTCACTCTTTGGTTTTGCTACCAGCGGTGTTCCATGGTCTTTGTATTTTTTCAGTACAAAATGAGTCGCTGTAGAAAGCACACCATCGATGGTTGCCAGTTTTTCTGACACGAACATGGATACCTCTTTCATGGTCTTTCCGTCCAGGCTGACAGAAAAATCATAGTCTCCTGACATCAGATACAGCGCTTTTACCTCCGGATAATTGTAAATTCTTTCTGCAAATTTTTCAAATCCCTGTCCTCTCTGTGGTGCTACCTTCACTTCAATCAGAGCACTTACCTTTTCTTCTGATGTTTTATCCCAGTTAATCAGGGTATGATATCCACAGATAACATGTTCTTTTTCCATCTGAGCAATTTCATTTGCAATAAATACTTCGTCAGAGCCAAGCAATGCAGCCAGTTCAGAAAGATCAATCCGGCTGTTTTTCTCTATAATTCTAAGAATTTCTTCACGCATTTTACTGTTCCTCTCTTGTTTTTTCTATTATATTTTATATAACTCATCACATTTCGGTGGTTCCAGAAATCTCTTCTCGTCCCCGTAATACACTACTTTATCGTTTCCTGCTGTTGCTCTTCCTATGACAGCAGCCTCTATGCCATGTCTTTTTAGTGCATCTACTATGTCGCTTCCCCGATCTGCTGCAATTAACATGCTTCCGCTGGAAATGAGCATATAGGGATTCAAATCAAAGAACTCACATATCTCCACAGTCTGCTGTTTGATTGGGATTTTGTCAAGTTCAATTTCCAGTCCCACCTTCGAGGCGACTGCGACCTCCCAGAGAGCTCCAAAAATACCGCCCTCTGTCACATCATGCATAGCAGATACGGAATACTCTCTGGCAATTCTGGCATCTTCTACCACCGACACCAGATTGAGAAG
>JALEPU010000089.1 GCA_022766905.1 Lachnospiraceae bacterium
TTGATGTTTTTCAGATTGACAGGATTTTAATTGAAAAAATAAAAATCGCTTGTCGGCAGAAATTTATCTGCCGGCAAGTGATTTTTCTGTTTTCTGTTTCCAATATAACTTACGATTCGGTATATGATGTCATCGCTCTCAAAGCTTTCTCGCGGAATCAGCTCAAAGCACTGCATACTTCTAGCCAAAATAATTTGTATATATGCTTGTTCCAAAACCTGACTACGGTTTTCCTCGTTATATAGTTTTACTATCGCATCCAATATATCCGGATGCACATTTTTCTTTTTTATTACTGGATTCTTTGGACAATACTTCCGCAGATCATCCATAAAACAACCCGTTAATGATATCTGAGGCACTAAATAAAATGCTTCTTTTTTACCTTTCCCAAACACTTGATAATGGTGTATCAGATTCGGAAAAACAATAGCAAAGTCACCTTTTTCCATAGGATACAATTCGCATCCAACCCCTCCTCTTGCAACTTTTGACCAATTTTCACTCACATTTGGCAAGTATTTTTTCTTTCTCCGCGTTATGATGACATTGTAAAAAACAGAAGGGAGAGAAAGAAATGATGAAAATAATCGAATATTTCATTAAGGCTATGGAATTCTACGCTGGTTTCTATAGAGGTAATCGTTTTATTTAACTGTATGTATTTTATAGAAACACCATAATATGTAATTACGTAAACCTTCAAAACCGGCCATTTTTAGGAACTGGTCGTTTTTTTATTTCTAAAATACATTATAATTTTTCGGCTTTTTTATTCCATAAATTACATTAAACAAAATATGCACAAAATAATACATTTTTCAATGTGGTGAGAGAAATGAAAAGTATCAGTTTGACTGTGGTTTGGATTTATGGCAGGAAATTGCAGAAGAATTTGGAAATGATGCAATAATCTCAGAAAGGAATGATGAAAGTATGACAAACTTGTGGGGCAGGTGACTTTACAGCCGGATTCGATATATCTATCCATTATTCGACACTTCCGGCTTTGCCCGAGGCAGAATTTAAAAAGACAGGGGTTGCTGCAAAACGTGGTAAAAACTGAATAATTTCACCACGTTTTGCAACACCCCCTGTCATGCCTCAAAAGGACTCAATAGATATGCCATCCGCTTCCGGGCATAGTCTTTTCGGATGAAGTAATATAATTTTTAAAAAATGTATCCTCAGAAGCAAACTTTCTTAAATCATCAAGATAGTGTTCCACCCGTCCGTTTCCAAAGTACCCGTCAAAGTAAATTTTTGCTCCCTCTGCCCATAAAGTATTTTTACTGAAAATAATCCATGCCCGCTCATCTTTCTCCGGGTCAAACGGATAAAACCAGATACTTTCATATGGACTGTTTTCAAAATCAATGGCTTCATAGATTTGCCGGATGTCTTTCATGGAATCGGAAATTAATTCATCGTTGAATGGGTGTTTCAGATTTATCTCTATTCTTTTGGTTTCTATATCGGTATCAATCGTTGCTTCCGGACATATTTCATGGATGATTTTTTCTTCTTTTTTTATGTTATAGAAGAGGTCATAGATGTAAGAGGGTTTCAATCCAAAATGGGAATCATTCGAGTACTCTTTATCGTTGTAGCAATAATCTTCCAATTCAAGGCCCAGATTATTGTATTTATCGGTATTATCTCTTTTACTTTCAAGTATGAGTGACAAATAGTCCAGGAACCAACTGTTTTCGTCTGTGATCTCTTTTTTATCATCAAAACAAAATTGACGAAATGTAATTTCGTCTGACAGAATCGGTTCATCTACATACAGTACAGCAATGGGAAGATCTTCAAGGTACAGGAATAGATTTTTACCGTATTCTTTTGTATTTTCTCTTATAGTATCCGGTGATTCCAGAAACACCGTCAAATTCTGTGCTTCGGAATGATACACTGCGATGTCATGATTGGATAAGTTCCATTTTTTGTTGCCGTATTCCAGGGACAAAGTACCGCTATCACCGATTGTTCCCAAAAGCTGTTTATTGATTCCGGAAGCCGGCATTTTTATAAAAAATACCCCTTTTCCATTTTGACCAAAAGCATATTTTTCTCCAATAATATCCAGCTTTGATTTCATAAATCGCTCCAGATAGCTGGATTCGTCTTTTGTCATCCGTTTTGTATTGTAGGAATATTGAATCGTATAAAAATCCTCTGTAAAATCTTCTGCATTACACTGTAAGTTTCCCGGGTAATCACATTCTGCGATATCCTGCCATTCTTCTTTCTCACGAATATAATAGTTGAATGGTTGATGAAGATATTCATGTGTCAGATTATAAATAAAAGCATCTTCAAATCCGGTTAAATTATCATCTGGAGAATAGGGAAGATACCAGACAGAAAAATCCTCTTTGTTTGGATATATTTGATATCCACTTGATGTGATTTCGTTCGTTTCATAATCATCATAGATCATATTATTGATCAGGTACAATTCTCCTGCATCGGAAGAATTCAGATATTGCTTTAAGGTGGTGGCAATTTCAGAAGAAAATCTGATTTCCAAATAAGATTGATCCGATATTACATCTTCACCTGCTTCTGTCTGTTGTTCACTTTTCCCATTCAAAATCTTTTGCTGATAATCCTGTTTGATCTCAACAGAGAGGATATCTTCTTGCTCCGGATACGCAATGGAATGAAAAAGATACCCGGAATTCTCTTCAGCGATACTCATTCTTCCCGGTTCCAGGATAAAGAATTCCAGAAACTCACTCACCCGGAGGCCTTTCAGTTCTTCTTCCGAGAAAGAAAGAAGGAGCCGATCTTTTTCCCTCTTGAAGGAGTACCGGTTTTTTCCTATGATATAATCCAGACGTTTTGAAATAAGTTCGAGATCTTCTTCCAAATCTTCCTCTGTTTCATTGGCATTAGGCTGCAACTGTACCGTAATCATATCGGAGTCCTGACCGGTATTATGATTTTGAAACATCACCCCCAAAGGAACGACAACAGCAGCGATTGCCAACACGATCAGTAACAGTATTGTTTTATTTTTTTTATTCATCCTTATTCATCCCCTACTATCTTTGACGCAAGTGATAAAATATCATCTAAAGTATATTGTTTGATGGAGCTAATCGGATCGTATTCACTTTCTGAATCAAAATATTCAACATAAAACTGTTTTCGCTCTTTATCATAGAAAAAACCGTCCGGAATATAAGCCAATGTTCCGAAATTGTCTCTTTCTGTATGGATGAAAAAAATTCCTTCTTTACATCTAAGAGCCAGATTTTCCTCATCGAATATCCATGAAATATCATTTAATTCCGGACTTTCTATGGACAGCTCTATGGTATTTGTTATCTTTCCTGTTTCTATTTCATACTGATATAATTGACCATCATAATAATAATAGAAATATCGGTCATCCGGTGAAAAGGAATATCGAATCAGAAAATCATTTTCTTCTTTGCTATCATAGGGAACGGAGTGAATAATGTTTCCTTTTCGATCATAAATAAAAACATTGGTATCGTTTGAGACACAAAAGTAATTTCCGGATTCACTCCATTTGATCCATTCCTGCTCTTTGCCAAATGCAGTAGCATTATCCAAAAAGTTTCGAGTCCGGTCCGATAAATCAATATCCATAATCTTTTTCTGTAAATGAAGATCCAGGACATAAAGATACAGCTGATTTTCGTCGATTACGATTCCCTTTTCTGCATTTGGGCTCAGCAATATTTTACCATTTGATGATGAGAGATCTCCTTCGCTTGCCTGAAATAGGATTTTTTGTTCTTCTCCTGTTGCGATATTCGTGATAAAACAACTGCCTTCCTTTTCCTGAAACTCCGCAATTGCAATCATCCGGTTTTTTATATCAAAATCAGAATGAAAATCTATTTTAAGAGCCAGTTTCTCAGTTGATACCTTTTTCGAATGGAGATGAATCGTCTTAAGGAAAAAAGGATCCTGGGATTCGTCTCCTTTCCTGCATAAAAAAGAGATAGAATCTTTGCTTGTCTCATAAACAGAAAGGATATGGGATACTTCATCCAATGCAAGAGATATGGATTGTACCGAACCATCCTGATCGCTGTAATAGACCATGTCTCCCAGTTTATCGTAATTTATAAATCCGTTTTCATAGGAAATTACGTAATCTGAAAACCAGTCCTTTCTGTTTCCGGCTTTTTTGAAATTCTGATCGGCTTTATTGTAGCTGTATTTTACAATTTTGGAATCACTTTCCATCACATAACAGGTACCGGAATCTTTTTGTTTGACACAACATAACAACTCTTTGGGAAAGAGGGAAATACTATCATATTCTTCCGATGCAAAGTCAAGATATTCTGCTTTTCCGGTACTTTCAATAATGTAAAAAATATTTTCCCCTTTAAACAGCTCTTTGATAACATTACTAAAGGTACTGCTGTATTGCTCTTTTCCGTCTTTTACTCCAAGAATCTTCATTGTATTTCCGTAGCAGTAGATTATGGAGTCTTTGTGAATCTCATCCCATTGATTTGACGTTATGATTCTCGTTGAACAGTTCTTTGATTCCGTGTGATTCCATAAAATGCGATCTTCCTTCAAACCATAACAAACAAGCACCGTTTTTTCATCGGAACAGGTGTAAAAAACAGTATTATGATCATAGATAAAAGTCTTAAGAATCTGTCCTTTGCAGGAAATTCTGTTTCGCTTTTTTAGCGAATGATCATAAATATTCAGAAAACTGGTATTGTTTTTATTGGTGGTTACAAAAGCACAAATTGTTCCGTCGGGAGAAAGAACAAAATTTGCATTGTAATCCACCTGTTCATCGATTTCCAGATTCAGCACTTCTCTTTTTATGATGCTTCCGTCATCCGGATTTAATGTCAGGACAGAATTATTCGTTAATGCCCACAAATAATTTTGTTCCGGTTCAAAAACAACCGTATTCACACTTGAAGGATTATTCCATCTCCATATAACTTTATTTTTGAGATAATCATAACAATATATGGTATAATCATCTGCAAAAAAGAGACGATTGTTTTCTGTAACATTTGTATTCGGGATGGAGTCCTGAATGCTGTTTTCGGTTTTAATTGTATTTATAAGTTTTAAATGCTCCGTTTCCCAAATATATATTTGGGAATTATCATGGGCCAGTATGTATCTTCCTGTGGGATCAAGAAGGATTTCTTGCTCCAGAGAACCGGATACGGTCATTGCACCTTTGGATTGAAATCCTTTTTGGATGGAAGATTTATTCTGATATAAATTCATATAATCGGTAAGCTTGTATTGTGCCTCCGGAACCAAAGGTCTGTTTTGCTCTTTTGAAGGAAGAGCTTCCATCAGGCTGCGGATTGCGGCAATATAATCTCCTTCCGCTTTCAGCTGCTCTGCCTGAACAACCAGATAACGGGACTCATTTTTCAAAACCTCCTCATATGCGTTATTGATTTTTCGATTCTGTATCATCATAAAAACGGAAAATGATAACGTTAGAGTAAACGCAATTGAGATTATGATCATCCATTTTTGCATCTGATATCGTTTCTGTCGTTGCTTTAATTCATCAAAAGAACAGTGAAGGATCGGGGAGAGAATTTTCAAAAATTCCTGATTTAATTTTTTTAATACCTCGTTATCTTTTTTTGCCCGGATATCGGCAGCTAAAAGTTCTCCTGATTCAAGTAAAACGTCCGGGAAAGCCTCATCCGGTTCTCCTTTTATCAAAATCGGAAGAACATTGGATATGCTGTGATATTTCAAAAAAGTTTGTACTTCCCGATTTACCCAACGGGATTCTTTGGAAGCAGGAGAACAAATGACAATCAAAAATTCAGAATTTTTTAACTGCTCTTCAATTTCTTCAGCCAAATCATTGCCCACGGACAATTCTTCCGCATCTCGAAATACACGTCTTAATTTCTTTTTTCCGGCCTTTTCTCTCAACCGTTTCGGTATTTTATATTTTTCCAGTTTTTTATGGAGTTTTTCAGCTACTCGACGATCCAGGGGAAAATGACGGTAACTAATAAACACATCATATTTATATTCCATCTTTAAAAATACATCCTTTTTATTGCTTTTCTCGTTGAAGGTTATATTTATTATATCTTCTAATCCGGATAGAAACAACTTGAACTTTTGCTGAATGCTTGAAATAATTCAAATACAGATAGGCATTCACTGAGAGATTTGTTATAATAAACTTAATATTCTGTCTGATCTTTTAAGCTGAAAGCAGATGAGAAAAGAAAGGAGCGCATGGATGGGTATATATGTGAATAGTAAAACAGCTTATACATTATACAAAAGTGAAATGTCAAAGCCGTATTTTATAGATAAAACCAGGATTCTGAAAGAGTTATTTCCGTTAGTGGAAGAAGGAAATAATTATCTATGTATTACCAGACCGAGACGTTTTGGAAAAACTGTAATGAAACGGAAGTGAATCCATGTCTTATTTTGACAATATAAATGACAAATTTTTTAATCCTTTCTGTTGCAAAAATCGGGAAATTTATTTTGAATGTATTAGCTTATTAATTGAAAAATCAAAGGAAATACCGGTCTTATATGAAACGGATGCCAGACAGTGTATGATTATTTATCTGCAAAACTGTGTATATGCAATTGAAACAGAAGATATAGGTGATGAAGTAAGCCATACAAAAAGTCCACAGGAAAATGCATCTTCCATATTACGGTATTTTCGGAATTGCGGCTGGATTACGCCAAAAGAAATCGGACGAAGCGGGGACAATATTGCTTCTGTTTCGGCACATTGCCGTAAGCTGATTGATGCAATTCACCGGATTTTTGATCAGGATGTGAACAGTGCAATTACAAATCATATTTTTTCCATCTATGAAATTCTGAAGACTTCATTTGGAAAGGACAGCGCTCGTGCCATTCGCCCCTATTCGTCCGAGCTGGGGTCTGGTACTCTTACGAGTTCTTTCACAAATATTTCAAATTATTCCTTTTTATGCAAGCTCTTTGTAAGGATGCCTGTCCCCTAAGCCTCTAATATCATCTCCTTGTCTCACTTTTTGCACCTAATATGGATTTTACTTTGAAGCAAACAGAGAATCGATTGTAAAAGTGAGACATATGTATAGACATTTTTCGCCTAAGCGTATATAATACAATATGACTTATTGTATGTAAGTTGCAACATAAAGAATTCAAAGGTAATCGGTGCTCGTTAGAGGAGAGTCGGATGATTGATGGTTATGTTACGGTTAAACATATAGCTAATAAATGGGAACTTAAGCCGAGGACAGTTCAAATAATGTGCGCTGAAGGAAGGATACCTGGGGCAGTAAAGTTTGGACGAGATTGGGCCATTCCACAAGATGCAAAAAAACCGACTGATGGAAGAGTAATCTCGGGCAATTATATTGATTATAGAAAATCTAAAGAAAAAAGAGGAGATAGTAGTGCATGGCATTGATGGTGTGTACTGAGTGCGGAAAGAAGTTTTCTGACAAGGCTGTTAGCTGTCCGGAATGTGGATGCCCTACAGAATATGTCCTAAATCATAATGCTTCTGAAGAATATATAGAAAAGAAAAAACAGAATGTAAAACGCGCAACAGAGCTAATAATTGAATATGTAGAAAAGGCAAAACAGGAAGCTAAGGAAGCTGATAGGTTGTTTGAAAGCAGAAACCGAAGTATTCAAAATAAAGCTCGGAATAGCATAGATATATTTGGTGGTGATGCAACATACAGAGTTGTTGAAATAAGAGCAGATGCCAGACAGGCATGCGATGATTTATATTCAACGTACCAGTCGCTGGTGACAGATTTAGATGCATTTTGCAGACCATTGATAGAATCCGAGCCAGCGTCATATGCAATAAAGCAAGTTTGCGATGCGATTTCTTTTTTTAATAGTGAATCAGAGATTGAATCAAATTTCACTTCATCGTTTGAAGGAAACAGTCTTGGTAATGTTGCTAATTCAAAATATGTTCCAAGCATAGAGTCTAAGATGATTCAAAAATTTTGGGAGAATAAATATAAAGAAACTCCTGAATCCATGGCTGAACATGAAGAACGCAGAAAAAAGATAGAAGAGAACAGAAAACGTAGAGAAGAAGAAAAGAAACGGGAAGAAGAAAGAAAAAAGACGGAACTAGAAGCGAAAAAAAAAAGAAAAAGCAGAAAATGATTTGATAGAGGCGCGAAAGACAATCTTTTCAAATATTAATGAAGAATGTGTTCTTAGAAGAGATGAGTTTTCAAAGTTACTCTCTGCAGAGATGGAAAAAGAATTGAAAGCGTTTAGCCGAGAAGTGGAAAAACGAGTTGCCTCATTACAAAGGGAAATATCTCAATTTGAAGAGCAATTAAAATCGTTAGGTGTTTTTTCGTTTAAAGAAAAAGGTAACATTAAGCAACAAATTGATATATTAGAGATAAAAGTGCAACGGTTATCGGATGGTTCTGTTTTGGAAAGAGAACGGCTGAGAGTAACCGAGGTGTATGATTCTTTATATAAGCAGTTTGTTGAAGAACTTGATGATTACCTTGTAAATAGATTTCCTAAAATTAAAGGTGTAACAGAATCTGCGGAAAAATATAAAGAAAATACAAATTTTTCTGCCAGAGGAATTCCTGATATACCATTAGTTGATGGGGTTTTCCATCAAGTAGAGAATAGTAGAGGATAGAACATGGAAAAAATAAGCGTAAAGGGATCTGGATTCTTTAAATTTTTAAAGAAACTTCTAGTAATCTTGTTTGTAATAAGTGCTATTATGCTTGCGGTAAGTTTTGTTTCAATGATAACAACTCAGAATTCGATCAAAAATAGTCTTGATGGTATTATTCAGCAGGTTGAAGCAAATACGGGTGCAAAGAGTGTAGATGTTGATATTTATGCAGAATCTGGTAATTATTTTCGAATAGTACCGGTTGAATATCATGTTTTTTTAACAGCTAATTGTGACAACTTAAGAGGTAAAACAGAAGATCAGTGGGTTACAGCACTACTTGGTGGGCAAAAACCTCATGCGGAATACGGATATTCCAATGATGAAAATGCAATATATTCTATGTCGATAAATGTTTCGGGAAGAGAACATCCGATTTTTGTGTCTGTAACAGATGGTGAGAATTCATACTCATTATATTGCGAGAATACATACTATGATGATCCAACTATTGAGAAAAGAGATGCCAAAGTGGCACTTCATCCCTCTAAATTAGGATTCACAATTAATATATATATATTTGCAACAGTAGCTTTTTTGGTAGGACTTATTCTTCTGATTTATCGAGATATGAATCAAAAGAAACGAATAAAAGAACAAAGCATAAAATACTATTCTGATTGTATTAAAAAGGGAGTAAATATTGATGATCCGGAACAAAAATTTGAAGTTTTTGAGATGGGAAAAACATATGCTGCAGAATGTAATATAGACAAATTTGATGGCTGCTACAAAGATTTTTATCTGCTTGGGAAAGCTACATATGAGAAGGCAGTAGGAAAATCAAATAAGTCACCCAAATCTAATTCAATAGAATCCACTGTTGACAGTTTCCTTGAGGATATAGATGTTGAGATTGGACTTAATCAAATAAATCAAAGCAAAAAGAAAAAAATGAAAATTCTTGTTGCATCATTAGTAAGTATTGTTATTATTGCGGTTGTTGCAACAACAGTGGTTAAATTAGTTGTTATACCAACTAATAGATATAACGAAGCTGTGGGTTTAAAGAATGTTAGTGAAGACGAAGCGGCTTACCAGATATTTAAAGAGTTAGGGAATTTTAAAGACAGTAAACAAATATGTAACCAATATGATTATGACAATGCGCTTGATTACCTGAACGAGGGCAAATATGCAAAAGCATATCAATTACTAGTGTCGATAGAAAAACTTGAAGAAGCGGATGCTAAGGCGAAAGAAATATTAAATGATAGACCTTATCTTTCTATATTGTCCTCAGAGGTAGGTGACGAAGTTAAGTTTGGTTCATATGAGCAAGGCAATGGTATAGAGGCAATTGACTGGTATGTATTGGCTAAAGAAAACGGAAATGTTTTACTTATTAGCAAATATATGTTGGATGCCCAGCCATTTAATACGGTTAATACAAAGGATTGTACGCTTGATGATTGGTTGAAATCGGATTTCTATAATAATGCTTTTGGAGATATTGACGAGAAAATAATCGATGTTACACTTCTTGATCAAGATGATGCAACCCAGTACATGACATCCGAACAGAAAAAGTGTGATCCTACAGCTTATGCGAAGTCAAAGGATGGATTTAGAAAAGGCTATGCGGGTAATTATTATTATTGGCTATCAGGTCATGTTTATTCATCAAGTGGCACAGCTGGAGCGAGAGTTGCTAGAGATAGCGGTATGATAAGCAATGACGGTAGCGACGTTACAGATATTAACGGAGTTAGACCGGCTGTCTGGATATGTCCGAATGGAGAAGAAGATTTCCCAGCAGAGTACGTATATTCAGGTGAGACACCAGTCAAATATAGCTCTGGAGGCAGCGGAGGAAGTAGCGGAAGCGGAAAGTGCTCTTATTGTAATGGAACCGGTAAAAAATTAGTAACTTGGTATTCTGAAGGAGATTGGGGAGAAACTTCCTACTCATCATATAAGTGTCCACAGTGTAACGGAACTGGTAGAAAATAAACGAGAAAAGGAGAAAAAACATGACAGGAATTGGAATGACGATTATGGTTCTGGGCATCATTTGCTTTTGTATTGGATGGATGTCTAGTCCTAAAAATGGCAAGGTACTAGGCATGGGCGGTTTGATGATGCTTGGTGGTATGTTCATAGGAATCGGTGGAAATCCGGCAAAAGATATGCCAAATGGAAGCCCTGGAATGGTTGCACTTGGATTTATTTTAGCAGCAGTTGGCGTAGTAATGATGGTTATACAACTTGGTGTCGCTAAAAAAAGCTGTCAGGCTCGTGCAGCCAAGATGGCAGAAGATAGGAAAATAGCTTTTTATAATGAATGTGTAAAAAACGGAATCAAAGAATGTAAATCTGAAAAGGAAATTCAGAAGGTTACTTTGATTGCACAAAAACACAAAATGCAGTATTCAGATGTATCAATTTTGTTTTATGAAGCAAAGGCTTCACTTGACAAGGATACGGCGAACAAAAAAGAAGCAGCGCTTAATACGAAGAAGGATGAAGAGAGAAGCGAGTATAATGAACTGAATAAGTATTCTGACCTTAAGGGAAGAGATAAGAGAATTGCAATATTATCAGCTGAAAGAGCAGATGCATTAGAAAGCGCAAGAACATTACGAGCTGGTGCTCAAGCAATTATGAGTGCTTCTCAGCAGAAGGAGCATGATTGGGCAATTCATGGCGGTATTGCAAGTGGTATTGCTGGTCCAGCAGCAGGTTTAGCAGCGGCGGCTGATATTCAAGCTAAGAATGCGCAGATTAGAGCTCAGAATGAAGCTAATGCGAAGGCATTTGCACCTATAATGATGACATCATATAGCGGAGCGGCAGATTACGATAGGCGTGCACGTGACTTGCAGGAAGAAATAGAAACTACAAAGATAAAATTAGTATCTAATGATGATGCAAAAACTTGTTTATCTAAGATTTCTTTTTCAAACACAAAAGTTGAGGTTTCAGAAACTGGTACATGTACGGTAACCACTTCAGCAAGACTTGCTACACCAATGATAATATTTGATGATGTTGAGGCAATTATTGATGGTACTGTTATTGCTAAGATCTATGACGGAAAAACACTTGTTGGAACTGCATCATTAGTTCTTCCAAAATACGGCGTAAAGGGAGAAACAGAATTAAAAGGTATGTGTTTATATTGTGGAACAAAGGGTAAGACATACACTGTTGAATATGCAGCAACTAATTTATGGGCAATGGAAAGGTAATAAAAAATGAATCAGAAAACAAGGTATAAAATAGCTGGAGTTATTTTCGTAGCTCTTTTGATCTATAAACTTTATGGTATAGGAAGGTTTTGGATTTTATGGTTCACAGAAGATCCGTATCAAGCATGGATTATGACAGGTCATCGTAGGACATCAGCCTTTTGGTTTGGTGCTAGTCTTGTCTGTGTTATTTTGACACTAATCCCGCTTATTATACTTACAATAAGTGCGTTCAAAGAGAGAACAAATCAGAAATCAAAAGTAAGGCATATGATATGTTATGCAATAGGTGTTCTTGTTCCATGGGCTAATTCTCTCAGCCCAGCGGTTTTTAATTTCATCGTTGGACCATATGCATTAAGAATTATTTGGGGACAGTTTAGGCCTGTTATCTTCGTTGGATTATTTGCTTTTGCATTATTTAAGTTAATGCAGACGGAATCAGAGAAAAAAGTTGCTGTTGCTGTAGAAGCTGACAATGACAAGATAAAGTATTATAAGGGGTTACTTGATCAAGGCGTTATTTCTGCAGATGAATTTGAAGATATGAAGTCTAAAATCAAAAAAGGTGAATTATAACAGAAAGATGATTTGAGTGGTGCCTGGAATATAATCCAGGCACTATTTTTCATCAGGCGATTGATATGGAGAAAATGTAAACGCACAATAGCGAGTACCGTGTCAAACACTAGTTTTTATGCGATAATCCCTTTATAAAATCTAAGGTTTTTCAAGGAGGGCTATCTCATGGATAGAATCACTCACAAAGTCCGTTGCGAACAATGGACTAAGATCATAAAAGAATGCCTGGCAAGCGGAATGAGTAAAACCGCCTGGTGTAG
>JALEPU010000094.1 GCA_022766905.1 Lachnospiraceae bacterium
GTAAACGATAAAGGCAGAAATCAGAAGAATGATTGCAGCAATCCGATAAAACCGCTGATGAGGCCCGTTCATAAAAACGGACTTGGAAAGTCCGTAAAGCGTTGCGGCACAAGTGGCAACAACGGTGATCAACATTTCAAACATAATATACATTCCTTTCTTAATTGGTTTTATCATATCGTATTTTTCGGGGAAATACAATCGCTTTCTGAGACATTTTCATGCAAAATTTTATAAAAGAGGGGAAAAAGTAGAACAAAGGATGATAGGTAAAGAACAAAAAGGCTATTGACCTTTTATCCGGGATAAGGTATGATACTAGACAAACATACGTTTGAAAAAGACAGGAGCAGAGTGCATATGAAGAAGAGGATTACAGCAGTCATATTATTTTTTACATTGATGATCGTAGGTTGTGGTGTGAACAGCCGGGATACATTGGCGGGAGATACCGGAGTGAAGACCCGGACTGTTTCTCAGAAAGATAAAAAAGAAAATTCGCAAGATGGTACAGAACTGGAAATTCATTATATTGATGTGGGGCAGGGCGACTGTACCCTGATTAAATTCGGGGAACACGCTATGTTAATTGATGCCGGAGATAATTCGAAAGGTACGGCAGTGCAGGCCTATCTGAACAGTCAGAACATTCGCAGACTTGATTATGTGATCGGAACGCATCCCGATGCAGATCATATCGGCGGACTTGATGTTGTAATTTATAAATTTGATGTCGAGAAGGTATTTATGCCGGATGTGACAGCGGATACGCGAACATATGAAGATGTGGAACAGGCAGTGAAGGAGAAGAATCTGAAGATAAAACATCCGAAGGCCGGGAAGTCGTATTCCTTGGGGAATGCTTCTTTTACCGTGGTTTCCCCGGTGAAAGATTACGGAGATGATACGAATGACTGGTCGATCGGCCTGGTTGTTCAATACGGGAAGAGTCGTTTCTTATTTACCGGCGATGCCGAAGAAAAGGCGGAAGAAGATATAATTTCCTCCGGGGCAGACGTATCTGCAGATGTATATAAGGCAGCACATCATGGCAGCAGGACCGGTTCTTCAGAGGAGTTTCTGGATGCGGTCAGGCCGGAATATGCGGTCATCAGTTGTGGCGAGGGAAATAAATACGGGCATCCTTCGGCACAGACACTTATTAATTTCCGAAGTCGCGGGATTGAGACATTTCGAACGGACGACCAGGGAACGGTAGTTGCCGTTTCCGACGGAAAAAAGATCACATGGAATATGTCTCCGGATGATAACTGGGCTCCGGGAGAACCGGAAGGGACTTCCGATTCCGAACAGAAAAAAAGTGGATTGCTTGACAGATTATTTTCTTTTGGTCAAAATGCTGGAAAGGAGAAGTCTTCGACGAAATATGTGTTGAATACGGCCACGGGAAAGTTCCATCGGCCGACATGCCGGTATGTGGAAAAGATGAGTGAGAAGAACCGGGAAGATACGTCAAAGAGCCGCGAAGAACTGATTGGTGACGGGTACGATGCCTGCAAGATCTGTAACCCGTAAACAATTTATTTCGGACAGAAAGGAAATAAGAATGTTTAATCAGAAGAAAAATGAGAAGAAAAGTATCGTATTAATCGGAATGCCCGGTGTTGGAAAGAGCACGATTGGCGTCATTCTCGCAAAGGAAATCGGATATCAGTTTGTGGATGCCGATCTGTTGATTCAGCAGCAGGAGGGAATGCTTCTTAGAGAAATCATTGAAAAAAAAGGTCATGATGGATTCCTTTCCGTGGAAAATCAGGTTAACAGGGATATTGATGCACCGAAATCCGTTATTGCTACCGGAGGAAGTGCCGTATACTGTAAGGAAGCGATGGAGCATTATAAAGAAACATGTTGTGTTGTGTATTTGCGCTGTCCATATCAGGTTCTGGAAAAAAGGCTGGGAGATCTGAAAGGAAGGGGTGTTGCGCTGAAAGAAGGACAGACATTGTGGGATCTTTATGAGGAGAGAAGTGTTCTTTACGAAAAGTATGCAGACCTTATCATTGATGAGGATGAGAAGGGAATTGAGGAAACCCTGGAAATACTGAAATCCGGGCTGGAGAATTTGTAAAAAACCGGAGAATTTTTAAACGAAAGGGAATAGATCGTTTCCTTTCGTTTAAAAAGGCACATATGAAAAAAAGGCACACATGAATCTCATGTGTGCCTATGCCTATAAGCTGATGACGAGACTTGAACTCGAGACCTCCGCCTTACCAAGGCGACGCTCTACCGACTGAGCTACATCAGCAATCAGATTTTTCCTGACAAAAGCCATTCTACCATGTGACAGTAAGGTTGTCAACTTAATTTTACTGAATTTTTTCAAAAATACAAACAATTATCGCTTTCCAGACGGATAGAATAATAATAATTTCTGTTCAGGCGTCATATATTATAAAAATCACTTTGGTGAAATAAAAAGATAAGGAGAGACGCTATGAAAAGAAAAAGAAAGCTGACAGGGATTCCTGTTCTAATAGTTCTTGGTTTATGGTTTCTGTGGGCAGGAAAGGTGAGTGCCTCCGGGATGTTTTTCCCCTTTGTTGCCGATGACTGGATTCTTATTGATTCTGATATTTCTTCCGTATATTCCGGTAATCAGAATGGTGGAGAAACGTTAGCGAAGGAGACGATGGCGGTTCCGGTAAATTATGATCAGAAAATCACACCGGCAGATCGTGAGATCCTTTATAAGGTGGTTTCTCAGGAGTGTGATACCTGTTATGAGGGTTCTCTTGCAGTAATCAGCTGTATGCTTAATCGTATGGAATCCGGGAAATATCCGGATGATCTTATGGATGTAGTGACAGAAAAGGCACAGTTTACTGCTTATTATGACCGAAATACGGGGACATATCCTTATCTCTCCCGAAAGCCGTCAAAAGAGTGTATCGCGGCGGTAGATGATGCGCTTGCAGGCAAACGGAGAAATCTTCCTTCTTATATTTTATATTTTCGTTCCTCTGATTATAATTCATTAAAAGGTTATAAAAAATATGGAAAAATCGGGGACAATACTTATTTTTATAAAGAAGCAGACCGCTGATTTTGACTTGTACGGAAAAAATAAGTATGATATGATAGAACGAAAGTCAGAGAAAGGAAAATAATTTTCCTTTTTAACCAGAGGAGGATAAGAATGGAAGAAAAAGAAAACGTGTCAAAAAATTTTATAGAGATGGCCATCGACAAAGATCTTGAAGAGGGCGTTTATGATCATGTTGTGACCCGGTTTCCACCGGAACCGAATGGCTATCTTCACATTGGACATGCCAAATCCATATTACTGAATTATGGTTTGGCACAGGAATATAACGGAAAGTTTAATCTTCGTTTTGATGATACAAACCCGACAAAAGAGAAAGTGGAATATGTTGAGTCCATAAAGAGAGATGTAGAGTGGCTGGGTGCGGATTTTGAAGACCGGCTGTATTTTGCTTCCGATTATTTTGACCAGATGTATGAGGCTGCAGTGACCCTGATTAAAAAAGGGAAGGCGTATGTCTGTGACCTTTCTCCGGAGGAAATCCGGGAGTACCGGGGCACATTGAAAGAACCGGGAAAGGAGAGTCCGTATCGCAACCGCTCTGTGGAGGAAAATCTTGATCTTTTTGAGAGAATGAAAAATGGAGAGTTCCCAGATGGGTCGAAAGTCCTTCGTGCCAAAATTGATATGGCATCGGGAAATATTAATATGCGTGACCCGATTCTTTATCGTGTTGCCCGCATTACCCATCACAACACTGGAGATAAATGGTGTATTTATCCGATGTATGATTTTGCCCATCCGATTGAGGATGCAATCGAGGGAGTAACCCATTCAATCTGTACGCTGGAATTTGAGGATCATCGTCCCCTTTATGACTGGGTTGTAAGGGAAGTTGGATTTGAGAATCCGCCAAGGCAGATTGAATTTGCCAAGATGTATCTTACCAATGTGGTGACAGGAAAGAGATATATCAAAAAACTCGTAGAAGACGGTGTGGTAGATGGCTGGGATGAACCGCGCCTTGTTTCGATTGCTGCACTTCGAAGAAGAGGATTTACACCGGAATCTATTCGTAATTTTATTGAACTGGCCGGTGTGTCTAAAGCACAGAGCTCTGTGGATTATGCCATGCTGGAATTCTGTATCCGCGATGATCTTAAGCTCAAGAAGCCTCGTATGATGGCTGTACTTGATCCGGTAAAAGTTGTGATTACCAATTATCCGGAAGATCAGATTGAATATCTGGATGTGGAGAATAATAAAGAGAATGAAGAGCTGGGAAGCAGAAAAGTTGCTTTTGGACGGGAACTTTATATTGAAAGGGAAGATTTTATGATTGACCCGCCTAAGAAATATTTCCGCCTTTATCCGGGAAATGAAGTTCGTCTGATGAACGCATATTTTGTAAAATGTACAGATTATCTGACGGATGAAGAGGGAAATGTGACGGAAATCCATTGTACGTATGACCCGGAGACAAAGAGCGGAAGCGGTTTTACCGGAAGAAAGGTGAAAGGAACCATCCACTGGGTATGCGCGAAGGAATGTGTGAATGCAGAAGTCAGACTTTATGAGAATATTGTTGATGAGGAAAAAGGCGTTTACAACGAAGACGGAAGCATCAATATTAACCCGAATTCTCTGACCGTTCTTAAAGACTGCAAACTGGAGAAAGCACTGGGTCAGAGCGAGCCTTATGACAGCTTCCAGTTTGTCAGAAAGGGCTATTTCTGCTGTGATGTAAAGGACAGTACAAAAGATCACCTGGTATTTAACCGTACCGTATCCCTGAAAAGTTCTTATAAACCGAAAAAATAGGGGATTATACTTGTAATTTATTGTTGTTCATGCAATAATATAAAGATGTTATAGTATGTAGTATATAGATATGTAGTATGGCGAGATTATTAGTGAGGTGTAACCGTATGTACAAAATTGTGAAAAAAGAAATCCTCAACAACGCAGTTGAACTGATGGAAATCCATGCTCCGTTTGTTGCTCGCAAATGTGAGGCAGGACAGTTTATTATTATCCGTGTTGATGAGGATGGGGAGAGAATTCCGTTAACAATCGCTGATTATGACAGGGAGAAGGAGACGATTACGATTATTTATCAGGTAGTCGGCTATTCCACAAAACTTTTAAGCCAGAAAAACGAGGGGGATTATGTGGCAGATTTTGTAGGGCCACTGGGAGTTCCTGCCGTACTGGAGAAAAAAGAGCATAAAGTGATTGGTGTGGCCGGTGGAGTTGGAGCAGCTCCTCTGTATCCTCAGCTTCGTAAGCTGGCTTCCCTTGGAACGAAGGTTGATGTTATCATTGGGGGAAAGAGTAAGGAATATGTTCTCCTGGCAGATAAATTTGCAGAGTTCTGTGACAATGTATACATTGCTACAGATGATGGAAGTGAGGGAACCAAAGGATTTGTGACGACCGTACTTCAGGATCTTCTGGATAAGGGAGAGGTTTACGATGAGTGTATTGCCATTGGTCCGCTTATTATGATGAAGAATGTAGTGAAAGTGACAAAACCGATTGGACTTCACACGATGGTATCCCTGAATCCGATTATGATTGACGGAACAGGCATGTGCGGAGGCTGCCGTGTTACAGTTGGCGGAGAGACGAAGTTTGCCTGCGTTGACGGTCCGGACTTTGACGGATTTAAAGTAGATTTTGATGAATGTATGAAACGTCAGGGGATGTTTAAAGAAGAAGAACACGATTGCAGAATCGGACTGGGAGGAGCAAAATAATGGCAAAGAAAAACATGAGTCTTACAAAGGTGCCGATGCCGGAACAGGATCCGGATGTCAGAAATAAAAATTTTAGTGAGGTTGCCCTTGGGTATACCGCTGAAATGGCAATGGAAGAGGCAACAAGATGTTTAAATTGTAAAAATAAACCGTGTGTGAGCGGATGCCCGGTTAATGTACCGATTCCAGGTTTCATTGAGAAAGTAGCCGAAGGTGATTTTGAAGGTGCCTATGAGATTATTACCAGTGAGAATGCCCTTCCGGCAATCTGTGGACGTGTCTGCCCACAGGAAAATCAGTGTGAGGGGAAATGTGTCCGTGGTATTAAAGGTGAGCCTGTAGGAATCGGGCGTATGGAACGCTTTGTTGCAGATTATCATATGGAACATGCGAAACCGGCGAAAGTTGAAATTGAGAAGAATGGAAAGAAAGTAGCTGTCGTCGGCTCTGGCCCTTCCGGAATTACCTGTGCGGGAGAATTGATAAAAAAAGGATATGACGTAACTGTATTTGAGGCATTACATAAAGCCGGAGGTGTATTAAGTTACGGTATTCCGGAGTTCAGACTTCCGAAGGCGCTTGTTGCAAAGGAAATCAAGAATGTGGAAGATCTTGGTGTCAATATCGAAACGAACGTTATTGTCGGACGCTCTGTTACGATTGACGAACTTATGGAGGACGGATACGAGGCAGTCTTTGTCGGAAGCGGTGCTGGTCTTCCTAGGTTCTTAAATATTCCGGGAGAGAATCTTCTTGGTGTTTACTCTGCGAATGAATTTCTTACCCGCGTAAACCTCATGAAGGGATATAAATTCCCTGAGACACCTACACCAATCCATGTTGGAAAACGTGTAGCGGTTGTAGGAGCCGGAAACGTTGCCATGGACGCAGCGAGAACCGCCAAACGTCTTGGTGCGGAAGAAGTATACATTGTATACCGTCGAAGCGAGGAAGAAGCACCGGCTCGTCTCGAAGAGCTTCATCATGCGAAGGAAGAGGGAATTATCTTTAAATTCTTAAATAACCCGGCCGCAATCGTAGGCGATGAGAATGGCTGGGTCAAAGGAATGGAAATTGTAAAACAGGAGCTGGGTGAACCGGACGCATCCGGAAGAAGACGTCCGGTACCTGTGGAAGGTTCCAATTATATTCTTGATGTTGAGACGGTAATCATTGCCATCGGGCAGAGTCCGAATCCTCTGATTCGTCAGACAACACCGGGGCTTGACTGTGAAAAATGGGGCGGAATCATTGTTAATGAAGAGACAATGGAATCCTCGAAAGAAAATGTATATGCAGGTGGAGATACGGTAACCGGAGCGGCAACCGTAATTCTTGCCATGGGAGCAGGAAAGAAAGCGGCAGCAGCAATTGATGCCAGACTTTCCGGCAAATAAATTATTCTTGGGAATGTGTACAAAAAAGCACATTCCCTTTTTATTTGACAGGGAATTTCCTTCTTTCTACGAGTAAAATATCATTCTGGACAGGACTGGTTTTCATAAGTGAAAATGTATAACATTGACTGACTTTTGAGAGAAAATTCTGTTTTATTTGCCACGTTGACAAAAACCGCTTTATTTGCTAACATAATTTACTAATATTAGCTGTTTATTTTAAGTTATTTTTAGGATAGAAAGGAAGAAAACAATGGGGAAAATAGTTAAAGAAGGCATTACATTTGATGATGTTTTATTAATTCCGGGATATTCAGAAGTTATTCCGAATGATGTGAACCTGGAAACGAAACTTACCAACAAGATTAAATTAAATATACCGTTTATGAGCGCCAGCATGGACACGGTAACCGAGCATAAGATGGCTATTGCCATGGCACGCCAGGGTGGAATTGGTATTATTCATAAGAATATGTCCATTGAAGCGCAGGCAGAAGAAGTTGACAAGGTAAAACGTTCCGAAAATGGTGTAATTACAGATCCTTTCTTCCTTTCTCCGGAACACACCTTGCAGCAGGCTGAGGACCTTATGGCAAAGTTCCATATTTCCGGTGTACCTATTACAGAGAACGGCAAACTTGTAGGAATCATTACAAACCGTGATTTAAAATTTGAAACGAACTTTGATAAGAAGATTAAAGAATCCATGACATCGGAAGGACTTGTCACAGCCAAAGAGGGAATTACTCTGGAAGAGGCAAAACAGATTCTTGGCAAGGCAAGAAAAGAGAAACTTCCGATTGTTGATGAGAATTTTAACTTAAAAGGATTAATTACTATAAAAGACATTGAAAAACAGATTCGTTATCCGTATTCAGCGAAGGACAGCAACGGACGACTTTTGTGCGGTGCGGCTGTGGGATGCACACCGGATATCCTGGACCGCGTGGATGAGCTGGTCAAATCTCATGTAGATGTCCTCGTAATTGATACCGCTCATGGACATTCTGCAAACGTGTTAAAGACCTTTGCCCTTGTAAAAGAAAAATATCCGGATTTACAGGTCATTGCAGGTAATGTAGCAACTGCAGCTGCTACAAAGGCACTGATTGAAAGCGGTGTAGATGCAGTAAAAGTTGGTATCGGACCAGGATCTATTTGTACGACCCGCGTGGTTGCAGGAATTGGTGTTCCTCAGATTACCGCTGTTATGAATTGTTTTGAAGAGGCAGACAAATATGGTATCCCAATCATTGCGGATGGTGGTATTAAGTACTCCGGCGACGTGACAAAAGCAATTGCAGCCGGTGCGAATGTTGTTATGCTCGGAAGTATTCTGGCCGGTTGTGATGAAAGCCCGGGAAGTTTCGAATTATTCCAGGGAAGAAAATACAAAGTATATCGTGGTATGGGATCTCTTGCAGCTATGGAATGTGGAAGTAAGGATCGTTATTTCCAGGAGAATGCTAAGAAGCTGGTGCCGGAAGGTGTTGAAGGACGTGTTGCTTATAAAGGTTCTGTAGAAGATACGATTTTCCAGATGGTTGGCGGTCTTCGTTCCGGTATGGGTTACTGTGGAGCTCCGACCATTGAAGAATTAAAGAGAAAAGCTCAGTTTGTTAAGATTTCTGCTGCTGCTTTAAAAGAAAGCCATCCTCACGATATCCACATTACAAAAGAGGCTCCAAACTACAGTGTCGAGTAAGAAAAGAAAAAAGCATGTTTATCAATTAGACATAAAACTAGTTGTGCCAGGCTGTTTATTAACAGTCCTGGCATTTCTTATACTAGGTCAGACTCCTTTGTTTCAAGGGAGAAAAGTCCGGATAAGAACGGATGAAGTGATGGGAAAAGCAGAAATCAAAGAGGAATATTTAACACCCAATTCTTATTCCAGGCCGGGAATAGAATTAAAGCAGGTAAATGGAATCGTGATTCACTATGTCGGGAATGCTGGATCTTCAGCAGAAGAAAACAGGGATTATTTTGAAAGTTTAAAAGAGAATCATGAGAGGAAGGCCAGCAGCCATTTTATTGTTGGTCTGGAGGGAGAAATTATTCAATGTATTCCATTGGATGAGATTGCTTATGCTTCGAATCAGAGAAACAAAGACACCATTTCCATTGAGACCTGTCATCCAAAAAAGGATGGTAAATTCAATAAAAAAACATATGAATCCTTAGTTCAATTGACAGGAGAGCTCTGTCTGAGATATAATTTAAACTATAAAGACGTCATCCGTCATTACGATGTAACAGGAAAACAGTGTCCCCTCTATTTTGTGGAAAATGAAGCAGCCTGGGAACAATTTCGGATGGATGTGGAAGAGTACAGGAAAGGCAGGGAAGAATAGATGAAGCAGAGAGTATGCAAAGAAGAATTAATGATGCAGTCATATTTTAAATTGTTTCGTCAGGTTATGACAGCCTATCTGAATACTGCGACAGGAAAGTTAAAAGAGTATGAGATACATCCAAGTCAGGCAGGTCTTTTGTTGTATGTGCAAAGTCATGAAGGCACTACACAGAAGGAAATCGCAGATGCACTGATGGTGAAACCGCCAACGACTGCAACTATGATTTCTCGTATGGAAAAAAGAAATTTACTTGAGAGGCATCAGGATTCTGCCGATAAAAGAAAGAGCAGAATTTACCTGACTGAATATGGACGAAAAATATGTTTTGGTGTGAGAGATATTCTGATAGAAGCGGAAGAAAGATTAAGACAGGTTTTTACGGAAGAAGAAGGAAAACAATTTAAAGAATATCTGATTCGAATTGTATGTGAATTGGGCAAAGAAAAAAATGAATGTGAGGCAAATTGTTTTTTTTCAGAGTTTGACGAATATCATGTAAAAAGTGAATAATTGAATATGCTGACTTCAAAAAAGAGAGTATTACAAAAAGAGGACATGACGAAGGATCGGTCAGTCCCATTTTGAAATATTCTCTTTTTTCGTTTATTGGAAAGATTAGGGAGTCAAAAGGTGATTCCCAATTGTTTCGCTGTAAACACTACCAAGTAATCTAAAAGAACAGAACAAATGTTTGACGAAAGGATATACCCATGTTATACTAAGAATAAACAGAACATATTTTCGGGGTGATAAGATGGGATATGGAATTACTGATGAGATACAAAGAAAATTAGAGATTTTAGCGGATGCAGCCAAGTACGATGTGGCCTGTACTTCGTCAGGAGTAAGCCGAAAAGGAAAGAAAGTAGGAATCGGCAACACTGTTTCCGGCGGAATCTGTCATGCTTTTTCCCGGGATGGAAGATGCATCTCCCTTCTTAAGATATTATTGTCCAATGATTGTATTTATGATTGTGCTTATTGTGTGAACCGCAGATCCAATGACAATCCAAGAGCATCTTTTTCACCGGAAGAGATATGCAGGCTCACCATAGAGTTTTATCGCCGTAATTATATAGAAGGTTTATTTTTAAGTTCAGCAGTCCGAAAGAATCCGGATGATACGATGGAACTTATCTACGAGACGGTAAAGAAACTACGCGAAGAATATCGGTTCCATGGCTATATTCATGTAAAAGCGATTCCCGGAGCCTCCGCTGATTTGATTGATAAGACAGGATTTCTGGTGGACAGAATGAGTGTGAATCTGGAACTTCCAACCAGCGAGGGATTAAAAAAGCTGGCACCTGCAAAGACCAGAGAGAAGATTTTAAGACCGATGCGCCAGGTTCAGAATCAGATTCAGGCGAACAGGAATGACCTGGTATTATATAAGAAGGCGCCTGCTTTCGTTCCGGCGGGACAGAGCACTCAGATGATTGTTGGAGCTACACCGGATACAGACTATGAGATTATAAAGGTATCCCAGGCTTTATATGACCAGTTTTCATTAAAAAGAGTATTTTATTCTGCATATGTGGCAATCAATAATGACAAGAAACTTCCGGCTGTGGGACAGGAGACGCCTCTTTTGAGGGAACACCGGTTATATCAGGCTGATTGGCTTTTACGATTTTATGGATTTCGGGCTGATGAGCTTTTGTCCAAAGAGAAGCCTAATTTTAATGTACTTTTTGACCCGAAGTCTAACTGGGCGCTGAGTCATCTGGAATTTTTTCCGGTGGAAGTCAATCAGGCCTCTTATTATGATCTTTTAAGAGTGCCGGGAATTGGAACGGTATCAGCCGGAAGAATCATGAAAGCTAGAAAGAATGGCCCCCTTTCTTTTTCTGATTTAAAAAAACTTGGAGTAGTTTTGAAAAGAGCTCTTTATTTTATTTTATGTTCGGGAAAGCAGATGTATCCTGTTCCAATGAATGAAGATTATATTGCAAGGAATTTGCTGGATGTTTCTGAACAATTACCGGAAGCGATAAGGGAAAGCCGGAATTCGTACCGACAGCTTAGTTTATTTGACGATTTTCATATGGATCTTTTGCCATCGGAAAAAGAGAATTTTCTGTTAACCGGCAAACAATTTTAGACAAAGAAGGGAGAGACGTTCTATGGAAGAAAAAAAGACGAGGGTATATTTATGTGAGAATAGTCTGGAAGGAATTTTATCCGCGGTTCATGAAGCTTATTTCAGTCGATATGGCCATCCCTTTATTCAAATTCAGGAAAAAGAGAATTATAATTACAATTTTTTTTATGATTATATAGAAACTGATGTCGACTGGAATAAAGCCGAATCGGTAGCAGATTCCATTATTCATAAGATATCTATGGAGGCATGGAATATTATCAAAACCGCTTCTATGCATGAAAGATCGGGGAAAGCACAGGATATTTATCGATTTTTGAATTTTGGATATCAGATGGGAAGGAGTGTTCTCGATTATCTTCAGGAAGATCATGTAAGAAGGGTGATTTATGACAGCCGGACCGTACGGAGGGAGACAGATCGGCTGATGGGGTTTACAAGGTTTCAGGAGCTGAAAGATGGTACTTTATTTGGCAGAATTGGCCCAAAGCACAATCAGGTACCGCTTCTGGCGGTACATTTTGAGGATCGTCTTCCGGAAGAAAGATGGATTCTTTATGATGAGAGAAGAGTCATTATGGCTGTGCATGAGAAAGGGAAAAAAGCTTTTCTTATGAAAGGACAGGCTGTTTCGGATTTATCAAAAGTGATGCTGTCAAGGGAAGAATTGCAGATTGAATCCTGGTGGGAAGGCTTTTTCCATGCAATAGGAATCAAGGAAAGAACCAACAAAAAGCTGCAGCAGCAAATGATGCCAAAATATTACCAGCGTTATATGAACTTTTCGTCAAAAATGACAGATTATGAGAAGGAAAAAATAAAAATATGAACCAATTTTTAGAGACAAACCGTAAAAATAATGTTATAATAATAACAGTCGTTTTTGATACGTGAACGTATATGGCAGGAGGTATGTCAGGGTGAAAGTGGAGAAGGTTTCGGGGGCTTATTTTAGTCCGACAGGGAATACGGCAAAGATTGTAGAAACCATTGGGCACAAGATGAGAGGAGAAGATTGGAGGAGGATAGATTTAACAAGACCGGATAACCGGGGAGGATGGCATTCATTTGGTCCTTCTGAATTATTAATAGTAGGTGTTCCTGTTTATCGGGGCAGGGTTCCGGAAGTCATGGTGGAAGAGCTGTCTCGTTTTAAAGGCCAGTCAACGCCGGTTATTATTCTTGTTACATATGGGAACCGAATGATTGAAGATGCAATGCTGGAACTGAAAGATATTATGGTGGAGCAGGGCTTTATACCTTTTGGGGCTGCTTCGTTTTCAGGACAGCATTCTTTTAATAAAGAGATAGGCTATAACAGACCAGACGAGAAGGATCTTAAGATTGCAGAAGAGTTTGCGGAAGAGATCACGAGCAAGCTGGAAACTCTTGATAAGAACAAGATTGGACTGACAGTTCCGGGCAACAGACCTTACAAAAAAGTAGGGCCAATGAGTCAGATGCCGTTTTATCCGGAGACGGATATGAATTGTATCTACTGTATGTTGTGTAGTCAATATTGTCCAATGGAAGCAATCAGTTTTTCTAATCCGAAATCAATTGATCCGAATCGATGCATCCGCTGTACAGTATGCATCAAAGTATGTCCGGTTCAGGCCAAACGTATGACGCCGGGAGTCTTTGAAGCTTTTGTGGAGAAGATTACGACGAAGAACGTATTGAGCCGTAAGGAACCTTGGTATTATGTATAGTCTTTCGCATCTGTGCTGTCAAACAGAAGTATGTTTGACAATATAGGCCTTAAAAGGAGGAATATTGATGAAAAGAAAGTTATTAGCAGTGTTAATGAGTGCAGCATTGGCAGTTTCCATGTTTACAGCTTGTAGCAGCAGTAACACCGGAAGTGCAGAAAAGTCTACGGATGCAAAAGCAGAAAGTGAAGGAAGTGACTCTGCTTTTGCGCCAATCGCAAAGGAAGAAATTAAAGTAGGTGTAATCCATATTACGGACCCATCTGAAGGATCAGGATATACTTATACTCATGATCAGGGTATTGTTGCAATGCAGGAAAACCTTGGATTAAGTGATGACCAGATCGTCCGCAAGAATAATGTTAACGATACAGATGCAACTGCGATTGAGACAGCAATTACAGAATGTATCGAAGAAGGATGCCAGATTATTTTTGGTACCAGCTGGGGTTATATGGATACGATGGAAGCTTTAGCAGAAGAATATCCGGAAGTTATCTTCTGCCATGGTACAGGATACAAATCCAATGATACAAACTTCAGTAATTATTTTGGAAGAATTTATCAGGCAAGATATTTATCCGGTATCGCTGCAGGCTTGAAGACAGAATCCAACAAGATCGGTTATGTTGCTGCTATGGGTAAAGAAAACTCTGAGGTAACTGGTGGCGCAGATGCTTTTGCTATGGGTGTTTATTCTGTAAATCCAGATGCTAAAGTATATATCAAGGTTACAAACAGCTGGTTCTCTCCAAATGAAGAAACGAATGCAGCTAAAGCTTTGATAGCAAAAGGCTGTGACGTAATCGGACAGCACTGTGATACTCCTAACCCACAGCTGGAAGCTGAAAAAGCAGGTGTATGGGGTGTTGGTTACAACTCTGATATGACAAAAGATGCTCCAAAAGCTACTTTAACATCTACAATCTGGAACTGGGGTGTATATTACACAGATGCAGTTCAGAAAGCAATTGATGGAACATGGACTCCTGAAGTATACTATGGCGGTATGCAGGAAGGGTTAGTTGACATTGCTCCTCTTAATGAAGAACTTGTAGCAGAAGGTACAGCAGAAAAGATCGAAGAAGCCAGAGCAAAGATTATGGACGGAAGCTTCAATGTATTTGATGGCGTAATCGAAACAAATGATGGCCAGACTGTTGGAGAAGAAGGCAAGACATTAGATGATGCAACAATCAAAGGTGGTATTAACTGGTATTTCAAGACAATCGTTGAGGAATAATACCATTTTTACATGCGAAAGCAAAAATGATATCAAAAGTCCCGGACGGTTTTCTATTTGTTTGGAGTAAAAAAGGATATCAAAGAACAGAATCGGATTAGAAAGTGAGTGAAAGGGCATTGTATTTTCCACATCAGTGGACCTTGCAATGCCCTTATCTTCTAAAAAAATAGAAGAAATGGGGTGAGGGTATGTCCTCAGAGATTAAGAAAGAATACGCAATTGAATGCAAAGGGATCAGAAAGACCTTTGGCAAGGTGGTAGCCAATGACGATATTGATTTAACCGTTCGTTATGGTGAAATCCTGGCTTTGCTTGGAGAAAATGGATCCGGTAAGACAACCTTGATGAATATGTTGTCTGGTATTTATCATCCTGACCGGGGCACCATAAAGATCGGAGGCCGGGAAGTCTGTATTAATACTCCGAAGGACTCAATTGGTCTGGGAATTGGAATGATTCATCAGCATTTTAAACTGGTGGAAGTAATGTCTGCAATGGATAATATTGTTCTGGGAACGAAAGAAAAACGTTTAAAACCAAAAGTATTAAAAGAAAAAATATTGCAGATTTCGGAACAATTTGGTTTGGAGATTGATCCAGAGAAAAAGATTTATGACATGTCTGTCAGTGAAAAACAAACAGTTGAGATATTAAAAGTGCTTTATCGAGGAGCAAATATTTTGATTCTGGATGAGCCGACAGCTGTTTTAACACCACAGGAAACGAAAAAGTTATTTTCTATTTTAAAGCGAATGAGAGAAAAAGGCAATGCAGTTATTATCATTACCCATAAATTAAACGAAGTAATGGAAATCAGTGACCGGGTTACAATCCTTCGAAAAGGAAAGAGTATGGATACAGTTATGACTGCAGAGACTGACGAGAAAAAACTGACTGAATTAATGGTGGGACGCCAGGTTAGCCTTTCTATCAAACGGCCTGAAGTAAAAGATCGAAAGAAAATGCTTTCCATTGAAGATCTGGTCGTCTCTAAGGCAGATGGGACGACAGGTCTTGATCATGTCAGCTTTGATCTTTACGGCGGAGAGATATTAGGTGTTGCAGGAATTGCAGGAAGTGGACAAAAAGAACTTTGTGAATCTCTTGCCGGGCTTATGAAGATTGATTCCGGTAAAGTGATGCATAACGATAAGGATATTACCGGTATGGGCTTTGAAGAGATGACTCAGGCTGGAGTACGTATGAGTTTTGTACCTGAGGACAGACTGGGGATGGGGCTGGTTGCTTCTATGGACATGGTAGGCAACATGCTTCTTCGCTCTTATCGGAACAATAAAGGATTTTTTGTGGATAGAAAACCAGCCAGACAACTGGCAGAGAGCCTGATTGAAAAACTGGAGATTCTGACCCCTGGTGTGGAGACACCGGTTCGAAGATTATCGGGAGGAAATGTACAAAAAGTACTTCTGGGTAGAGAGATAGAGTCAAATCCAAATGTGTTAATTACAGCTTATCCGGTGCGTGGATTAGATGTTAACTCAACTTACCGTATTTTTGATCTGTTAAATGAACAGAAGGAAAAAGGCGTTGCTGTGATGTTTGTAGGAGAAGACTTGGATGCACTTCTGGAACTGGCTGATCGAATATTGGTACTTTGTCATGGTAAAATCACAGGAATCGTAGATGCCCGGGAGACAACAAAAGAAAAACTGGGTCTGATGATGACAGGTATTACAGAGGAGGTGAGCTAGATGAGTGAAATAAAAGGGAAAAAAGAACCTTTGCTTAGAATTGTGAAAAGAGCAGAATTACCTGGTAAGCAGGCCTTTGCTTTAAGAATCTTCTCTGTTTTTCTTGCCTTATGTGCAGGGGGAGTTTTTATTCTTCTGATTGGATACAATCCATTTGAAATATACAAGACAATCTGGACAGGTGCCTTTCGAAGTCAGATGGCAATTCAGGCTACTATAAAATTAGTGATTCCTCTTGTTATTTCTGCATTAGGCATTACACTTGCTTTTAAGATGCGTTTCTGGAATATTGGTGCAGAAGGTCAGATTATAATGGGTGGTGTTTTTGCCAGCTTTTTTGCCTTATTCTTTACCAATCTGCCTCATGTTCTGTTGATTGTGATTATGTTAATTGCAGGTATTATCGGAGGAGGAATCTGGGGATTGATTCCAGCTTTTTTCAAGGCAAAGTATAATACCAATGAAACTTTGTTTACTCTTATGCTGAATTATATAGCATTGAATGTTGTTGTATTTTTGCGGGATGGTCCATGGAAAGATCCTGAGTCTTCCGGATTTCCCAAAATTGCCAGATTCGATAAAAATGCGCAGTTAGATAAGGTGCTCGGCGTACATTGTGGATGGATTATTGCCCTGATTCTTCTTGTTGTCGTTGCTGTATATTTATCTAAGACAAAACAGGGATATGAGATTAGTGTTGTAGGAGAGAGTCATGCAACTGCTTCCTATGCAGGTATTCATGTTTCTAAAGTTATGCTTCGGACCATGTTTTTAAGTGGTGCGGTCTGTGGTATTTGCGGAATGGTTCAGACAACCGGATCCGATATGACGCTTACAACTGCAGTAGCAGGAGGTGTTGGTTTTACAGCCATTATTGTAGCCTGGCTTGCTCAATTGAATCCGGCAGGTATTCTGGTGGTATCATTCCTTTTTGGTGTGTTGGAAAAAGGAAGCAGTGTGATGCAGTCTACCTTTGGCTTGTCTACCTATGCATCGGATGTACTTCAGGGTGTCATCTTATTCTTTGTGCTGGGATGTGAATTCTTTGTCCGGTACAAATTTGTAGTTCGGGGAGGTGCAAAGAAGGAATGATTATTAAATTTTTAGTTGCAGCAGTTTTGGCAGGAGCCCCTCTTTTATTTGGAACAATGGGAGAAATTCTGAATGAAAGAGTAGGACATTTGAATCTTGGTGTAGAAGGTATGATGTCTCTTGGCGCCTGCGGTGGTTTTATGATTGGCTATTGGACAGATAATTTATTCCTGGCAATTATAGCTGCTTTTCTGGCAGGTATGATGGGAGCACTGATTTATGCTGTTCTGACCGTTTTTTTGATGGCAGACCAGAATGTAACCGGTCTTACTCTGACTATTTTTGGAATTGGTTTATCAAATTTTATTGGTGAATATATGCTGGACAGATCTCCTCAGGGTACCTTAAAGCTTCCGGAACATATTTCCGCTCAGCTTTCTAATATTCATGTGAAAGGTTTAAGTGATATTCCGGTAGTGGGAGAATTGCTTTTTACCTATAATATTTTTGTTTATCTGGGTGTAGTCCTTGCGGTTATTCTTGGTTATTATCTCTTTAAAACAAAAGTCGGATTAAATGTTTGCGCCATTGGTGAAAATCCGGCGGCAGCAGATGCGGCGGGAATACCGATTACTCAGTTGAAACTGTTTAATATCTTATTAGGCGGTGGAATTTGTGGAATTGGAGGTGCCTATTCTGCAATGATTATTTGTGGTGGTGTTTGGATCAGCAATTGTGTTAATGGACTTGGCTGGATTGCAGTAGCACTTGTAATTTTTGCAAATTGGAGCCCAAGAAAAGCAATTTTTGGCTCTCTTGTTTTTGGTGGTTTCAGTGTATTGAAATATTATATTCCAAAGTCTTTGTTCCAGCTTCCAAATGCATTTTATGATGCTCTGCCATTTTTAGTGACAGCATTGGTTCTTGTTATGACTTCGATCCGTCAGTCAAAAGACAAGGCTCAGCCGGCATCCTGTGGTGTCAACTATTTCAGAGAAGAAAGATAAAAAAGAAAAAGAATCGATTTCAGACGCAATGACTTCTGGAATCGATTCTTTCTTGTTTGGAAAGAATTATTTTCCGGTCTGGTGCATATATTTTCTTTTAGTAGCAAGTCCTCCCCGGATATGACGTTCGGATTTGTTCAAATCAAGAATTTTATTCACCTGCCTGGATAGTTCCATATTCAACTTTGGCAGTCGCTCCCGAAGATCTTTATGTACCGTTGATTTTGAAATTCCAAATTTTTTTGCAGTGGAACGAACAGTGGAATTATGTTCTATGGTATATTGAGCAATGGATATAATTCTTTCTTCAATATAATCTTTCATAAAGTCTCTCCAACGAATTTTGTACAGTCTATGCTTGTTTGGCCTGTCCTATGAACTAAAATGTGTTGATTCTTTCTTTTGAAATCTATTTTTGCTTGATGAAGGAAACAGATTGTGATATAACAATATCCGTAAATGAACACAGAGGACGGGACTATAGTACAATTAGGAGGCTGAAACGCAAATGAAGAATGTAAAGACAAATGTAATGAGAATTCTTGAAAAAGAGAAGATTCCATATAGAAGATGTGAATATGCCCATGGAAAAGAAGCTGTAGATGGAGTGACAGTTGCAAAATTGCTTTCCCAGGATCCGGAGACCGTATTTAAGACCCTGGTAACAACCAACGGAAAACAGGAGTATTTTGTATTTGTTATTCCTGTAGAAAAAGAGCTGGATTTAAAAAAAGCAGCAAAGGCAGTAGGAGCAAAATCAGTAGAGATGATTCATGTAAAAGATATTAATATAATTACTGGATATATTCGTGGAGGATGTTCTCCGCTAGGGATGAAAAAACAATACAAAACAGTTTTCCATGAATCGGCAAAAGATCAGAAAGAAATTGCTGTGAGTGCAGGAAAAATCGGCTATCAGATTATCACTGCTCCAGACAATCTGATCAGTCTGACAGGTGGGATTTATTGTGATATCTGTAAGGGAGAAAAAGCTTAAAACTATTGCAAAATAGATAAAGATAGTTTATACTGGATATATAAATAAGTGCACATTGCCAAAGGCGGTAGCAGCTTGGCGTGTGCTTTCTTATTATAGAAATATTTGACCATTTAGTAAAATTTCTATAATAAGAATTCATTATTCATATTCAGAAAAGGAGGAAGAAAATATGAAAATGAAAAAATTAGCAGCAATCTTACTGGCATCTGTTATGACAATCGGTTTGCTTGCAGGATGCGGAGGCAGTTCTGACTCTGAAGGAAGCAGTTCTGCAGAAGGAACGGTAGAAAGCAGCGGCAAACAGGTGGCAGCAATTTTTGGCGGTGCAATCAACGATGGTAACTGGAATGAGACTCAGTACAACGGACTGAAGAATATTGAGTCAAAAGGAGCTACCATTAATTATCTGGAGAATATCGCAGATGCAGATTCTGCAGAAGCAGCTCGTACATACGCTTCTGAAGGATATGATCTTGTTTATCTGACTACAAATTCTTATCAGGACTATTGCAAAGATATTGCATCTCAGTTCCCTGATACTACTTTTATTCAGGTGAATGGAACGGAAATCACAGATAACTTTATTTCAATCCGAATTGCAGACGAAGAGCAGGGATTTATGCAGGGTGTAATTGCAGCGCTTTTAACAAAAACAGGTAAAGTTGGATTTATCGGCGGTATGGAAATCAATCCAATTAAATTAGGATCTCTTGGATTCCAGCAGGGTGTTGACTATGCAAACAAAAACTTTGGCTTAAATGTAGAAGCAAAGAGAGTAAATACCGGTGATTTTACAGATGTCAATAAAGCAAAAGAGACAGCAATTGCTATGATTGACTCCGGTGTAGACGTAGTAGCTCCTATGGCAAACGATGCCAGTGTAGGTGTTATGGAAGCAGCAGAGGAAAAAGGTATTATGGCAGTAGGATGTGGCGAAGGACAGGACACTTCTGCACCAAATGCAACACAGATTATTGTGGTAAAAGATGTATCCATTGCTTATGATGTAACTTATGATGATTTTGAAAAAGGCTCTCTGGCTCCAACAGAAGTTGAAACTTATGGTGCAAATAAGGGTGTCGTATTCTTAACAGATTGGATCGGCGACGTGGATGATACCGTAAAAGGTCAGGTTGCAGATACAATGGAAAAGATGAAAAACGGAGAAATTACGATTTCAACGGCTGAATAAGAAAGAGAAAAATGGGAGGAATGACCATGCAAAACAAAGGGCGCAAACAACTGGAAGGGATTCTCTTTCCGGTTCTGTCCATTATTGTTGCATTGGTGCTGGGAGCTGTGATTATGGCTGTGATGGGCTATAATGTATCGAATGCCTATCTAAGCCTGCTAAAGGGTGCTTTTGGAAATAAAAACTCTGTTGGAGAAACATTAATACAGGCTACACCTTTGATCTTTACTGCCCTCAGCTATGCAATTGCACTACGTTGCGGCCTGGTGAACCTGGGTGCAGAAGGTCAGTTATATATTGGTGGTATTTGCGGTGCTATTGTGGGGGCACATCTTACTGGAATTCCGGGACCGATACATATTATTCTCGTATTGGCGTCTGGATTTTTAGGCGGCGCACTTTGGGGACTGATTGTTGGTATCCTGAAAGTGAAGTTCAATGCAAGTGAATTGATTACAACCATTATGTTAAATTATATTGCGCTGGAACTGGTCAGCTATTGTGTGACCAATGCTCCATTCAAGGATATGACACCTGGAGCGGCTCCACGAATGGCTGCAGTGGCAGACAGTGTAAAATTACCGATTATTATGTCTCAAAGCAGACTTCATTTGGGATTTCTTTTTGCCTTGATTGGAATTGTTTTTTATTACATTTTTATGTGGAGAACAACCAAAGGGTACGAGATGCGTGTTATTGGACAGAATCCGAATGCAGGTCGTTATTCTGGAATGAATATTAAAACCAATGGTATTTTATCTATTTTTATTGCAGGTGGTTTTGCCGGTCTTGGCGGTATCATCAATATCATTGGTGTAAACTATTATCTTGCAGAAGGCTTTGGAGGTAATTACGGCTTTAGTGGAATTGCAGTAGCCTTACTTGGAAGTTGTACTCCGATTGGAATTTTGATTTCCAGTATTTTATTTGGTGCTTTGAATGCAGGTGGTATTAAAATGCAGCTTTTGGCGGGAGTTCCTTCTGCTGCAATCTACATGATTCAGGGAATGATTATCATATTTGCTGTCAGCAAAGAGTTGTTTTTGTGGTTCCGCAAATGCGCTCCAAAGTCAAAAGAGAAAAAGGAGGTAAAGGCAGATGGCTGATTTAATTACCAATTTTCTTACAGCAGATATACGTACTGCCACGCCATTGCTCCTTGCAGCTTTGGGACTTGTATTTAGTGAACGTGCCGGTATTGTCAATATCGGTACAGAGGGTATTATGCTGACTGGTGCTTTGATGGGATGTTTAGGCTCTTATCTGACCGGATCTGCCATGCTGGGTGCACTTTTAGCGGTATTGTCAGGTGGCATCATGGGTTTGATTTTTGCATACTTTACGGTAACCCTTCGCTCCAATCAGATTGTTGTAGGTACAGCATTTAATATTTTTGCAACCGGATTTACGGTCACTGTGAACAGGCTTGCTTTAAATGGAGCAAAGGTAAAAGGATTTCCGGTTTATCAAATCCCGGTGTTAAGTAAAATACCTGTCATTGGAAAAGTTTTCTTTCGATGGTCTTTACCGGTATATTTTGCTTTTTTGATTGTTCCGGTTTGCTGGTTTGTATTACAAAAGACCAACATTGGTCTAAAAATCAGAGCGGTCGGAGAACATCCGAAAGCTTGTGATACAGTAGGAATCAATGTATTCGCTATTCGATATGGAACTATTATTTTTAGTGGATTATTGGCAGGACTGGCAGGATCCTTTGTATCCATGGGACAGTTATCGGCATTTACAGAAGGTATGGTAGCCGGAAAGGGATTTATGGCTCTTGCAGTTTGTGTATTCGGTAACTATTATCCAACCACTGTAATGGGGGCAGCTTTATTATTTGGTGCGGCAGATGCTTTGAAATACAGACTTCTTACAACAAGTCTGGCCGGTCAGTATCAGTTCCTGAATATGCTTCCTTATGCAATTACAATTATTGCCCTGTGTGCATTTGCCAAAAAGAGCAATAAGCCGGTATGTAGCGGCGTTCCATATAGAAAAGAGTAGGGGGTGCAGATATGGCAGAAGACTTGATTTTAGAAATGAGGCATATCACAAAACGATTCGGTTCTGTTGTTGCCAATGAAGATGTGAATCTAAAGATTGAAAAAGGAGAAGTACATGCTTTATTAGGTGAGAATGGTGCCGGTAAATCAACCCTGATGAATTGTCTTTATGGAATGTATGATTCCTATGAAGGAGAAATTTTCTATAATGGAAAAAAAGTAAGCATTCATGATCCGAAAGATGCAATTGCATTGGGAATCGGAATGGTACATCAGCATTTTATGCTGATTCCTGCTTTAACGGTAATTGAAAATGTAATTTTGGGCCTGAAAGAAAATAAAGCAGTTTTGGATCTCCAGGCGGCTGCAAAAAAATTTACAGAGCTTGGAAAAAAATATAGTATGGAAATTGATCCATGGGTGAAGGTAGAACAGCTTTCTGTTGGGCAACAGCAGAGACTGGAAATCTTAAAAGCGCTTTATCGCGGCTGTCAGCTTTTGATTCTGGATGAGCCGACAGCAGTGCTTACCCCAAGTGAAGTAGACAGCTTGTTTGAGATGATGAAGAAACTGACCAGTGAAGGCCATACTGTTATTTTTATCAGTCATAAACTGAATGAGATCATGAAAATCTGTGATCATTGTACTGTCCTGAGACGAGGAAAGATTGCAGCAACAGTGGCGATTAAAGATGTTAAGAGCAGAGAAGAACTGGCAACTTTGATGGTTGGAAAAGAGGTAAAACTGACCACTGAGATGAAACCTCCAAAACTGCTGGAAGAGCGTCTGGTTGTAGAGAAGCTTTGCTGTAATAATGATCGGGGAGTTCAGGCTCTTTATGATGTGAATTTTCGTCTTCGTGGTGGAGAGATTCTTGGAATCTGCGGTGTTGATGGCAATGGCCAGTCTGAACTGATACAATGTATTACCGGATTAAGAGAAACCACCGGTGGTAAAATTTCAATCAATGGAAAAGAAACAACCGGTTTAGGTGCAAGAGATATATTAAAATTAAATGTTTCTCATATTCCGGAAGACCGTCATAAATTTGGTATGGTTGGTCCAATGAATATTGAGGAAAATATGACTTTGATTAGTTACAAAGAAAACCTCTATTCCAAGAAAGGCTTCCTGAATTGGAAATGGATTGGAAAGCACAGCCAGGAAATTTGTGATACTTATCAGGTAAAAACGCCGGATGTCAAAGAGCTGGCACAGAATTTGTCCGGTGGAAATCAGCAAAAGTTTGTTGTAGGCCGAGAGTTGGAAAGAATACCTCAGCTTCTGATTGCAGTACATCCGTCCAGAGGTTTGGATATCGGAGCAACCAAGTACATCCAATCTCAGATCGTTGCACAAAGAGATGCAGGTACCGCTGTCCTGATGGTATCGACGGAATTAGACGAATTGATTGAACTTTCGGATCGTATTCTTGTCATGTTCGCTGGTAAAGTAATGGGCATTGTAGATCGAAAAGATGCAAGCAGAGAGACTTTGGGACCACTTATGGCAGGTATTTCTGAATCATAAACAGATATTATAAAATAAGAGCGCCGCAAAATCATCCGATTATGATGACTTTGCGGTGTTTTACGTTGTTGATAAAAGATTATCATGTATGCGAAAAATAGCTAATAAACATTGCTTGAAAAAGAAAAGTTCTTGTCAGAAATGATATTTTTTAGTATGATAAATTAAAATCAAATTTCAAGAAAAGCGGGGTTATTCATAGAAGATGAAGACAGAAGAGAAGATATTAGAAGCAGCTCTTGATGTTGTGCAGGAAAAGACAATTAGCGGGACAAGAATGCATCATATTGCAGAAAAAGCAGATGTGGTGCAATCCAATGTTCATTATTACTACAAGACCAAAAGAGATCTGTTAAAAGCATTACAGGAAAAAGTGCTGCAGCACTGTCTGGACATCAGAGAAAAAGACAGGGAAATAGCCGGGGACAATTTTGCAGATCAGATGAATGTATTTATTCACCAAAAGAAAAATTTTATTACAAAAGAGCAAAAGTATGATTATGCTGAATTGGATTTCTGGCTGCAGGGAAGAATTGATGAGGGAATTCGAACAGATTTTCAAAGATCCTTTGAAAACTGGCGCCGAGAAATTAGAGATGTGATTCATCGCTTTTTTCCAGGTTTACCAAAAGAAAAATTAAACTATTTTCCATATTTAATTGTATCATTGCTGGAAGGAGCTTCCATCCAGTATTTAATCGATCCGAATGCCTTTGATATTGACAAGTATTTTGAATACTGTAAGTTGACCATTGACAGTATGCTGCGCTCATAGCGGTAAGAACTGGGAGGAATAACAAAATGAAAAAAAACAGTTCCATAGAGTTTTATCGATTCCTTTTTGCCTTAATCATCAGTGTCAGTCACTTTGTTCATCGGTGCGAAAAAAGCACGATGAAAATCGGCGGCGGATACTTGGTTGTAGAATTTTTCTTTGTATTATCCGGATTTTTTCTTATGCATAAATATTATCGGGAGCAGGAGAAGAAAACCAGGATGGGATTGTCTGTGGATACGAAGCAAACGAAAGGAGAAGACGCAGCTGAGGCCGCACTTGGATTTTTAAAATCAAAACTGGCAAGATTATATCCACATTATATTTTTTCTTTTCTTGTTTTGTTTGCCTATACAGCAATATTTGTTCCTTACGAGCCTCTCATTGTATTTGCAAAAAATGCTTTCTGGGAAGTGCTTATGCTTCAGGATTCCGGTATTTCTGATGTGATTATCAATTCACCGACCTGGTATATCAGTGCAATGTTGATTGCCGGTTTTTTTGCATATTATTTGGTAAATCGTTGCCATAAACAGTTCTCCTATATCATTGCTCCTTTATGTTCCATAGGAATTTTTTGCTATATCGGTCATGTGAAAGGAAATTTAATGACCATTCAGGGGATTTCAACTTTTACAACCAATGGAGTATTAAGGGCTTTTTCGGAGATATGTATTGGCTGTATTTTTTATGAATTATACCATTATTGGAAACAATATTTTACAGATCGTTTTCGGTTGTTCTTTACAGTTTTAGAAATCGCTGCTTTTGGTACCATTCTTTATTTTATGTTTGGTCCGGCTCATAGTACAGATGATTATATTGCAGTAGTGTTAATGGGAATTGCCATTGCATCAACGTTTGCCGGTAATAGTTATTTATCGAAAATTCTGAATCATCCGCTTAGTCAGAAACTTGGTGGATTAAGTTATGCCATGTATTTAAATCAGTGGTTATTGATTCAGATTTTTAAAAATAGCAGAATCAGCCAGTTCTCTTTTTATACCCAGTTGGTATTATATCTGGTGATTTTATTCGTATACTCTATTCTGACAGATGAATTTTGCAACAGGATGGCAAAGAAAATATCTGTGATATGGAAAGAAAGGGTTATGATGGATAAAGAATAGAAATGAAAAAAGTGCTTTATTTTTATGAGTTATGAAAAAAGAAAGGGAATGTTGCAAAATAGCGATGTTATATCTTTATTTTGCAACATTCCCTTTTTATCATTCTATTTATCCCATTGATAAAGTTTATATTTTGTGATTAAAGCACAAAGATCAGTTACATAAGTTTTTGATGTAGCATAACCTCCATTTTTAATAATGGTGAGCTGTTTTTTGTAGGTAGTTGCTGCCTTTAAGCCTTTATATCGATAAGAAGAACCGTTTTTTGCATGGGTGAGATAAGCAGAGTGGTCAGCAATAGACTTTTCAATGGAAGGATATTTTCGGAAACCGGCAGTAATATAATATATTTTATTATTTTTATCATATTCGGCTGTTTTCTTAGTATAGACACTTTTGCCGTCCCAGACAGAACCACTCCAAGTGTTACCGGATAGGTTGGTTTTCATACCAAATAAATTATTGGCTTTTTGAGCCAGTTCAGATTTTCCCCAACCACTTTCCAAAATCGCCTGTGCTAAGGTGACCGATGCCATAACTCCAGAGGTTTTTGCATCTTTTTGAGCAATAGGTCCTAAGGTTTGAATAAATTGACTGGTGCTCATTGTTTTAAATATGGCAGCAGATGTAGATGAAGTTGTGCTGCCTGAAGTGGGAGTATTACTGGAACTTACAGAAGTAGTGGATGAATTTGTAATAGTAATGGTCGCCTTTGCACTGGAGTAACTGTATTTAAAACCCAAATATCCACAAACTGATTTTGCAGGGATCATAAATACGGTTTTTTTGCTTTTTTGGAAGGTGACAAATCTTGGAGCAGCAGATAAAGTCTTTTTTACACCATTTACATAAGCCGTTTTTTTCTTATTATATAATTTGACTGTTGTATTTTGATAAGTCAGGGTCAGGCATCCCGTATTTTTGTTATATGTACGTTTCATTTTAGGACCTTGAGTAACAAATATATAATAATATGGAATCATATTGCTTCCATCCAGTGCGATGGCCGGAGTTGTTGTAATAGAAATATTTTTTCCGTTATAGGTTACTTTTAGTTGCTTTTTTGTGTAATTGACTGTTTTTCCTGAGATTTTCAATTTTAATGGGCTGGCAGCTGATACAGGAACGGAGCAAATCAACAGTAAAACAACCATAGATAAAGTCAATAATTTTTTGTATCGTTTTTTCATCTTTTGCATCTCCTTTTCAATTTATAGCAATATGATAACATATTAGAAACAATTTATCAATATAAGTTAATATATTTGTAATAAATAGGTTGATTTTGAATCAAATATGTAATAAAATAGGTGAGAGAAGGAAATAGAAAGGAGGAATGAGGGAAAACAAGGAGTTTTATCCTCAAAAAAGAGAATGAAGAAAAATAAGATTATCCTATGGGTTATGGCAATCTGTCTTATTACCGGACTGATTGTGACACCTTGTGTGGATACAAAAGCAGAGACAATTTCTGTTCCTTATCGTTACAATGGGAAAAATTACACGTATAAAGGTTCCAGAAAAAATGCAACTGTAAATGGAAAAAATTTAAGTTTGAGTACGGTTCCTGTTTTATATTTAAGTGGATATAATATGGGGCCTTATTATGAACTATTTGTGTCATCCGGTCTTAAAGCAAAAAGAACCTATTCAACAAAAACGAAGGTTTTGACTTTAACCTATGGAAGTAAAACATTAAAGATGACATTAAATAAGAGGACGGCTTATTTGAATGGAAAGAAAATAACGCTACCTGTAGCTCCGAAATATATTGTTTACAGAAAATCAGGAAAAGGTAGAATTCTGGTTCCAATCAAATCTGTTTGTAGTTACCTGGGACTTACTTACCAATGGGTATCTTCCGGAAGCCGGTTCTTTATTTCAAAACCTTCCAGCAGCAATAATATGTCAGGAACAGGGACAGCGCAGGAAAATATTTTGCCAGGTTATACGATTAAATTGAAACGTCCATCTACGATTAACAAAGGAACCGTAACAGCAACGGATGATTACCACAATAGAAGATTGGTGCTTACAATGCCTGGGGATTTGCGCCAATTTTACAGTGAAAACAAACCGGAAATATCCAATTCAGTAAAATTTACTATGTCATACAGTGCATCTGCAAATCAGACAAAGCTTTATTTTAAAACGACAACGATCAACGGCTTTGTCGTAAAAGAAGGAGAGTCTGACATATACATAAAAAATGCAAAACCTACTTCTATCTATAAACATGTGATTGTGCTGGATCCAGGTCATGGTGGCTCAGATTCAGGAGCTGTAGGAAACGGATATAAAGAAAAGAATTTTACTCTTTCAATTGTGAAGGCCGCAAAAAAGTATTTCGATGCAAACAGTGCTTATAAAGTATATTATACAAGATTGTCAGATGCATACCCTAGTCTGAAAGCCAGATATGATTTTGCCAATGAAGTAGAAGCAGATGTATTTGTCAGTGTTCATATTAATTCGGCAGGTGCAACGGCAACTGGAACGGAGACATTATATAATCCTGATCGCAATAAGGTGAAAAATGGGCTTTCCTGCTATCAGCTGGCAAAAACAATGCAGACTTATGTTAGAAATTCAACAGGATTCTCAAATCGGGGTATCAAAGAAAGATGTACCAGGTTAAAAAATGGGCTTGCTGTATTAAATCATAATAACGGACCTGCAACTTTGACGGAAATTGGATTTATTTCAAATCCAACAGAAGCAAAAAAAATGGCAGCAAATTTAAGTATCTATGGAAAAGCAGTTTATCAGGCTGTGGTAGAAGCAACGAAGTAAAAGAAGAAAGCAGATGAGTTCAGGTGAAATACCAGGACCCACCTGCTACTTTTATTATATGGGAAATATAGAGTAATTTTCATTGCAAGATTGTGGGGGTGCTTGTAGCGAAACAATCCGTAATCACTTTTTGACATCTAAAATACTGCAATAAAAACAGAGTTGTTTAAGTTGTTTGAAAAATTTAAAAAAATATATTGACAAGAATGAAAGGACATGATATATTATAACTCGTTGTTGCGGCAGACAGGGAATGTCAAAAAGCAACAATGAAAAATAAAAAAAGTTGTTGACAAACAGAGATTAAGATGTTAAAATAAGCTACGTTGTCACAAAACAACAAAAAATCCAATCACTTGAAAAAATGAAAAAAAGTTGAAAAAAAGCTTGACATTAAAAAGTGAATGTGGTATTATTAATAAGCTGTCAGCGAGAAACTGACAGATAACAAAAAGAATTGTTCTTAAGAAAGAGACAATTCGATATGGACATTGATAACTGAACAATAACATGAATCCTTGAAAATTCTAAGAGATTAAATTTTTAAGAACGTTTCTTATTAAGAAACGACCCAAATAACAGTAAACGGAAGTTTAGACCAGCAGGTCTTGACTACGGATCTGAA
>JALEPU010000111.1 GCA_022766905.1 Lachnospiraceae bacterium
AAGCCCCCCTCAAGATAAGATTTCCATTCGCAAGAAGAAGACCCCTTGAAGAACACGAGGTAGATAGGGCAGAGGTGGAAGCGCAGTAATGTGTGTAGCTGACTGTTACTAATCGGTCGAACGCTTGTCCAAGAGCTTCGAAAGAAGCAGTTTCCCAAGATTGATGATTACTATATGCAGGTGAGAGGATAACAGCCCTTCGCAACTGTGGAGGGCATTTTCTTTTATATTATTATTTGCAAAGCGCTATCGCCAAATGGTAAGGCACCGGATTCTGATTCCGGCATTTCCAGGTTCGAATCCTGGTAGCGCTGCTTTAAACAAAGAAAAGCATTTATCAAAGTTTCTAAGAATTTTTGATAAATGCTTTTTTGATTACCAGGAAATTACTCCGTATTTCCTATGTAATCAAAAGTCCCTCCCTACTTCAAATGCGAAAAGCATTAAGTGGGGAGGGACTTACTTGATTCGGTTAAATTCGGTGAATATGCTTTAGATATCTTCTTTCTACATATTCAATATCTCGAATAAAATCATCGATATGATGATAATTATATCGATTTAAAATAATCTGCCAGTCAATCATAAGAGATAACGTAACAGCATGGCGCCGATCATCAATATCTGTCAGAACATCGTAATCAGGATAAGGCATTAAATCACTTGCTCTTGACCAGTTCGAGCAGGCTGCAAAGCCAGGATAATCACGAAGAATCGTTTGCTTAAAATCTTCCTGGAGACCAGGAACATCTTTATAATAATCCTTACAATCCTGATTACAGAAACGACAAAAATCATCTACATAGATGGTATATAAACTACGAAGACCTTGCAGGATATATTCCTTAAATGCTTTGCGCTCTCCTTCTGAAGAGAAAGAACGGAAAGTTGCAGATGCATATTGAGCGATGAAATTACCAGCCAGATATCCAAGATCAAAAGAAAATGGGCCGGTAAAAGTAAATTCCATATCAATGACTTTTAAAGCATTATCCCCTGCAAACATGTTGGATGTATGTAAATCTCCATGTACCAGACATTCTCCATTGCTGATAAAAGAATGGCGCAGTTTATAGCGTTCTGTCTTGAATTCAGGAGAATCCGATAAACCTTTTGCAAAATGTAAAAAGGAGTCTCCTAAAGTATAATCAAATTGGTGTTCGCCAAATAAAGTGACAAAAATACTATCTTCCATGATCTTTCTGAGGATTGGGCTCATAAAATGACTGGTCAGGTTGCGGAAAGCATCTGTTTCCAGAAAATATTCAGAGGTATAAAAATGTGTAGCAGCCAGATAATGAGCACAGTTTTCTGCAAAATGATCATACATGATATTTTTCGTCAGCTGAAAACGAGGAATTTTTAAATGAGAACAATCTTCCATCGCAAAAATATGATTTTCTTCATCATAAAAATAAGGCTCAGGAACATATTCCGGCACGATATGATAACGAATACACATAATATCGTATTCCAGTTTATTTCGTTCTGCAGGAAGCTTCCGGCTCTCTTTATGGCGCATGTGTTCCAATGCCTGCTTAACAATGCAGGAAAACGAGTCTGTGGATACTTTAAATACATAATTTAAGTAGCCATCTCCTTCTTCTTCGTTTCCGCTTTCTCCGATTCGGATTACAGTTGTATCCGGACCAAATACTACTTTAGGGAGTTTAAGGCGAAGATATTCAATTATATTTTCTTTTGTTAAGATGTACATAATCTACCACTCCGTAATATTTGATTTATAAATATATTCAATTCCGATGATATCTTTGATGACATCGTCTACAGACAGATAATTCTCTCTTTGTAAGAGCAGCTGCTTGGAAATAATAATAGAAAGACACAGAGCATTATGCTTTTGTACCGGGTTTTCGATTGCATCAAAATCCGGAAAAGAAACAGCTCCGGCACACCGGGAAAGGTTTGCAGAGGCTGCAAATCCAAAAGTTTCCGATAATGTAGTGCTGACGAAATCTTCCTGAAGTTCCGGAAGATTCTGATAAATATCCTTTGCGTCTTCGCTCCAGTATTTGATAAATTCCTGGCAAAAGCCCTGGAAAACATCATGAATTGTCTGCAAAATATATTGCTGATACTCTTTTCTCTGATTTTCTGAATCAAATGGACGAAATGCTGCAGAAGCATACTGTGCAATAAAATTATTCAGCAGATATCCCATATCGTAAGAAATTGGTCCGCAAAATGTATATTCCATGTCAATGACTTTCAAATCATCTTCGCCAAGAAAAATATTAGACGTATGTAAATCGCCATGAATCAGACATTCTCCCTTTGTCACAAAAATATGACGGAGTTTGTAACGTTCCAGCATCACTTTCTCGTCATAAACAATTTTGCGGGCAAATCGGGCAAAATCCGGATCTAATTCTGCACCAACCGGATCATGATCACTTCTTTTTACAAGGAACATAAGATTATCCATGATCTGGCGCATTCCATCGTTCATGAAACGGACAGACAAATCACGAAAATCCGATGTTTCCAGATAATATTCGGAGGTGTAAAATGCAGTAGCTGCCATATATCTGGAAATATGTCTTGCAAAATTTTCAAACTGTGCAGATTTAATAAGCTGAAAACGCATGATTCGTAAATAAGACACGTCTTCCGTAATAAAAACTTTATTATCGTGATCAATATAATATAATTCCGGTACATATTCCGGTACAATAGCTTTACGAATCATCATCGTATCGTATTCCAGTTCACAGCGGTCAACGGGTAAAGACTGAAAAGCTTCAACCATACGGCTGTTAGGACGACATTGCTTGATAATGATATTATGTGTGCCATCACTTACCCGGAATACAAAATTAATAAAGCCATCTCCATCTTCCTCTATGCTTCCTTCTCCAACAGCAGAGATGGTAAGAGGGTGGCTGTAATCCAGAAAATCAATTCGATTTTTCAGATATTCGGTTAGATTCTCCTTTGTCAGAGTAAGCAAAAGAACCCCTCCTATGTTACTTCTTCTCTAAAATACGGTGGAAGCCTTCTGATAAAGCCTCAATTCCTGAACCGTCATATGCGCTTGTCTCATAGATATCCGTAACACCGGCAAACTCCAGATAATTTCTGGAACGGGAAGGATTCGCATCAGGTTGGTCTACCTTTGTAACAATTCCGATTACCGGCCGTTCGAATTTAGAACGCAGACCACCGTTGAACCAACAATCTTCGTTGGTAGAGTCATGAACAAATCCTACAATATCAGCATCGTAAGAGGTAACAGTTAAAGGCCCCCAAAACCACCGATTCTGCATGTATTCCCCCGGAGTATCAATAAAATTCCCAATATACTCAATTGCCTGTGTTTTGTCATATTTAAGTTCAAGATCCTGAAGCCGTTGAATTAAAGTAGTTTTGCCGGCCCCAGAAGCACCTATTAGCATAATTTTCATATCGTTGTACCTACTATTAAATAAAATATGTCTGAAAAGGCAGAACCAAATCAGGACTTTGTGACATCACAAATGGTAAAATGTAATTTGTTCTGGAATGCAGTCAGTACACTCTTCAGAGCAGCATCTACATGGGAAATAGTTCCTACAATAATAACGGAACCGGAAAAACGGTCAACAAAACCTAATTCTACATTTGCACTTTTTGAGCAGATATCTGCTGCAATAATAGAAGCCTCTGCCGGAGTAATCGTTAAAATACCGATTGCTTCATGGTATTCATCCGGAAGACCTAACTTTTTATAAACTTTCTCCTGAGGTCTTGTTACAACATGAGCCAGAGTAATCTGCTTACCAGGCACATATTCCTGTATCATGCGGGCTTTCTGATTGGATTCATTGGCTGATTCAGCCATTGCCTGAATTAAATCTTCGTACATGTTAGCTCCTTTCTGGATAAAAGGACAAACTTATCCATAATTAAATATTATCTATAGTATACAAATTCAGGTCAAAAGAGTAAAGGTAATTAAGACAGTTTGACCAGTACTATTTTGCTCTGGAGGGTAAAAAAATGCTGTAATAATTCAGGCATCTGGAGAATAAATTAGTAGCAGACGAAAGGGAGGAAAACAGATGAAGGACAAGGTGACAAATTGGGCAGCATTTTTTATCACAACTTTATTCTTGCCTTATTGTTTTACTATGATGGTTTCAGGGACTTATGTAAGTTCTCAGGAAAAATATCAAAGTAAAATTACGCTTATTGATGCAGAAGGAGAAAAAATGGATATGGAGGAATTCCTACCTTATGTGATTGCCGGTGAAATTGATCTGGAATCAGAAGAAGAAACATTAAAAGTTCAGGCAGTCATAGCAAGAACAAATCTTATGCATCAACTAAACGGCAAAAAGGAAGGAAAAATCAAAGATTTGACTCTCGCATATTTGGAACCGGAAGAATTTGAAAATAGCTTTGGAGAAAAAAAACAGGAGCGGATTATGAAAAATCTGAAAAAAGCGGTAAATGAAACAACAGGAAAGGTACTGATCTATGAAGGAGGATATATTGATGCTCTTTATCATCAGGTTAGTATTGGGACAACTGTAAGTGCGGAAGAAATTTATGGGAAAAAGGTGCCTTATTTGATTGGGGTAGACAGCAGTCAGGATGTGGAATCAGAAAATTATATGACAATTATGGAAATAGAAAAAGAAGAGGCAGTCGAAAAAATAAAAACAAAAATAAACGGAGACGGACTTACAAAAGAAAATCTTATCGAGAATCTGAAGATTGGAGAAAAAACAGAATCCGGTTTTGTAAAAACAGTATTGATCGGAAAAGAAAAATTACCAGGAGAAGAATGGAAAGAGTTATTCGCCCTCCCTTCCACCAATTTTTATCTGGAAGAATATGAAGGAAAACTGCGCATGATTACTCTGGGAAAAGGACATTGCATAGGACTCAGTCAATACGGTGCCAATGAAATGGCAAAAGAAGAAAAATCCTATAAAGAAATCCTAAAATGGTATTATCCGGGGACGAAAATTACAACTTTAGAAAAATAAGAGTTTGGTATATGTTTTCTAAAAAGTATTTCTATCCATGTATAAGAATACCACTTTTGGTAAAACTATAGCCAGAGGTGATAAAATGAAAGAAAAGAAAAAAGAAATCGGAACAGAGCAGAAAATATACGCTGCTTTGCTTGTGATTGGTATGATTGCTCTGGCTTCTCTTACATTATTGTACGGACGAAAGACAAAAAAGATGAATGATATGGTAGAACAAAATATTGAACTGGATGATGAAAGTCCGGTAAGCGGACAAGTTGCATCGACAGAGGAGGAGTCCGGACAGACTACCGCACAGGAGAATGAAACAGAGGAAACAAAGGAAGAAAATCAGACAGCCAATCAGGAAGCCAGTCAGGAGACAGCAAAGATACAGAATCGTTCTTATAATGGCAAGGACAAATTAATCTGGCCGGTTTCCGGGAATGTATTAATTCCTTACAGTATGGATACGACAGTTTATTTCGAAACCCTTGATCAGTATCAATGTAATCCAGGTTTGTATCTGAAAGCAGAAAGAGGGACAGAAGTGAAGGCTGTTTACGGAGGAACGGTCACAAAAATAACAACAGATGATCGACTGGGACAAATGATTACGGTTGATATGGGAAATGGATATGAAATGATTTATGGACAACTGGAAAATATCTCCTGTAAAAAGGGTGATGTGATTAAAACAGGAAGTGTTATTGGAAAAGTAGCAGAACCAACAAATTATTTTATGCTGGAAGGCAGTCATCTGTATGTGAAAATGACAAAAGATAAAAAACCTGTGAACCCAACAGATTATTTTGAATCATAAAAGGAAACAGCAGGTGTTTTCACGAAAAGGAAAAAGGTGAGTATACTGATAATGGGAAAGAAAATTCGCGGCTTGACTTTCCTACGGTATGCTTTCCTTTTTTCTTTTGCTAAAATCCTCCTTCTATGATGCAGTTGTTTTTTGTTAGCCGCTTTTATAAAACTGTCCCGCCTGGAAACATTTCCAGACGAGACAGTCAGAAAAACGAAAGTATAAATGGTAAATTGATGAAATTGAACAAAAAAACATAAGGAAAGTGGCGGAATTTATGATGAAATTCCGTTTGGATTTTGTTATAATACTATCATGACGCTGAAAATTTCTTTGCATTTTTGATATTTATCATGAAAACGAAGAAAGATATTATATCATTTGTTAGAAGGGAAAATATGCATTATACATATATGGTAGAGTGCCGGGATGGTTCTCTTTATACCGGCTATACAACGAACCTGGACAGAAGAGTAAAAACTCATAACAGTGGAAAGGGAGCCAAGTATACAAGAACCAGATTGCCGGTGCGCCTGATGTATTATGAAATTTATGAAAGTAAGGCTCAGGCCATGAAGAGAGAATATGAAATCAAACATCTTACAAAGGAGAATAAGCTAAAACTGATTCAGGAATTTCAGCTTTACACAAAGGAAGAAAAAATTGTCCATAGGGTTCCTGAAGAGGAAAAGTAAGCCTGGGAACCACATAGGCTGCAAAAATGCATTCTATAGAAGTTCCCTTTCTTCTTGCTTCCTATGCAAGATATAGATAAGCCATAAGATAATGGCAGAGGCTGCCGCCCATCACGAAAAGATGAAAGATTTCATGACTGCCAAAGTTTTTATGATTCTGATTAAAGATCGGAAGTTTTAATGCATAAATAATTCCACCGATGGTATAGATAATGCCGCCGGCAAGCAACAGAAAAAAGGCAGGGAGAGGCAGATTGTGTACAATAGGAGAAAAGGCCAGCAGGCAGGTCCATCCCATGGAGATATAGATGCTGGAGCTTAACCAATGTGGACAGTTAATGTAAAACATTTTTAATAAAATACCAATGATGGCAATAACCCAGATCAGAGCCAGGAGGCCATATCCAACCGATCCGGGAATGACAATGATGCAGACCGGAGTATAGGAACCGGCAATGAGAATAAAAATCATGGCATGGTCTAATTTTTTTAGAATTCGATTTCCTTTCTCTGATAAATTCAGAGAATGATATAGCGTGCTGGCACCGTAAAGAAGAATCATACTTATCATAAATATGAGTAAAGATAAAATATGACTGGGTTGTGCACCCTTTGATGCTTTTATAATCAGAGGAGTGGCAGCTGTGGCAGCAGCCAACATACCGATACCATGTGTAATTGCGCTTCCTGGGTCTTTTAATTTTTGTATCATAGAAAACACCTCCAAATATTGAAACTATGACACGTAGTTTTAAAAACTATGTGTAACATATGTTTATACTACTACTCTTGCGAAAAAATTGCAAGGGCTATTTTCATTTTTTTCAGAGGCAACCGGAAAGACAATTTTTACATTTTTTGAAGGAAAAGAAAGCAGCTTATAAGATGGTAAGACAGGGAAACAGTTAGGAAGAGGGATAGAATGAAAATAGGAATGGCGCAGATTCGGATACCTTGGAAAAAGTATGAAGAAAATAAAGAAATATGCAGAAGCTATTTTGAAAAGGCTCAAAAAAATCAAATAGATCTGTTGGTTTTTCCGGAGATGACATTGACAGGATTTGATGTGAAATCACCGGAGCTTGCGCAAAGGGAACAGGACACCATAGATTTTTTTGAAAATATGACAAAAAAATATGAGATAGCAGCTGTTTATGGGTTTGCAGGGAAAGGAAAAGAGAAAAACAGAAATCATTTGAGAATATCCAGCCAGGGCAAATGTATCATGGAATACGAGAAGATACATCCCTTTTCTTACGGAGCAGAAGGAAAATATTTTGAGGGAGGAGAAGCAATCAATAGCTGTAGATTTCAGGGGGAAGATTTCTCCGGCCTCATTTGTTATGACCTAAGATTTCCGGAGGTCTTTCAGATTGCTTCCCGAAAAAGTAACTGTATTTTTGTAATAGCCAACTGGCCAAAAGCAAGAATTTTCCAGTGGAATGCACTTCTTCGGGCAAGAGCGATAGAAAACCTTTGTTATATAGTAGGAGTAAATTGCACAGGAGAGTCAGGGCCGTTGTTCTATAATGGAATGTCCGGGGCATATGGGCCGGATGGCAGGATAATTGCAGGAGAGCAGGAAGAGGAAGATCTTATTGTGGCAGAACTGGATTTTGACTGGCTGAGACAATATCAGAGTCAATTTCCATTTAAAAAGGACAGAAGGACAAAACTATATAATTATTTTTACGAAAACGAAGACCAAAGGGAGAGTTAATATTATGGACTTAAGCCTTGCAACAAATCAATTATCGAATATAGAAAAGAAAATACTGTATTTATATAGCACCAGACCATTGTTTCAGGAAAAAGCACTTTTTACAGATGAGACAGGTTATTATCGCAAACCGGCAGAACCAAAAGCAAACGATGTAGTATCTTTCCGGTTTCGAACCGGGGCAGATAATGTGGATCGGGTTTTGCTTCATATAGGAAGTAATTGCCTGGAGATGGAAAAAACAGAGTCTGGAACGGCATTTGATTTTTACGAAACATCTTTTCAAATTGGTGAAGATCTGATTAGCTATTATTTCGAAATCCAAAAAGATGGCTCTTCCTGTTATTACAATAAAAAAGGAGTGATCTGGGAGAAAGAAGAATATTATGACTTTCGGATTGCACCGGGATTTTCAACTCCGGAATGGGCCAAAGGGGCAGTTTTTTATCAGATTTTTGTTGAGCGATTTTATAATGGAGATCCAACCAATGATGTATTGGAAAATGAATATGTCTATATTAATGAATGTACCAAACAAGTCAAGGACTGGGAAAAATATCCTGCCACAATGGGCGTGCGGGAATTTTATGGCGGAGATTTAAAAGGAGTTATGGATAAATTGGATTATTTAAAGGATCTTGGCGTGGATGTGATTTATTTTAATCCGATTTTTGTATCTCCATCGAACCATAAGTATGATATTCAGGATTATGATTATATTGATCCTCATTTTGGAGTTATTTTGGAGGATGAAGGTGAAGTTCTTACTGATTCAGCAAAAACCAATGCAAAGGCAACTCGTTTTAAAAGTCGTGTGACCAGTAAAAAGAACCTGGAAGCCAGCAACAGGCTGTTTATTCAACTGGTAGAAGAGGCACATAAAAGAGGGATTCGTGTTATTCTAGACGGAGTGTTTAATCATTGTGGCTCATTTAATAAGTGGCTGGATAAGGAGAGAATTTATGAGGGCCAGCCGGGCTACGATAAGGGTGCGTATATTGATGAGAAAAGTCCTTATCATACCTTTTTCCGTTTTTATGATAAAGATGCCTGGCCTTATAACACTTCCTATGATGGATGGTGGGGGCATGATACCCTTCCTAAATTAAACTATGAAGATTCACCGAAATTGTTCGAGTATATTATGAATATTGCAAAAAAATGGGTATCACCTCCTTATAATGCAGACGGATGGAGACTGGATGTGGCAGCAGATTTGGGAAGAACAGCAGAATATAATCATTATTTCTGGCGGGAATTTCGAAAAGTTGTAAAAGAAGCAAATCCGGACGCCATTATATTAGCTGAACATTATGGAGATCCTGGTGATTGGCTGAAAGGAGACCAGTGGGATACGGTAATGAATTATGATGCTTTTATGGAGCCGATTACCTGGTTTTTGACCGGAATGGAAAAACATAGTGATGAATATAGAGGAGAATTATTAGGAAACAGCGAGACATTTTTTAGTGCAATGCGTCATCATATGTCTCGGTTTCATATGTCATCGCTGGAAATTGCAATGAATGAGTTATCCAATCACGATCATTCCAGATTCTTGACGCGGACCAATCACACAGTAGGAAGAACCAATAATTTGGGGCCGGAAGCTGCAAATAAAGGGGTAGATAAAGGCATTTTCCGGGAAGCTGTTTTGATACAGATGACCTGGCCGGGAGCACCAACGATTTATTATGGTGACGAGGCAGGAATGTGCGGGTGGACAGATCCGGATAACCGAAGAGCTTATCCATGGGGAAAAGAGGATAAACGACTGATTCAGTATCATAAAGATTTGATCAGAATTCATAAAAGCAGTGAAGCATTGATGCATGGATCCATAAAATTCCTGGGAGGCTCCTACAAAATACTTTATTATGGTAGATTTACCGATGAAGAAAAAATGATTGTTGTAGTGAACAACAATGCAGAAGCCATGAAAGTAGAAGTTCCGGTTTGGGAGATCGGTATTCCGGATGGAGTTCATATGGAGCAGATCATTCTTTCTATTGAAGAAGATTATTCCATGGATCTGAATACATTCCCTGTAAAAGATGGAAAAGTAAAACTGGTGATGCCTAAGATTTCCGGCACAATTTTGCGGTATAAAAAATAAAAAAATACTTGCATTTTTTATCACATTGCAGTATAATAACTAACTGTCAGGTGATTACCTGACAAGTTTGGATGGGTTCCCGAGTGGCCAAAGGGGGCAGACTGTAAATCTGTTGTCAACGACTTCGAAGGTTCGAATCCTTCCCCATCCATCGGATCGAGAAAGATTAATAAGAGTCTCCTGTCGA
>JALEPU010000131.1 GCA_022766905.1 Lachnospiraceae bacterium
ACAATCTTAGGGTAATTTTTTGTCACTTTTATACAGAAAACAATTTTATATCCGTCATTTTTTATATACTTTCATAATATTTTTATGAAATGGCATGGAACGTAAATTGACAGTTGCACAAATGTAAGATATAATTATAAAAAATATATAAAATAATATATAAAATTTTTTAAGAAAAGGAGACTTTATTATGGCAGTTAATCGTTTCGTGTTAAATGGTATTTCTTACCATGGCCATGGCGCTATCAATGAAATTCCTGGCATCGTGAAATCCAAAGGCTTCACAAAAGCATTCGTAGCTTCTGATCCGGATCTTGTTAAATTTGGTGTTACAGCTAAAATCACAGATCTTCTTGAGCAGAACGACATCGCTTATGAGCTCTATTCCGACATTAAACCTAATCCAACCATCGAGAACGTTCAGCATGGTGTTGATGCATACAAAGCATCCGGAGCTGACTTTATGATCACAATCGGCGGCGGATCCTCCATGGATACCGGTAAAGGTATTGGTATCATCGTGAACAACCCAGAATATTATGATGTTCGTTCCCTGGAAGGTGTTGCTCCAACAAAAAACCGTACTGTATTTACTATCGCTGTTCCAACAACAGGTGGTACAGGTGCTGAATCTACAATTAACTACGTTATCACAGACGTTGAAAAGAAACGTAAATTCGTGTGCGTAGACCCTAACGACATTCCTGACATCGCAGTAGTTGACCCTGATATGATGTCTTCTATGCCAAAAGGACTTACCGCTTCCACAGGTATGGACGCTCTTACACACGCAATCGAAGGTTACACAACCGCTGGTGCATGGTCCCTTTCCGACTGCCTGAACTTAGAAGCAATCAAACTGATCGCTAAGAATCTTCGTGCAGCAGTAGAGAACGATCCGGACGGACGTGAAGGCATGGCTCTTGCTCAGTACGTAACAGCTATGGCATACTCCAACGTAGGTCTTGGAATTGCTCATTCCATGGCTCATACACTTGGTGCTGTATATGATACACCTCATGGTGTTGCATGTGCAATGATGCTTCCAATCGTTATGGAATTCAATAAAGAAAACACAGGCGAAAAGTACAAAGCAATTGCAGAAGCATTTGGTGTTGATACAACCGGTATGGATCAGGATGCTTACAGACAGGCTGCAATCGATGCTGTACAGCAGTTATCTGTTGATGTTGGAATTCCTACAAAACTGGAAAAACTTGCAGAAGAAGACCTTCCTTTCCTTTGCGAATCTGCAGCAGCAGATGCTTGTGCACCTGGTAATCCAAAACCAGCTACACTGGAAGATTTTGAAGCAATGTTCCGCAAATTAATGTAATTCTACATATTTTTAAAAACAGAATAAAAACTTTGTAATTCTTATTTAAATTAAAAAAGGGTGATCAAAAAGTCTTTTCGTAAGACTTTTTGACACCCTCTTTTTATTATTATCGATTTGCACCGCTTATTACAATAAGGATGTTACTAATTTCCATTTTGGAACCTGTTATAAAAAATTTCTGATTTCTATCAAATCTGATATAACATGATCGATATCCGGGAAAGTTTTGTTTTGTGTTTTTCCACTTTGATAAAGACATGTTTTCATCCCATATTGTATCCCGCCTGCCATATCTGATGAAAACGAATCTCCAATGATCATTGTCTCTTCCGGAACAAGATCTGCCATACCGTCCTGAATCAATATTTTAAAACATTGGTCAAAAAACTCCCTGGATGGCTTTTGAGCACCAAGCTGGGAAGAAATGAAAAAATATTGAAAATAGTGATACATACCAGCTTCACGAAGTCGATTGAGCTGCTGCTCATAAGGTCCATTACTGGCCGCACAAAGAATATATCTGGATTTTAAATATTTCAGCATTTCCATTGCATGCGGCTCCAATATTGCACTGGAGAACAAACCCTCTTTAAAATAGTGTTCAAACACAAGACCATCAAATGAAATCTCAAGCTCTTTCAAAATTTGATCCCATCGGATTTTTTCCAACTCTTCCAAAGTCAATTTATTTTGCTCTATTTGTCTCCAAAGCCTGTTATTGATTATTTCAAAGACAGAAAACATCTCATCCTGATATGGTTTAAGGCCAAATTTCTGAAATCCATTTTTCATAGCAAGTTTAACATATTCGGTAAAACTAAGCAGCGTATTATCAATATCTATAAAAAGAACTTTTAGCATTGTCACTCCTTCTACTGCAAATACATCTCTGTTTTTCTCAGGAAACTATATGGTTTTGACTGGCGAATCTTTTTTGATTCCTACCCGATCATCATTAAGCCGGTATATCAAACTCTTCAAAATGAATCAGATCTCCCAGCGAAGTTCCAAACGGTTTTGGGGCGAAAGCTTCTATGACATGCTCCAGAGCATTTTTGCAAAGATTCGGATCTCTGATAATTCTCAGCAAAACTGCTGTATTTTCAGCATCATATAAAGCATTATGGGCTCTTCCCTGAAAATCGACTCCGGCATACATAACGGCATCCTTTAACGATAAGGCTCTTGGTACTCCAAGAGTATCTCTGTATTCTTTTTGAAAATCCTGAAACTTTTGTAAAAGTTCCTGATTTTTTTCGTTCAGCTGAATTTTCTTTAATTGCAATTCCTTTGTAATCTGTATGCAGTCCGACTCACTCCACTGATAAATCAAGATGTCATCGTTCTGACTGTTGCACCAGGAAAAGAACTGCTGGATTGCTTCTTCAAATACCGGTGAATTCTGTACCATTTCCGTTTTAATTCCTGTCAGCCTTTCAATTCGTTTCTCAATCCGATTATTATATTGAGGTCTTACCAGGGTATGGAAAGAGCCTATTTCCTGGTAATTCTCATCCAGGAGCACTGCACCAATCTGTATGATTTCACTGCCGCAAATTGATTTTTCTTCTTTGAACTGTTTTGCCAAAGTATTCATTTCCAAATCTACCACGATATGTTTCATAGCTTTTTTCCTCCCCTATCTACGTTCTTTCTCCGGCTTGTTCTTGCTGTTTCTTTGTCATTCCAGTATAATGAGAACAAAAAGAATGCCATTTCTTATTCTTAACAACAGTATAATAAAATACAGACAAAAAATAAACTCCGGATAAAAGGAATTGCTTTTGGCTATTTCCCTGATTTGGAGAAATAAAGGTGAGGACGATTATGGGTAAACAATCTACAAGAGAAAATAAAAATATTTATCAGCGATGCAGAGAAGAACAGGGGCTGACCCGGGAAAAAGCCAGTGAAAAAATGATTGGTGACCGCTATGTCCCGGAAATTGAAATGTCAGAATTATCCAATATTATTTTAGAAACCATTGCCAGCTTAAATGAAATCACTCCTCTTACGAACCGTCTGATTCAGATTACCAGGGATGGCATGATTTCCGATGACGAAATCAAAGATTTCGCTTTTATCAGTAAAAAACCGGACGAGGTTTCTCTGGCAATTGATTCTCTGAATCTTTGGATTGATAAAACAGCCAGTGAAAACAACATTAATATTGAGCTTCTGAATACAGAAAAAGAAAAGTTGAAATAATCCTTCTATTCTTGATTGCTTTTCACAATTCAAAGAGAACGATCCGCTCCCGGGGATTTTTTTCCGGGAACAGATCCGTACAATCAATCTCATCCAAAAACATCAATTCTTCCACCGTCATCAAATAAGAAATATATTCATCAGATATATAATAAAAAAATAGCTGTATCGTTCTTGGATTTGCATAATAAGAATCCAGAATTTGAAATATCACTTTCTGTAATATTTCCAGGGAAAATGGATTAAAAAAATAAATCCGGTCAACTATTCCCGGCACGACAAAGTTCTCTGCATTGGCCTGTTCAAACGATACTCTGCCGGAAGATACTGCTGTTTCCTGATTTTCCAATGCTTTCTTATAGATTCGTTCCTCATATTCAATTCCGATTGACCTGCATCTGGTCTGATAAGACAGAAAAAAATCAACACGCCCTTTTCCACAACCGTAGTCCAACAATGTGTTTCCTTTTCGAATCAGGCCTGTATTCGCCAGCCGCTCCAGAACCAGATAGGGTGTCGGTTCGTAGGGATAGCGATACTGATCTGCATGAGAATCATCCCTTCCCGTTGTATGGATCCGTAAAAATTTATCCCACTTTGTTTCGTTCCAATCTTCTTTTTTCATGTCTTCTACGTCATTCCTTTCAAAACGATTCCTCCTATCTGTAATCACTTATATTTTTTCCCGTCCACGCAGTGTAACTTCATATCTTCCCAGCTAAATGAAATACTGTTTCTTACGGATAATTGAGGAATTACGCCAGAAAATTCCAGAAATTCCCTGTCGTCCGGAATATCCATACATTCAACCCCAGCCATTCAAACAACTTTATACGTCATTTCAGCCATCAAATCATGCCATTTCTGCTTTTATTATAACCCCAATGGATTGTTTTTTCATCCCTGAAACGAGAAAAACAGTAAACTGTCTCCTCGCAGCTTACTGTTTTCCTAGTTACTGAACCTATCTATACGTGATAATATCTGTCTCATTTGCAACGGCATGTTCTGTCAGATGGATTTCCAGATTTTTTGATTCCCCTTCATTGATGATGACACACATGGTAACATCTGTATACCCCAGCTCTTTCAGTCTTTCTTTCTCATACATAATTAAAAGCTGTCCCTGTTTTACCTGCTCATTCATCTTCACTACAGTCTGAAATACCGGTTCTGTCAAATTAACCGTATCAAGTCCCACATGAAGAATCAATTCGATTCCATTTTTCAGAGTAATTCCTACCGCATGCTGTGTCTGTTCAAAAACGGCAGAAATTTGTCCGTCACATGGTGCATAAATTTTATTATCATCCGGAAAAATGGCAAGACCATCACCCATGATTTTCTGAGAAAATACCTGATCCTCTACCTGTGTGATTGGAATCATTTTTCCGTTGGCATATGCTTTTATTGCTTTGTCTTTCTTCTTAAAAAACATGATTTCCCTCCTCAAAATTATATTTCCTTTTTCGCCCAAATATATTATAATGACCCTACAGAAAGGGGCGATGACATTGGTTATTCTTCAATTAGACGATGAGATTATTAAAAGTCTCAGCAACAATGAACTTGCTGTTTTACAGTATGTCTACGACAATATTCATGCTGTAGCAGACATGAGTATTCAGGAACTTGCGAAAAATGTTTCTTATTCTACCTCGACCATTCTTCGTTTTTGTAAAAAGCTTGGTTTTTCCGGTTATGCCGAATTTAAATATTCTCTTCGCAGCGAAATTCAGAAAAAGAACCTGCCGGATGAAGTCCCTCGTCATGCCCTGACAGATAAAATCATTCTGGATACGATTTGTTCCGATATAGAAGCAACATCCAATCTGATTTCCTCAGATCTTTTGGATATTACCTTCCGTTATTTAGACAGTGACTTTCCAATCTATCTGTGGTCCCCCGGAGGACTGACCACCATCCTGATTGATTATCTGGAAAAACTGCTCTTTGCCATTGGCAGGCAAAATGTATACAAAATTGAAGCCAGCAAAACGGCAAATCATATTATCCGCCGTCTGGATGAACATAATATTTTATTTGTTATAAGTACAACCGGTGATTTTTCCCCTACCGTAAAGTTAGCAAAAACGGCTGCGATGAATCACATCCCTATTATCTCCATTACACCTTATACAAATAATACGATTGCCAGCATTGCTTCTGTCAATTTTCGTTTTTTTACCAACCAGCGGGAAAACAATGGTGCGGAATACACCTCCCGTCTGCCCATATTTTATACCATTCAGATTATTATCAAAAGCTACCTGAAATATAAAAAAATGAGAGGTTTATTATGATTCCTTTACTTGAACAGGCTCACTCCTATCCCCTAACCGATATGGAAAAACAAATCCTGGCTTATTTTGAAGAGAACCTTGCTACTGCAGTTTACATGAATTTAGACGAGCTTTCCCAGGCTCTTTACACTTCCAGCGCTACCATTGTTAGATTTTGTAAAAAAATTGGTCTAAACGGATTTAATGAATTTAAATATGAATTAAAAAAAGAACTTTCGATGTCTACCCACACCAGTCTTTCTCCTGACAGTCTGCTGAAGCATTCCCTGGCCTCTTTTAAAGATAATGTAGATTCCTTTGATCTTCAAAATTTAAGAGCAATCTGTGATTTTTTAATCAGTGACCGGCCTCTTTATATTTACGGTGCCGGATTAAGCTCCATTCCTGCAAGATATCTTCAGATCATTCTGACCACCTTAGACCGTCCCTGTATTCTGGTTGAACTGAGAGATCTTATGGAAGCCATTACATATTACATTAAAGAAGATGCTATTTTATTTATTATAACCACTCATGGGGATGCCCTCCGTTACATGCAGATTTTTGAAAAGGCAAAACAACATGGGACAACTGTTATTTTAATTACATGTGAGGAGGACAGCCCTTTACATCCCTATAGTAATATTTCTGTGGTGACCAACGATGAAAATCAACGGTATCATAACATTGATCTGAATTATCGAATCGGAATTATCACCGTTATACAGATTCTCATTGAAATGATTGCAGATAACCTTCTTCCTAGCCCTTCATAAATTCTTTTACGGAATCAGCAACGGACTGAACCTTTGGTCCGTAAATAACATGGATATGAGTCTCACTTGGTTTTACAATTCCCATAGAACCTGTTTTCTTAAGCAGATCTTCATTGACCAGGCTCATATCCTTTAAGTCAACACGAAGACGGGAAATACAATTGTTTACTTTCACGATATTATCCATACCGCCCAGACCTTCTACGATCATAGAAGCTGTTTTCCACTGTTTTTCGCTAAGAGATGCACCATTTTCTTCCTCTTCTTCTACCTCTTCTGCCACATCAATAGACAGTTGCTTTTTGCTCAGATAACGATAGAATACAAAGTAGTAAATCACCGCATATGCAATACCAACAATCGGTACCCAATACCAGCGGGAACCATCCTGGAATACACCCCAGATAAAGAAGTCAATCAATCCTCCGCCTGTATTACCGATACAGACTCCAAGAGCTGCCATAAGCATGAAGGATAAACCACCCATAATGGAATGGAAGACAAACAACTGAGGAGCAATAAACATAAAGGAAAATTCAAGAGGTTCTGTAATACCTGATACAATACTTGCTGCAACACCTGCAATCATCAATGCTTTTACTTTACTCTTCTTTTCTTCCGGACTTGTTTTATAAATCGCATAAGCTGCCGCAGGAAGACCGAACATCATAAATGGCATTTTTCCCTGTCCTAAGAAACGGGTGAATGGCTGAAGAACAGACATATCTACTTTTCCAATATACTGTAAGAAAATATTCAAACATCCTTCCACACCATCGTATACACCACCAATAGCTGTCGTTCTGAAAATACCGTTTAATACATGATGAAGCCCCGTTGGTATCAAAAGTCTTTCCAGGAAACCAAACACAAATACACCTGCTAAATCTGCGTTTGCAATCAATCCTCCAATTGCATCGATGACTTTGGACACCGGTTCCCATACGATAGGAGCTACCAGACCAACACCTGTCATGGCAAGAATAACAGCTAATGCAACAAAACGTTTCCCTCCATAGAAAGAAATTGCTACCGGGAATTCCACTTTGTGGTATTTGTTATGAATAATAGCTGTTAACACACCAACTAACATACCGGCAACAGCACCCATATCCAAAGTTTCTACACCAAGGATTGGAGAAATCTTCAAAGCTCCAAAGTCCATAAATCCAGAATTGATCATGCAGGCAGAACTTACCAGGAAGGTATAATAGCCGATAAAACCTGCAAAAGCTGCAATTTCTTTGTCATCATCTGCCAATCCAAACGCAATGGAAATGGCAAACAGAACCGGGATTAAGGTAAATACAATACCCGATACTTTATTTAATGTGGTAATCACAAAGGATACCGGTACAAGCTGTAAGAAAGGCACTGCCTCAACAACCTGTGTTTTTAGTAACGCCGCAGTCAGTCCGAGGACGATACCGCTTGCTGCTAAAGCAGCAATTGGCATCATCAGGCTTCGTCCAAGGGCTGAGAAAAAATCCATAATTTTATTTTTTTTCATTTGTCCCTCTCCTCATATTTATCTTAACTCAGGCCACATTCCTTCATTTGCTTCAATTAATTTATCTAACAAGGTTCTTGCTTTCTTTGCATCATTTACCAGACGGTTAATTGTAAATGCCTGTAATGCTTTATTGTAAGAGTTTTCAAAGTATGCATCTACAATCAGTTTTTCTGCAGACACCTGATTTACAAGCAGGCCAAGATAGAACTGAGGAATATTTCCAACTCTCATTGGACGTGGTCCGTTGATTCCAAGTTCACAAACAACCTCTACCATAGCATCATCCTGCATATTGGCGATTGCACCATTATTTTCCACGATTAAGATATGACGGTTGTTTTTATTGAATGCAATTGCTTCTGCTACTTTAATCATCATCTCTGCATGAGCATCACTGATGTTTTCCAGTTTTTTGCCAAGTTTTCCTTCTGCGATGATTTCTTTACACTCTGTAAATACTCTCTTTTCACGACCTGCCATAACCTCATCTGCTCTTGTAAAGTCAGGGTTTAAATGACTTGCCTTATAATCCGGATATAAGTAATACTGGTCATATGTATTTGGCAGATAATCCGGGAAGTCGTTCATGATTGTCTGAACCATTCCATAGGTATCCAGCCAGGACTGATCTCTCTGTTCTGCATCCTGTGGTAAAAATCCATTTTCTTTAATCAGTTCCTTGATCTTTGGAAGTAAATCTTCTCCTGTTTTGCTATCGTAAATATGAGTGAACCATCCAAAATGGTTTAATCCAAAGTATACAGGATCTAAATCTTCCCAGTCACATCCAAGAAGTCTGCTGCAGGAACGAACTACATTTTCCGGCTGATCACAGATATTTAAGATTTTTTTGTCATCCGGGAATTCTCTTCTTAATGCTTCTGCAACGATTGCAGCCGGATTCGAGTAATTTAAAATCCATGCATCTGGGGAATAGGTACGGATTTCATGAATTGCTTTAATCATATCTACACAGGAACGAAGTCCGTATGCCATTCCTCCTGCCCCACATGTTTCCTGTCCGATCAGTCCCATGCTAAGAGGAATGTGCTCATCCTTTGCTCTCATTGCCAGTCCGCCTGCTCTCATCTGCATAAAAATAAAGTCCATATCTTCATATGCTTCTTTCGCGTCCGTTGTATAAGAGAAATCAAGTTCAGGCATTTTTTCTCTGAATAAAATATCTCCAAACTGTCCGATTGGTTTCTGACGTTCTTCGTCAATATCAAACAAAACCAGTTTATTCAGTGGAAACTCTTCCTGCATTCTTGCAAAAGATTTTAAGAAACCTAATGTATAGGTACTGCCGCCGCCTACGATACAAACATTATATTTTTTCATTTTACATACTCTCCTAATCATTATGGTGGTTAATATTTTCTTTCGAATAAGGCCTTATCTGAATGTGCCTTTACTATACAACAGGAAAAACAGTATGTAAATAGTTTCTCTTTGTTTTGGTTTTGTTCTCTTGTTTTAATATTTGTTACTCTTATGGTAATTTTTTTCACATCATTGATTCCAAAAATTTCCTCTTCTTCGTAGTGCATTCCTGCCCGGAGGGCTTTTTTATTGCGTGGGAAATACGGAGTACTTTCCTATGCAACTAAAAAAGCCGCATTGCATCCACAATACGACTCTTTCGTTCTCAATCAATATTCACTTTTCCCGTTCACACAACTTGTCTTACTTCAAATAGATTCCCTACTCCTCTGCCAGAAATTCTCGAATTGCCTCTACAGTGGCTTCATAATCACGTTCTACCTCTGCCATCATACCCTTCGCTGTATCCGGAATCTCATCTGTCTCCGGACGAAGTTCCTCTGTCAACCGGCTGCTCGAATCCAACAGTTTATTAAAACTCAGATTAGCACACACTCCCTTTAAGGTGTGAGCTGCCCGAAATGCCTCTTCCCTTTGTCCCTGCTCCATTGCTGCACAAAGATTAGAATAGCTGTCGTCATCTAAAAACTTTGTAATAAATCTTTTAATCAGGCTGGTACTAGGCAGCCTTTGTTCTGCCTGGGCAAAATCTCCACCCAGTTTCTCATAACACTCTTGAATTGTCATTCTTTACCATTCATCCCTTTTTATAATCTAAAACATAAAACAGAATACATCTGCTGCCTCTTTTGTCCAAATTTCTTTTTTCAGTATACCATAAAATTCCTCTTTACACAACGAAAGAATCATTAAAAACAGCAAAAAATAACAAAGTTTTGTCTCTTTTGTCACTATTCTTCTTCCGGCCATATAAAATTACAATTTCCGGCCTCCAGTCCGTCAATCAAAATATTCTGTCCTGTACAAAAACGGTTTTTTACCGCCATAAAGTAAATCCACTCTGCTGCTTCTTCCACCGTCATCCAGCGTTTTAACGGTGTCAGCTTCATGATTTCATCCCATAGCTTCTCGTCCTCCATAACAGGCCTGTTCAGCTCCGTCATAACGCCTCCAAAGTCCAGGCTGTTGCAAGTCGCCTGATACTTTGCGATTCTCATGGCAACATTTTTCGTATAAGCAAGAACCCCACCTTTGCTTGCTGCATACTCCGGAAATTCCGAACCGGTATGGCCGCTTGCAGAGCCAATCATAATAACAGACCTGATTTCCGGCTGAATTCCGTAATGCTCTGTAATCGATATGGTTCCCTTTAAATTTACATCAATATCTTCTTCTTTTTGAACACCGGCATTATTAATTACCACATTCATCGCCGGAAGTTCCGGATAAGAAGCTTTTTCTCTGATGTCGAGACAAAAATGAATATAGTTTTCATTTTGAATTGCAGATTCTTTTTTATCAAATCCATATACCTGATGACCTTCTTTTAAGAAATATTCGGCACATCCCCTTCCAATCCCGGAACTGGTACCGGTAATTAACACTTTCATTCTTAAAAACTCTCCTTCATTCTTTTTGACAAAACTTTTGTCATGGCCGCTACAACGAATAAACAGATCACTCTGTCAATATAATCCGTAATAAACTGAACAACAAAGCAGCTTCCCACCATTCCAAGAGGTGTCTTTGCCAGAATCTGAACGAGAATGGAAGAACCGGAAGAAGTGATTCCTCCAAATAAAAAGGCTGTAATACAGGAACTTACAATTGTAGATGGAATTGTAATGATAATCGCCGCAAGTAAAATCCATCCCTTTTTCGGATGACATTTTTTGTATACAAGTCCGGTTACAAAACCAAGAATGATTCCAACCGGTGCATAATACAAAGAATAAACATCAACGGTCATTCCCATAATCAAACCGCTTAAAAGATTAGGGAGCATCCCATAAAATGGTCCTAAAATCGAAGCAATAAGGACTGTTCCAATACTATCTAAATAAATAGGGAGCTTTAACAGCAATGCAAGCTGTCCCCCGATTAAATTAATACAAATGGCCACTGCAACCATACAAATCTTATATGCCGAAGTTTTTTCTCTTTCTCTGTTCATATTTATGTCCTCCCTATCACATGTCCTGTAAAAGATCCAGCTTTTCCGTCTCTATCTCAAGCAATCTGGATAAAAAAAATCGGAAAAATCGCTGCGGATCTACTTCGGTTAACACTTTGGCATTCGGTTCTTTTCGATAAAAACTCATCGAATCTACAACAGACTGGCCAAGGGAAATGCCCTGAGTTTCAATCTGAACAAAAGAGTCAAATCCCTGACACATATTTCGATCAATAAAATAGGCCACTGCAAGGGGATCATTGATCACACATCCTACAATATGCTCCCACTCCCAATGAAAATCAAAATAAAACTTTGTGATTTTCTTTATAAAATCTCCCATTTTTTTATCAAGACGGCAGATATATTCCAGAATCGTTGGAGTCAGAACAATTTTTCTCGTCACATCAAGTCCAATCATATGAATTCGTTTGCCTTTTTCGTACATAGTGTCATATACAAGAGCCGCCGCATCCGGATCACACCAGTAGTTATATTCTGCTACCGGGGAGCAATTTCCATAACTTTTAAAAGTACCACCCATGGATACCAGCTCTTCTATCTGTTCAAAGGCGCCCGGATCCTGTTTGATCAGGGCTGCAAGATTGGTCATCGGACCTAATGCAATCACTGAAACTTTCTCCTTTTTTAAGATTGACGCGAAAAAATCAACTGCACCCATTTCCTGTTCATAGCCATCCACCTGGGGCAAAAAGCTTTCCCCAAGTCCGTCTTCTCCATGGGTATCAAGAGCATGGATATAATCCCGCTTCATCGGCTTCCTCTCACCAATATAAATCGGTACATCCAGCCTGTCGATTTGTTTTAGAATTTTTTTCGCATTTTCAAATCCCATCTCAACCGGTGCATTGCCGCACACAATCGTAATTCCAATTACGTCTAGCTCTTTTGATTTTAAAGCGAGCATAAGAGCAAGACTATCGTCGATTCCCGGGTCACAATCAATAATCACTTTTTTTTGATTCATCTTTTTTTCCTTTCTTTCTTCGTTTAAAGGCAAAAGAATCCGTAATCACCTTTTAGCACCTTAATCCTGTGCAATAAAAAATGCCTTTGCTTACAAAACCTCATAAACAAAAGCATCAGCAAACAGACCACACCTGTGATCTGAACATATCATGATTTACTTTGCCTAGTTTTTTATACTGGGAGGTTCTCGAACCAGTTTCCGGAAATATTCTATCATAGTTTTTCTTCTGTGGCAACGTCTATCTCCTGTAAAAATATTATTTTCCCTTTTCCAAAAATTATGCTATGATAGCAATAGTGTAATGATAACTAAAATAACACAATAAAGGAGTTCAAATTTATGCCAGTATATGATTTTAAAAGCACACCAGACCCAAAAAAGCCAGCGAAGATTACATATACCACATTTCGCTCCAACGAAAGTTCTTCTTCTCCGGAACATCCGATTCTTGTGATTGATAATACGCAGAAGGAGTGGGACTCTGTTTCCTTTGGAATCTTTACAAATCCAAACAAACAGACTGCTTTCGAATTTCAGACAGATCATGGTACTGTCAGTGCAGATATTTTAAAAATAGATTCCCGTTTTGTAAGTTTGTTGAAATGGCTTGGAGAGAATCGTATTAATGTACGTCTTTCCGGCAAAAATCTGGAAACCGGATATTCCGTATATAAAATCAGAGAAATTGCTTTTGGAAGCAGTACAAAGCTTTCTGCTGAAGATGGTTTCCTCCAGTACATGATTGAACGATTATTTGCAAGTTCTGCCCCGTCCGAAGAAATGGAAGACGATGACAAGGATGAAAACGGTGATGAAATGAAAATAACCAGTTTGCAAAGCATTACTGATTTTTTGACCTGTGCCGGAAGAACCCTGCCGGAAAATATCAGACTCTGGGCAAGAAGAAACCTTGCCGTTGCCCGTTCCCATGAAGTCACCCAGGAAGAAAGACGTCATGCACAGCGTGCCCTTTCAATCATGATGAATATTCAGTGGAAAAATAATTATTTCGAATCCATCGATCCGCAGGAAGCCCGTCGGATTCTGGACGAAGAACTGTATGGAATGGAGCAGGTAAAGCAGCGTATTATCGAAACCATTATTCAGATCAACCGTACCCACACACTTCCTGCCTATGGAATTCTTCTGGTAGGCCCTGCCGGTACTGGAAAATCCCAGATTGCGTATGCGGTAGCACGTATTTTAAAACTTCCATGGACAACGCTGGATATGAGTTCCATCAATGACCCGGAACAGCTGACCGGAAGTTCCCGGGTCTACTCCAATGCAAAACCGGGTATTATTATGGAAGCTTTTTCCATTGCGGGAGAATCCAATCTTGTCTTTATTATTAATGAGCTGGATAAAGCATCCTCAGGCAAAGGAAATGGCAACCCTGCCGATGTTCTTCTGACTCTTTTGGATAATCTTGGATTTACAGACAACTATATGGAATGTATGATTCCGACAGTGGGAGTCTATCCAATCGCAACGGCAAATGACAAAAGTATGATCAGTGCACCGTTAATGTCCCGTTTCGCAGTAATTGAGATTCCGGATTATACGCCGGAAGAAAAGAAAATAATTTTCTCCCAATTTGCTCTTCCAAAAGTATTAAAACGAATGAGTCTTCGGGAAGAAGAGTGCGTGATCACACCACAAGCTCTGGATGCTATCATTGAAAAATACAAGGATACCACCGGAATTCGTGACCTGGAGCAGGCTGCAGAACATGTTGCCGCCCATGCACTGTATCAAATTGAGGTAAATCATCTGGACCGATTTGTGTATGGCAAAGAACAGGTGATCGATGTATTAGGATAAGAAAGAAGAAAATAAAAAGAATCACCAGAAAACAGGAGATTACACGATTAAAACGGAATGTTATCTTGTTTTTATGAAGTGTATTATGTTATAATAATTACATTACTATATGATCATGAAAAAAGGGGAAGTAAGATTAATTATGGCAGATGCATTAACGATAAAAAACGGAACAAAGATGCGTGTTGCATTAGAATCACCAGTTGGTTCCGAGACAGATTTTAATATGATCTGTACATTTTCAAAAGCATTGGATGAATCCTCTTTTTTGATATCCATTCCGATGAAAGATGGAAAACCATTATCTATTAATGAAAATCAGAAATTGCTGTTACGCTATGATGGAGAAAATGATAATGGAATGCTTCTTGCAGGATATGTGGATGATGTGGTAAAACAGGGGATTCGCCATTTCTGGAAAGTCCGCCGTGTGTCAGAACAAAGGAAGTATTTTAAGCGTGCCGATGAACGTTTGAAAGTGTCAATTCCTGTTAAATACATGCAGGAAACATGGGCGCCTAAGGAAGATGGGACGATTGATATGGAAGGCGGTATGACCCTTGATATTTCAGCCTCTGGTATGGCTCTTTTTATGAATCGAAGATTTGAAGTGGGAGAAGTATGCGAAGTATCACTTCCATGTGTCGGAACCTCTGAGGCAGGAAAGGGAATTGATAGCATAGTTACTGCAGTCTGCTGGATGCGGGAGACACCAAAGGGAAGTGCTTATCGATTTATATGCGGTCTTCAATTCCGTTTTGGAGATAGTCTGGAAAAAGAGCACATGCAAACTTATCTGTCAAATATTAAGAAAAGATATAAATTGTAAGAAATAAATTATGATAAGGCGAAACTCGAAAAAAAAATCAGAAAACACCATTGAAAAGAAAACAAAAAATCGTCAGCATAAAAAAGAAACAGAGCAGATTATGCGTATTGAAGAGCTGGAAAAAATGATGAGTGAAGCCGGAGAAGATGTTGATCCGGAAACCATCGTCAGTATGTATCTGCCAAGGCGCCGGGCAAAACGATTGGGAGCTGCGCTTCTTCGTCTGGACAAACTGCATCTGTGGCTGATGGGACTTCTCCTGCTGATAGCGGTATTATTTATCATCGCATTCATGCAGGAAAAGATGGGAAACTTTACCATCAACTTAAACCGTTTGGAACTCTACCGAAAAGGTATTTCCATTGCTTCTGATGGTGATTTTACAGAGCCTACCGCAAGGCTGACTGCTCATACCGTACAGGATGCGACAAACATCACATTGGAAGACCTTCCAAAAGACATCGATGAAATCGACGGTGATCACAACGGCAAAAACTACATGGCATATACCTATTATGTAAGGAATGCCGGAAAAGAAGATCTGGCTTATAATGCTATCGTGACATTGGATTCCTGTGCAAAAGGGGCAGAGGAAGCAGTCCGCGTCGCCGTTTGGAAAAATGGGGAGCAAGTCGTATATGCAGAGCCTGCGAAAAACGGACAGGCGGAAGAAGGGTGCGTAAACTTTGAGGCTCACGACATTGTCTGCAGTTATACAGAAGAAAAATTCCTGATAGGAAATGTAGATAAATATACGATCGCTATCTGGATGGAAGGAGAAGATCCGGAATGTGTAGATGCTATTGTAGGCGGCTCGGTGGAATTCAGCATGAATATCGATGCCATCAGTGACGATAACACAAGTCTTCTGGTGAAATTAATACAGGACATTAAGGATACCCTTACGGGTGACAAACCAATCAGTGCGGCAGGAACCGAAGCACCGAACTATTATCAGGGCGGTGAAGTAACGTGGAAGAACCGCCGAAATCAGTAAAGACCCAATCAAAATATTTGGTATCAACAGTGCCACAACGGCTGTTTATACATAGTAACAACAAAACAATGGGAACAAAGCTTTACCTTTGTAGTGACATTACTTCAAGTTATGGATGATTCTCACGCTGGGACGCGGATGGGAGCCACTCTTTGAAGCTGTTCCCGGTGGGAGTGTGATCCATAATTTGAACGAAACAAACGACAAATTCTATGAGGAGGAGAAAAAGAATGAATGTAAAATCATTAAAAAAGCAACTTATGGCTGCAATCGCCATGGTAGTAGTTGCCGCTGTTGCGCTGGCCAGTGCGACGTATGCGTGGTTTGTAACCAACAACACAGTTACTGCTACAACAAGCACAATCAGTGCACAGTCTAATGCTGCGTTCATGACAATTGAAGAAGGCACTTCTGGCGCAAGTACATCTGATGCAACCACAGCAACTTATAAGACTACAGATTCAATAGCACTTTATCCGGCTCGTGTTCGAGCAAACGCAACTTTAACTTTTGAAACTGCATATGGCACAAATCCTAATGATGGCACACTCAAGTCTGGTACCCTGGTGAATGTTGGTACACCTGGCGAGGCTGTTACGAAAACATTTGCAAAGCAGAATGATTTCAATATTAGCACAAAAGGTACGAATCTGACTGATATGAAGGTTCAGTCTGTTGCAATGAGCACTGAGACAAATGAGTTTACAAATAGCGAAATTAACAGCGCTGTTCGTGTTTTAATCGTATGCGGTGATAACTGGGAGGTTTGGAATCCATCTACAGGAAAATGCATACAGAGCAAAACCAATTTGACCACAAGTCCTACTGGCTATGAGGCATCGGTTTTGTCAGGGAATATCACAACAGGAACTGATACTGTAGTAAATACCTATATTTATTATGATGGCGATGACACTAATATTTTCACAAATAATCTAAGTGACCTGACCACCTCAAGCAATGTTTTAATCACGTTTACTGCAACATCCCCTAACCAAGTATAAAATATTTCTTATCATATATCTTCTCCATGGTTGTGGCGTGGAGAGGATATCAAAGTGCAGAAACATAATAGTTCTGCATCTTGATATCCTGTGAAAAAGGAGGGATAAAGTGACAGTATCAAAACTTAAGAAAGAATTAGCGATTGCCGCAGTAATGGTAACCATATCTTTTCTGGCACTTTGTTCTGCTTCATATGCCTGGTATATTGCCAATAATACAGTAAATGCAACAACAGCAACCATTTCCGCTAAAGCTAACAACTTTGTCCTTCAGATTGCGAAATTATCAGAAGGTGCACAGCATGGTGATAATCAATCTTTAATCGCATCAACGGTTGGCCATAGAATCAGTCCTTCTTCAACGAATGATTTGAAAAATTGGTATATTTGCCAGGGTTGGGGTCAGAATGGAAAAGTTCAAACTTATATGATACCTACTATTGAGGCTGATGGAAAGTACACGATTGAAAAAGAACGATATGCTTATATCAAAAGCGAGTATGTCTTATATACAGTGACAGAAACCGGACTTTGTGATGTATATTTAGATGGTGGGGAACTTGCTGGTGCCATTCAGGTTACAGCACAAGGCTCACCGACCTCTACCGTTATTCCGGAGTCTATGCGTGTAGGAATTACGATTCAGGATTTGGAAGGAACTACACCGACCGGAACAGAAGAATTGGTTTTAGTATATGCACCAAAAAATGAAACCGGAAAGGGTAATGATGCAACTGCCATTAATGGTTGGACTTATGTAAAAAATGAAAATACTCTTGCTCCGGTAACATATCCACATATTTACGAGAAAACATATACCTGGACAGATAGTGATAACAAGGTTCATGATTATGCCGCTGTAAAGTCGGAAGAATCCTATAGTGCCCCGGCAGCAAATGCAGATACGATTGCATCGGATGTAGATTATGATGGAAAAATAATGCGCTTGTACATCTGGCTGGAAGGAACTGACGAACAATGTGTAAACAACTCGAATGAAGATGACCCATCAACATATAATGTTACAGTCAGCTTGGCTGGTGTTTCAAAATAACTGCAAAAAAGGGGTTGTTGCAAATGCAACACCCCTTTTTTATTATTATCGCGGTTCATAAAACTCCGGTTTTATACATGCAAATGTATAGACCACATATGCATCCGTATCCGTAACGGCAACAGTGCTGCTTCCATGAAAGCTTACTTTCAGCTGAATTTTGTAGTTTGCGTATCCCGTCTGATCTGTAAAAACATAGGAGGTAAGCGGCATTGTAAACTGAGTTCCATCAAATATTTCCGTTTTTACAATCTTCCCATTCTGATAAAACTGATCGTTTGGAATGGTCCAGGACCATGTTCCCTGAGTCTCATCATAGGAAATAGAACGAAAACCAATGTAATCAGATGCATTTGAAACAACCTCATAGTTACCGGCACCGCCTCTTAACAAAGATAAAGTGAAAGTAATACTGTCTGTATTCTGCAAGACTTCTTCGATATTCTGCAGATTTGAAAGATTCAATGCCGAAATGAGATCAATACGGCTTGCCTTTTTCCCCTCAAATGTAGTCTGATATTCAGATACCAATTCCAACGGGTTAATTCCCAACTGGCTGATCAGGGTCGCGTCCATCGATAATAATGCATTATATTGAACTCCACGATAATATTTCGCATTGTCATCTTCGACTTCCCTGACAATACTGTATCCCAATGAATCTGCGATTGTAGAAATTCTTCCGACATAACGCAACTGCACCCATCGATCTGTACCATTGTTTTCTGATCCGGGTATCGTGGCATTGATAATCTCCTGACCGTTAAAATCGATATCCATTTCAGCTGTTATGATAATTTTGCTGTCTCCATCGGTTAAATCCCCTTTAATAAGGGTTCTGACCGCAGACAAATCCAACGGATTTTTCCCATCCTCTGACAAAGGCAGTTCCATATTTCTTCCATCTGAGGTCCAGTCATAGCTGGTCGCTTCTACTTTTTCAGTCTGTTTTGACCACGTACCATTCTCTCGTGAATAGTACTTTCCTCTCTCATCCTGGATGTAAAAATGAACTTTTCCTGTTGTTCCTGACGGGAACTGAATTTCTGTTCCCCCTGCAGTCTCCTTCGTATGGGTCTGCATATCAACCGTTAACTTCATAAACAGCTGGTCACTGTTTCCATAAACCTGCTTGTTCGAGAATGTAATCGTATCTTTCACCGCAACCTTCATTTTTTCATTTTCCGAAGCCAGATTGATGTTTCTGCTTTCGGCAGTAGATTCCAGTGTTTGTCTGTAACCTGTTGAGATTTGGTAGGTAGATTCATCATTATTACCTACATTTTCCTTCAACTTGTTATATCGATGAACCCAGGTTCCATCGCTTGGCATCTCCCAATCCAGTCTTGAACTTAAAGAACCGTTAATATCCTTTGTAATATTCGATGGTACATTTATGACCAGATAATAATTCTCTTTCGGAATATTTTCCTGCGGTTTCAAGTCCGGTACCGTCAAATGATATCGTGTAGTCCCTTCTTGGATTTCTTCCCCTTCCTGAATTGCTCTGTAATACTTATTCTTACGGCGAATCTGTGCCTCTGATTTGTCGACCTCTATAAATTTTCCGCTTGCACTACTCTCAACCGTAACTCCCAGAATATCCGCCATAGAAGACTGAAACTTCTGACTCGAATCTGTAACGGACGAAAAATCACTTAATCTGATTTCTGTTTTTGTTCCCGTGGAAGCACGTTCTACCATGTATGAATAAGCACGATTTCCATCCTGACAACTCACCAGTATAAACTGGGTTCCCGTTGGAAATACGTCTGAAAAGCTTAGAATTTTATCAACACCAAGCATGTTTCCGCCATCATTCATATAACCCTGCCAGTCATACTCCACAAAATTCTTTTCTTCACGATTATATTCATACGTGATGTATGCAGTAATCGGATTACCGGCACTCTCCAGTACATGAGTTTTCAGATTCTGAAACTTGTCTGGCTTAAACTCTGTCCCATATGAAAACGTGGACATAAAGTTATACTGTAATTGACGTTTCACAACAACCGGCACACTGACCGTATAGGTACGTTTCTGCCCATTTACCGTTACCGTAAAACTTGCCTCAATCAGCGTAAAACGATTTCTTGTATTATCGTATGCATTTTTTGCAATACGAGGCGTCTTTCCGTCAGCAAGATAAATGGATGCCGGTTCGCTGGCGGACTGTGCTGACGTTTGCTCTGTAAATTCATCCGTATCCTTGTTGTAATAATACACCTTTGCAGTCAGACTAATGGGATAATTTGCATCCCCTCGATAGTCATCAAATTTGCTGAAACCATCATTGGTAATTACGTTCAGGTAATCCTCGATTACCTCTGTATCAGATGAATTCAGCACCAATACCGGAAGCTCCGGTCCACATCCCTGCTCAGCGCGAAACGTCGATACAACCGGTGCTGCTTTCCCTTCCACGTTGACGATCGCTGCCGCACTCGAGTAAGAAGCCAGATTTTTTTTATCTGTCGCCCCTTTTTTTTGATCTGCCCAGATACGAGCCGCAACAGAACCATACGTATCATTTTCAATCTTTCCAACAGCATCACCTGTAAGCCGTTTATTCACACCGGTTAAGGTGAAGTTGGGATTCACTGTAACGTAAGGTGACGCATCACCGGAAACCGATGTAGCTGTGTCCGTACCGGCATAGTCAGCATAGGAAATATAGCCGATATATTTTCTGCCGGAGGTGGTGTTTCCATCCTTCTCCGGAATTGTTACACCTTCCCTGTCTGCATAAACAGAAATACCGGCAGCATATACCCAGAAATTATCGTTACTTTCACCAATATTCATCCAGCCAAATAATCGTCCCGAGTTACCCCCGGTGATTGAAGTATTCTTAATCAGAACATTAAAGAAATAATACTGACTGCTTGCATACCCTACGATACCACCGGAATACTCACTTCCTTTTACTTCGCTGTCCTCAATTTTACAGTCACTGAGATTTAATATATAACTCTTTGCCAAATATCCATATCCCAGAAATCCTCCGGAGTTTTTGCTGTCAACAGTTGTAGATTTTATCTGACACTTTTGCATCATCATACGTGTGTTCGTATATCCATAACCAACAATACTACCCGCATACTCTTTACTCGTATTTTTATTTGTTGAGATTGTACACTCTTTTAAATAAATATCACAGAAATACGTCGGATTCACACTACCGATTCGACTTACAATTCCCCCGGCTGATGCTTCATTGATTGGACCGTTCGTGGTTGTTCCGTTACCCTGGTAAATGGTTTCATTCTTTTGAGAAGACTTTACCATTACTTTTTCCAGGCATAGAGGTTGAATATTATCTTTATTATCATTTGTAATAGAAAGACCCGTTTTGTCATTTATTTCCGGATGATTGATTCTGACACGCATTCCTGCTGCGCCAAATATTCCACCGGCAACACTTTGTTTTGCCTCTGCACAAATTGTCGAATTTCTTCCTGTAATCAAATTAGCATCTGTCACCGTACTGCTTGCATAACAACCGGCATTATCATTCGTCGTTGAGATTCCCAAACTGGTAAATTGTGGCGTTGTTGTATCAGCCGCTGCATAGATATATCCTGCAAGTCCACCGGCTGCCAGCTTTGCTGTAACATTGGTGTAATCATAGGAACAGTTCAAAAAACTTGGTCCAAACGTGGTTGCTTTCGAATCTGATAACAGCTTTCCCGGATATTTCTGAATTTTACTATTCGTCATTGCTGAAGCACCGATGATCCCACCGGCACTCATTGGTCCTGTAATACTACTCTTCTTATTTTCCAGTCCGGAAATATGAATGTTGGTAAACAGGTAATTGCTTTGTTTGTTTGTCTGAACACTTACTCCTAAGTCGCTCACACTGCCAATGAAACCTCCTACCGTCACACAACTAAGACCATCTTCATCAGCAAAATATTCATTACTATTCTTATTCGCTAAAGTTGCTTGTGATTGTTCGCTTCCCTGGCTATCCATGTATTTCAAACTGACATTACAGCTCGTAAGAGTCAGATTTTGCGCAAATGTACTGTTTGACGTACCTCCGCTCTGCTTCTTCGTCCATACAATATTAAAGATTCCACCCATTGAAGCCGCATGGAAATCATCATTTGCATACTCCTTTACATCCATATTAATATTTTGGACATTTACAGAATTACCATTAAATGTGTTTACACGCAAAACTACACCCCCTGCCTGAACAGGGTTCGCAGAATCATTTCCACCGAATGCTGCATTGGAAACATATCTGGCAGACAAGCCTCGATATCCATTGCCATATTCGCTCATATCAAATGAGCCATTCTGCCTAAACACAATATCAATTCCATTTGTACTGCTGCTGTTACAGATACCGGAATCTCCGGTGTATCCTGCATATTTATGGAGGAGATATGGAGTATTTCCAGCAGACCATACCATAGACGCATCTTTCTTTGCAGTCGTATAGTCCTGTGGCTCTGTATCCTTTCCTATTTCATTATAAGCTGCATTTCGAGCCTTCCCCTTCGTATATGCATTGGATTGTTTACTTGCGCCACCGCTGCTGATAATTCCGGAAAGGAGTAACAGTCCCTGTCCATTGTTAACTGTCAGGGTACTTCCATCCCAGTTTAAATCCGCCAAAGTATATTCAATTTTGTTGATTTTGTAGTTCTTATCCCCGTTATCCGGGGCATCACCATCTCCCTCATAGAAGGCATAGCCCCCCAGTACCCGTCCAATGAACGGATTGCGATACAATTGGGCCGCCGTTCCTGTAATGCCGGTATCCTTGGAAAAAGTACCGCGGAAAATCACACCGCCGCCTGCAATCACACCAACATATCCACCAACCGGTATCAGATGAGGATTTGTACCGGTCGTTGAAATCATCGTCGATTCATTTTTGGAAACAGAAACATTTTCAATAATATTGTCTCCACCGAGCACACAACCGATCACACTGCCAAAAAATGTTTCCGGCGCCTGTTCTGCATATCCTCTTGTCCATGATTGCCGTTTCAAAGTTAAATCATTTCCCTGATCTAGCACAATGGAAATATCTCGGATAACACATCCATAACTATACTTGATGAAGGCAGCGGAACCTCCCGAAAAAGTTATCGTTGTCCCCGTACCTTTCTTTCCTGTAATCACTCCTGTAAACGGAAGACCACCGGAATCATTGGTGCCAATTCCTTTGAAATCCTTTAGTATAATAGATTCCTCTTTGATCTCATAACAGGCTTCTGCCAGGTATTGCTGAACACTGCCCGAATAAGCTTCCCCATTTGATTTCTTCCAGTCACTTCCATCAAATGTGATTACCTCATCATGACTATCAGCAACAGTATGATAGATATCGTCTGTGGCAATTCTGATCTGCCATCCACTGGATGCACTTCCGGTGTTGATATATTGAGCCACATCTTTCAGCAAACCGGCATTTATCTGATACGGATGTCCATAGGTGCCACATCCATCCGTCAGTTCTGTAGAAAGAATATTCACTGCCAGTTCATGCCATCCATTTGCCAATGTATGTTCTTCATCCTTTGTAGCCGGAGAAAATGCAACATACGGAAGATAATCTGTAAAATGATTGATTTCATTCAAATTACCTGTTGCTGAAACAAAATATCCGGCTCCATATCCATCATAATAACAGCCATTCTTTGATTCATATTCTACAGATTCACTGATTTCACTACCATAAGTCGTTTCACGATTCTCACCTCTATATGAATCATTATCATAATCCCTGCTCTTTAAAAAATGATAGCTTGCTGACCCGTTCTCGTAACGCAAACTGTTTAATAAAGTGGCCTTTGAAAACACGTTTTCTGACTTTAAGTCCGGCAACTTAATTGTTCCTTCAAATTCGACCGAAATACCACTTGCTCCCTGTCCTCCTACATTTCCGATCAGGCTGGATCCTGCCTTCATTGTTTGTTCTGTTGTGATACCAATATAATTTGCTTTCAATCCGGAATAAGAGCCAAAGGTATTAATCAGCACCGGCATATAATCTCCTTCCGGCACCACCATAATTCCATTCAGAGAAACTGCTTTCGTGGCATCATCCGTATCTGCCAGAACTACTTTACGAATCGATGTATTACCTTCTCTGACTGCTCCCCTCACAGAACCACAAATTAATGCTCCGGAACCGCCATTTACAGCTCCAATCGAACCGGCAAAGGTAACTCCATTCACCGTCATGGTTCTGTCTTTATAATCTTCATCATTGGTAGCATTGGTAAGGTCTGCATCGAAATTCATAAAAAGACCACAGTGCATGGTATAGTGCTGGGAATGCTCCGTTCCATTACCGCGGGTTGACTTATTTCCCGCCTCTTTCGTCTCAATTTCATCATTATAGAACTTTATATCTGCATACTGCACCGTTACATCCGTATTCGTTCTGTTAATCGGATAGTAACTAAATCCCTTCATGTCAAAGCTAGCACGATTGGTAGAAGAGGAACCCCCTATCGTCTCAACAGTAACCTCGCCATGATCGATGATAAAGTTTGATCGTAAATTAGATGCTGCGTAACGGTAAACGGACCAGATCAGTAATTCCTCCGGTGTATCAATACTACCACCGTTACACTTCTCCCGTACCTCCGGTAAATTATAGTAATATCTGCTATATGGATTGGTCTGTTTCGTCGTTCCTGCTGTAGTGCGGTTCACATAAGTATTGCGTTCTCCATCCGTCATGTTGACTGTACCATTGTCGGTCATTAACGAGATAATACCGCTTCCATTTTCTGTAATCCGGCAATTTTGAGTATTACTTGTCCGATTCGAATATCCGGTATAAGCAACAAATTCGTCAAATACATCACCGGAAAAATTCGTGATATCAGGGACACGATATCCCTTTTTTTCCGTATCATTCCAATTCCAGTGTTCTGTCATTTCCAGATACAGACCATCCAAGTTGCTATAGTTTCCATTGATAGTATCTTTATACGGTCCGCCCTGGCATACCAGCAACCCCAGTGCCTTTGCACTTCCTGCCTTCACGGTAAGGCCTCCAAGATCTACACTGCTTATCGTCCATTTCCCACTGGCACGGTAAACAAGCCCTCCAAGAGCAGCTGTTCCACCGGCATTCAAAGCAGCACTACTCACAGTCAGACCACTTATATTCACATCTGTGTCTGCCCAGATACCTCCCAGAATACCACCCATGCGGTCACTGGCACCGCCTAAGAGCTCAAAGCCATCTACGATAAGCTTCTCGATATGAATCGTTCGTTTTCCGCTACCACCTGGGAAAATCGTTCCAATCAGTCCCCCGCCATAGAAATTTTTCGTACTTTTTTCACATATTATATTTCCACCAAGGGTTGCCTCGGCTGTGCCTGTACCACATTCTATGGTAACATTGGAATCTTTGCTAATCGCACCAATCGCACCACCAATGTGATTATAACTTCCATCCCCGATGCTGCTTGCTGTATTCGTCAGTGTTATGTTCGCTTTCAGCTCTGCATTGAAAGTCAACGTTGTGTTTTTCGTTCCGGAGACCTGGCCAAACAAACCTCCTACATACAAATAATTGTTCCCATTTGCAAAAATATCAACGGATACTTTCGTTGCGACATTGTCAATAGGATTTTTATTCGCGTCATCACAGGAGAGAATAGCCGCAAGTCCGCCAGACACCACATTTACAGGTGTCCGATTATTGGAGATTCGAATACTTCCTTCCAGGGTAAGATTTGAAATACTTGCGCCATCGGAAAGTCCGGCAAATAAGCCCGTTGCATTGTGCCAGTAAATTCTGCCATCTCCCCTGGTTACTTTCGCAGTATCATCCTGATTTTCCGCACCAATATCAAGGATTATTTTTTTACCATTTCCATTAAGGAAACCATTAAAAATATCCTCCTCACCGGAAACATCCCGGGTCAGACCGCCTATTCCCGTTCCCTTTAAATCAACATCATTGTTCAATTTGATCTTACATGTATTTTTTTTCAAATCTGACCAATTATCTTTTGTAATCCCGAAAACAGTCGGAAAATATCCTCTGGCCTGCCATGCCAGGGCAAAACAGGCATAGTCCCGGGCATCGGAAAACTGATATTCATCTCCTGTTTTAGAAAGAGTATGCAAAAAAGTGACTGCATAACCGGTAGAATCTACAGACAGAAAATTTGCGATACGATAAATTTCCCCATAATTTCCAATATCATCCAGTTCCATTTGGCTGATTTTTTTATTTCTTTTAATCGTAACTCCGGGTGCATACAACAAAGAACAGTCCTGATATCCGACAATCTGCCCGGTGGTTACATTGGTAGTAAGCGGACATTCCGACAGATCAAGACTGGTTTTCAAATATACAATACTTCCCTTGTGTGCAGATCCTGCAACTCCGCCACCACCCGGATTATTGGTATATATATCGGTAGTCACTTTCACAGCTTCTGCCATCAGAAGTGCATCATCTCCTACATATGCAGCCACTCCTCCAAATCCATAATTCGTTGCTTCGATTGTTTTCGGATCAGTGAAATTTGTTGTGATATTTTTCACATCAACGGTTATTTTTTCTTGTACCGCCACAATACCACCTACATATTTCGGATACCTGGTGCTGTCATTTCCTACTCCAATATTAGGATTTACATTACAATTCTCCACCACCAACGCATTTTTCCTTGCATCAGAAGCATCTTCTATATCAGTACGAACCTTGCCGGCGATTCCACCATATTGTGTTGTATTCGTAGCAGTTGTAAGGGAACTGTTGATGGTAAGCCTGTTCTCATCCGTACCTGTAAGTTCACATTTGCCATTATCATTTAGGGTCAATGTACCAAATACACCACCACAATTGTCCGGTCCTGAGACCTCTGTAACCACATCTGTCTCACAGGTTACACCACTTGTTGGATTGAATTCTCCGGTAACGGTACAATTTCCGTAATACACACCTGCATTTTCTGACCCATTTGCCTTCACAGACACCAGTTTTACATTCGCATTTGTCCCCAACGGACCTATGCCTGTAGAAACAACTCCTGCAATTCCTCCGGCTGCTCCGGATGCTGCAGTCAATTCTGTTGTATTTTCGATACTGCAATTTTCTTCAAATTGAATCATTCCACGATCGATAGAACCAACCAGCCCACCTGCGTTGGAACCCGATAATTTGGTTTTCCATATTATGGTCTGAGAAATCTTCAATTCTGAGTTCTCACCAATGCTTCCAACCAAACCACCGACGTTGTGAGTGGCTCGAAGATATATCTTATCTTTCACTGAATCACCGGTGTCAGGGAGGGACAATGCTCCAATTTTCAGCTTCGTTCCTGCAGCCATGGTTCCACATACAAGGCCCAAATCCCCCTGATAATTCTCCTGATTCGGAGAATCCCCGGCACCCGAATAGTTTAATGCCGGCAATGTCACAAGGCCTGTTCCACCGGTCAGCTGTCCGATATAAGGGCTAAAATAACTTGCCCCGGTCAAAGGCATGTTGATTTCATGCGCCTCTTCATCTGCCACCAGTTTTTTTGTGAGAATCGGTTTATTCGGCGTACCTGTCCAATTGATTTTAACATTATTTAAATCTGACTTTGCCCCCAAGGCTTTAAACAAGGTTTCGGAAGAAGTGATTGTAATACTCTCACCTACGAAATGCCCCATAAACGGAAAATCTTCATCGCCAAGTCCCGCATAGTCTCCCGACAAAGTCAATTCACCGGTAAAGGAAAACCGAATATTCCAGTTCTGATAATTATTTTCGGCTGTCTGGGTTTGCTGCGAAAGAAGTTCCAGAATTTTCCCATCCCCATCTCCAATCGTCAACTCAACCACACCATCTGCTTTTTTAATTGTTGCCGAAACATTGTTCTCATTCAGAACATCAATAAACGAATCTGCAAAGGTATCTCCAATATAAGAAATCGAATCAGCAGCAGTGAGGTATCTCTCCTGTTCCTCAACAGAATCTTCCTGTGTCGTATTTTCCTGTGTTGCATTTTTCTGCGTCACATTTTCCTGTGTCGTATTTTTCTGCGTCACATCTTCCTGCGTTTCCGTATAAGCCGTAGAATTGTCTGTTCCTTCTTCAGATATCTCCTGTGTGCTTTGAGTTGACTGAGTTGGATTACTTTCCGATGTTTCCCCCTCACCTTCTTCCTCCGATGTACCACTATCAGTTTGTTGTATTTTTGCAGACTCTTCTGCATATGTATTAGTTGGTATTACACTGATTGTCATACACACCGTCAACAAAACAGCAATCCATTTTCTTAATTGTTTCATTTACAAAACTCCTTTGTATGCCCTGTGACAATTAATCTTTTATGGTTCATTTCCCAATGTAACTTCAATCGGGATATCACTCCATGTAGTCCATCCTGGTTTTGTCGAATTGTGATTGTAAAACTGAATCAGATAAGTCCCGGTTATGTCTTCTGAATTCATTGGTATTGTAATCGTAGAAAAATTCCCGTTCTTAGTAACCGTCTTTCCTTCTGCAAAAAATGGATCAATATCGAGCTGGGAAGAATCCCACTTTATGAACACATTCCTTGCTCCACCGGAGATGGAAACCAAAACATTATACGCATCAAATTCATTTACCCCGCCTCTGTCGCTATCCGTATACTCCCATTGCATGATGACTCCCTGTGTAGTTGCATACTCAACAGGGATCAGTTTTCCATTTAAGATTCTATTCTGGGTTACTGTAGGGTTTGCCGGGGTTACCGTTACCACAAGCTCAACCTTGTTAAAATCCCCTTCATGAAAAACAAAGGAATACGTATTGATTGACTTTCTTCCACCGGTCAGGCTGTCGTTAAATTGTACACGATTGCCGTTTGTCACTGTCTGAGTCGTTTTCCCGTTTGAAATTGTGTATTCCCCTTCAGAACCGTTTTTCACTTCAAATGTAATCTCATACTCAATCTGTTTCTCATTATACAAAGTGTTTTTCGCCTGATCATAGTTACAGACCTGAAATTCCATTGTACGGGATTCTTTGCTCATCGGATAATAGTAAGCCTTTACAGGTGCATCCCCGGTCACACGATATAGTTTATCCGAGCTAAATCGAATGATTTCATTTTCTCGATTACGCACAACACTTCGCTGATGATCCTGGCTTGTATAAATTGCCAGTGTTCCGCCGATGAATACTGTCAAAACACCCACAATAAGGCAAAGTAACACAATGATTCTTTTTTTTGATGAATTACAATTCTTCATATGATTTCCTTTACTCAGCAGCAATATTTTGTGCCATAATATAGAATAAATCTGTTTCCTTCGTGGTTTCCTTCCAACTGATCTCAAGATAATAATAGGTATAGTAAAAGATTTTCTCTGACTTGGTAGACACATCAAATTCTGTATTCGGATAAGATGTCACTTTTTGCCATCCTGACTGCAGCTTATCCTCTATTGCACAGTTCACAGCCAGCCAATAAAGGGGATAAGCATGAGTATCTGCAACGTCTCCCTGGCTCTTATAATTATCCAGTACCTCTTCCCTGGCAGTTTTCGAATTTGTACTCTTCTCATTTACATAATTGCCCGGAACTTTCGTTGCAGAATCAAATGTATACGAATCTCCATCTTTCGTTGCAGGATAAATGTTAAAATTAAGACTTGCCAGATTTGTGGTATGTACGATTTCCAGCTGATGGATTGGGCTGGTACTTTTAATGCACAAAGGCCGCAGGATGTGGATCGTTCCATCCGAATCCTTTTTATCATTTGTACCTTCTCTATAATCGAGATCCAGTTCTGTCATATCGGCTCCATCCACATCTGAGATGGTAATTGTATCCGGTTTTTCAATCGACAACAACGTGGTCATGGAAGAATTCTGAACAAACCAGGCATACGTAATTCCAATTAATATTATGATTAAGATAATGCTGTATACCATCCACCATTTTTTCTTTGTTCCATCTTTCAATTGCTGCTCCCCCCATTACCTGTACTGTTTTCTGACTGCAAAGATGTGCTGATTGTCAAATACAGATAATCTGCATTTGTTCCAATATATTCATCTGCAAGATTATATGCCTTCATTCTTGCCTTTTCATTCTCCAGCCAGGGAGTTCCGCTCTCACTTCCCTTTGCCAGAAATATGGAATTATAATAATAGGACGTGTTCGCGATCGGGCTAATGCCGTTTCCCGCAGCCTGTGATTCAACAAAAGGGAAAAACAGCTGTTCAAACTCCTCACTGTTTTCCGCATAGATATCATTTTTATTTTCCTGGTGGGAAACCATATTCTGATACCGAAGTGGCCAAATCCAATAAACAGTATACGGATATGGGACATTGGCTTTGACATTTTCCGGAAGTGTTACTGTAATGGAATTATAAAAGACTCCGTTTGAAACATCATCGTGCATCCATCCGGAATAGAATCCTCCCCTGTACTCTTCAAACAGGAGAATATGTCCTTTTAGAAGGGCTGTCAACACTTCATCCTCTGTCGGAACAATCTTTTCATCCGTTCCTTTTTGATATCCTGAAAGTCCGAAATAAAGCGTCACAGACCGAGAACCATCCCTGGTGGGAATGATATAAAATTCTATCGTTCCGCAAGCACCTGGGAAAACACTGTAGTTTTCCGAAAGACGCATAGCAATTTCTCCGCCATCTGTGTAGTAATACTCCTCATTCTGGTATTCCAGTGTTTTTCCTTCCCCTAACCGTAAGTTTGATTTTTCCGCTTCCTGCCGATATCCTTTGCTTGCGATACGAATCAAATCCTGTTGCGCACTGATCGGTGTTGTCCCACCGGTTACTCTCGAATTCATTACAAACCATGCAATACATAATAGCAAAAGTGCGCATACTGCAACCAGTACAAACACTCCTGTTTTTAAAAACGTATTCCTGCTATATCTTGCATTTTCTCTATATGTTTCAGCCGTAGCTCTGTAATACTCTGCTTCCTTGAGCTGTGTTTCTTCATTATCTATATTTTGATTTTCCATCCAACAACAGCTCCTTTCAAATAAAACTATATACCATCTTATATTGTAGCATGAGACAATTTCTTTTTCAACGAAAAAGCTGTTTCATATTATTGAAATATTCCTGAAATTCTTCTATAATGTAATTTATGAGATTATAACTTTTCAAATGAGAAATGAGGTGTAAAGTTGGACGCATCAAAGCATTTAAAGCGAAGATTTGCTTCAGCATTGTTTACCTTACTGATGGCTTTGCTTGCAGTGGTAGCGGCAACCTTTGCCTGGTATATATATCATACGAGTGCACATACAACCAAGATGCATATGGCTGCAGGATCAGGGATGTCCCTGGAGATATCGAATGATTTTGAGGACGGATATGGCTATGCTGTGGAATTGAAAGCGGCTGGGAAATTAAATCCGGTATCTACGGATAAAATTTCCGGCGGGTTTCAAAAAGTAACTGAATTTACTACTGAAAGCAAAAACAGTTCCAGACTGTTGGCGAGTTTTTTTGAGCCGGGAGATAATACTGATTACTATAAGACCAGTCTTTATCTGAGAACGAGCAGCGACAAGATGACGGTGTATTTGTCAGACATTGGTTATTCTGATAATGACGAATTAAATCCGATATCCACTGCCATTCGTGTGGGTCTTGTACCGCATTTGCCAGGGAAAGATACAAAGGCTGTGGGAGAATACATTTTTGAAATCAATGATACAGATAATACGGATGATTCCGCAGGCTATAATACGCTAAAAGGCGAAGATGGACATGTGTTGGACTCTTCCAAAAAAGACGGAAGTACCGTACCGTTTGAACCTTATTACAAAGACAACTTCTGCAATTATGATACGGATACAGGCATTGTCTCTCTGAAACCGAATTCTATTCCTATTTGTACCGTAGAGGGAGACAAAAACGGAAGACCGGGTACTCCGGTAGAGCTTACCATCTATATCTGGCTGGAAGGATGCGACAGAGATTGTACCAGAAATTTATGTGACCAGACACTTTCAAATCTGGCATTGTCTTTTGCCGGATATTCAGAAAATAATGAAGGAGAGGTAGCATATGGAGAGTAAAAGGCTGAAACGAACAGCATATCTGGCAATTGTGTGGCTGATTGTTTTGGCAGCAATTTTGATTACGGCGACCTATGCCTGGTTTACCTTTAATCCTTATACAAATGTAACACCGATGCGCAGTACGGTCAGCAAGGGCGGAGCCAGCCTTTTGATTGCAAATCAAAAAGATGGCAAGTTTGATAAAGAATGTGTACTGAATCCGGAGAGCGGGACAACTGTTTTGAGCCCGGTATCTTCTGCGGATCTGACAAAGTTTTTTGAGGCGACGGCACAGAATCGGGAGGGAATTTCGATCTTATTTCATGATGTTTCTCAAAAGGTAAACGACTATACGATACATGGAAAAGTGTATTTGAAGTGTGAAAATGAAGATTGTGACGTATATTTACGCCGTTTTGGAATAAATGTTGGCAAGGATGGCCAGACATTAGCAGCACTCCGAATGGGGATGAACGTATCTACCTCAAGCGGAACCCACAACTATATTATGAAGCTGGATGCAATGGGAGATACTGCAAATGCGGCAAAGAAACGTACGATTGCGACCGATAACAGTGTCGTATCAGCGATAGATAAAAATGGAAATGCTTCTTTTGAAAAGGATCCGGCAGTAGAGATCAGTCAGTTTTTTGCAAAAGAAAACGGAACAGATGACCCGGAGCCGGAAGCAGGCGAACAGGTTTTTTGCAGATTAAAAGCAGGAGAAATCGCCACTGTTGAATACTGGCTTTATCTGGAAGGGTGTGACATCAACTGTATCAACGAGGTGCAGAAGAAAGACATTGCATTGCAATTATCATTTGCAGGTGTTGCTCAGCAATAATACAAAACAGGGAGGTAGCATATTGGAAAAACATAAATCTGTATTTCGAATCTGGTATATCATAGCATCTATGTTTTTTATCATTTTAATTTTGACAGTATCTACCTACGCATGGTTTTCCGCAAATCGAGTGGTATCTACAGATAAAGTGACTTCAAGGACAGGGACAGAAGAACTGAAATTGGAGATCAGCAGCAAAGGAGGCAGTGATTTTAACGGCAGTGGTGTTGCCCCGATTATTCAGGTGAATCAGACATCTCTTACGAGATTAATGCCGGTGTCAACAGCGGATTTGAAAAGTTTTGTTTATAATCCGATTTCTACAAATGGACAGGCAAAAATCTTTGAACCTGTGGTAAATGAAGAATTCTATTACCATGGAAGATTTTATTTACGTGCTTTCGCAGAAGGAGAATTGGCTGGTGCAAAGGTCAATCTGTATTTCGATGAAGGAAACGAGGTAGGTGGAACGCTGGCACAGACAGAAAAGGGACTTTTTTTAAATGCAGCCAGACTTGGACTTACCTTCGATAAAAAAAATCCTGTGATTTTTTCTTTAAGCAACAAACATAATAAGGCAAAACAGCAAGCGAATCATACAATATTGGATCATAAGGAATTAGGAGATCAGAAAGTTCTTTCCCTTTCTAATGGAGAATTGAAAGGAGTTCCGGATCCATCGATTCCATTATCAGACAGAACCATTGTAATGGGAGAATCCGGCATTACATTTCCAAAAGCACCGCTTCTGGAGATGGAGATGGGGAAAATTTATACCGTAGATGTTTATGTATATCTGGAAGGCTGCGATTTGGACTGTTCAGACAGCATTTCGTATGATGAGGCAGATTTGTATCTGGCATTTTATGGTGTATTAAAAGAATAGGAGCAGGCAATGAGTGAAAATAGGAAAGTCAGGCAGGAAGAAGCAAGCGAAAAGCGGATGGTATTCACTTCTACGCTTCTTGTACTTCTTGCTCTGGTCAGTGTGACGGCAGCGACCTTCGCATGGTTTTCAATTGCAAATCGCACACGAGTAAAAAGTATGGGCATGGAGATTACGACCGGGGCAAATATGCGATTTGATTTAGATCCACATGCTACATTTGAAGAATATGTAAAAACATTAACCTTTGAACAGATTGCGGTGCGTATGAACCGGGAAAAAGGATTTGATATGAAAACGGTTCCTCTTGAACCGGTGACCACATCGAATTGCAGGTCATTTACGCTGGAGAATGGTAAAGTAGTAGAGAGTTCAAAAGGAGCTTATCTGGAATTTACATTGCACTTTATGGCGGTAGAGGATATGGTAGTTCACCTGTCCAGCAATAACAGTCCGGGGCAGAATGATGGAACAAATGTCTCGTCCTCGAATCCGCAGCTTCCAAAGGCTATGCGTATTGGTTTTACAGCAGATGGCCAGACAAGCGTATATGATCCGGGCGGAGGCGGAGGTAATATAGGAAAGGCAAAAGTTTTTGGACTGCCTGCGGCAGGAGCCATGCAATATAATGAAAGCAATACTTTATTCCGGTTAAAAAAGAATGTCGACAAGGAAGTTTTGGTACATATTTGGTTGGAAGGAACAGATGATGCATGTACCGATACCCTTCGCGGAGCAGATTATTCGATTCGTCTCAGGTTTGTCGGAACCGATGAAGAAGGAAACGAGCTGGATGGAAAATAAAGAAAATAATCTGATGAAATGGCAGAGACGAGATAAAAATAAAGTAGTGATAAAGAGAGGGAAATGCAAATGAAAGCAGCAAAAAAAGGAATTACAATAATCGTCAGTATAGTATTGTGGGCAATCATTTTATTGGCAGCATTATTCGCATTTACTACACTGGCAACCAGAGATGAGATGAATGTTTCCAGCCTGGCCGGATTTACACCAATGATGGTAGAAACAGATTCCATGGCTCCGACATTCAGCGCAGGAGATTTGATCCTGATCAAAAAAACAGATCCTGCTTCTTTAAAAGAAGGGGACATCATTACATTTCATACCATTATTGAAAATCAGTATGCACTCAATACTCACCGTATTGACAGTATTGTAGAGCAGAATGGAATGAGAAGCTACATAACAAAAGGTGATAATAACGATATACCGGATACCCATGTAATTGCAGATGGAGATATCGTAGGTAAGTATGTAGGAAAGGTGTCCGGACTTGGTAAGGTCATGAAATTTTTATCAAGCAGCGTCGGATTCCTTGTTGTGATTGTTCTCCCACTGCTTCTGTTCTTTATTTATCAGATTTACAATCTGATTATGGTAAGTATCAACCTGAAAAAAGCGGTTGCAATGGAAGAAGCAAAAGAAAAAGCAATGGCCGAAAAGAATGCAGATGCAGAAAAAGAAATGACCCAAAAGAATGCGGATGCAGAAAAAACAGAGAGAGAAAAAGCAGAGGCGGCACTGGCGGAAGCAAAACGGTTGCAAGCAGAGGCGGAAGCCACATTGGCTAAGATCAACGGAGCGAAAGAAGAGGATAAATAAAATGAGTGACTTTTTAAAGTTTGCATTCGAGCTGATTGCACAGGTTGTTTACAATCTGTCGGCAGTAGTGGCTGCATTGATCAAATTATTTTTTACAGGCTGGCTTGATTATTTCACTATTTTCAGGACTTACTTTGGACCCTTAAATATCATTGCAAAAATCCTGGCGATTCTTCTGATGATCGTAATGGCTGTGATTCCGATTTTGATTCTTGTCATTCTGGTACGCAAATGGATGCTGCATAGAGAATTGAAAATGGATAGCGCAGATAATTCGACACTGTATAAAGAAATCGGCAGATTAAATAAACAGGTATTGGATTTGATTGACGAAAAGAATAAGATCCTTGCAATCAAAGTAAATACAATGGGCGGAACAGAACGAATCCCTTATATGGGCGCTTCCGCATTGACAGATGATGTCATTCCAACCGTTGAAAATGTCACCGGAAATATGCTTATTGAAGATGCAGCAGCTTCGGCTGAGACTGTAGGAGCAGTGATCAATGCTGCAGCTGTTACAGTAAAATCAAATGCAAAAGACGATATTCATACACATCGCTTCCCAAAACTTACTCTGGTAGACGAGAAATACAAAGAATTTGTATTTCCGGAGTTTGATAATGACATTACATTAGAGCAATTCGTGGAAAACTATCGTTTGTATGCAGCCAGCCAGTCAGGATTATATTATTCGCCGGAGGTGATCAGACGATTTGTTGCAGGTATGGCAGCCAGCAAGCTTCTCATTTTGGAAGGTATTTCCGGTACCGGTAAAACGAGTCTGCCACATTCATTCAGCCGATTTTTAGGAAATCCGGCAACTATGGTATCCGTACAACCGTCTTATCGGGATCGTACGGAGCTGCTTGGCTACTTTAACGAGTTTTCAAAGAGATTTAATGAAACAGAATTTTTAAGGGCTTTGTATGAAGCAAATTATCGGGTAGACCCAAGCATTGTAATTCTGGATGAAATGAACCTAGCCCGTATTGAATATTATTTTGCAGAGATGCTTTCTATATTGGAAATGCCAAGTAAGGATGAGTGGGTGCTTGATCTTGTTCCGACTGCATGGGCGGGAGACCCAGAAAAACTGGAAGACGGGAAAATTCATGTATCTGATACGATGTGGTATGTAGGAACCGCCAATAACGATGACTCTACATTTACCATCACAGATAAGGTATACGATCGTGCAATTCCGATTGAACTGAATGAGCGTGCAGAACCATTTGAATGTGAACCACAGAATCCTTGCTATGTGACAAATGAACATTTGCAGGAAATGTTCTTACGTGCGAAAGTGGAGCATCCTATCAGCGATGAAACATTGGAGAAGATGGAAAAACTTGACCAGTATTTGCAGACAAGATTCCGTCTTGCATTTGGAAATCGTATTATCAAGCAAATGTATGATTTCATCCCGGTCTATGTTGCATGTGGCGGAACTGAGCTCGGTGGAATGGATTATATCATTGCAAGAAAAGTATTGAAGAAATTCGAGAGCCTGAATGTAAACTTTGTTCGAGATGAAATCAAAGGTTTGATCGAATATATGGAAAAGGTATTTGGTGAGGGAATGATGCCGGATAGTGAGGCTTACCTGATCAGAATCCAGAATCTGTACTAAATGAGGTATTTTTATGGAAAACACAATTAATGATCTATACCTGAAATACATAAACAGCGTTGGAGAAACCTTGGAAAATGACCGCTATTTCCAATATCTGTTTGAAATGGTACAGGCAGGATCAAACACATTAAATCAGACGAATAAAGTCCTGCATAAAGTGGTTGACGAAACCTGGCTCAATGTGATTGAGGAAAGCCTGGATGCCATCTTTGAAATCATCGATAAACCAAGACGTTATATTACCACCAGCGAGGAAGTTGTGCCGGTCGCACTGGCAAAGAAGATCACCGCAGACAGCGTCAGACATTTGAGTATGAATACGCAGTTTATTACCAGCAATGAAGATGGGGAGATCCATCCAACCCATATTTTGAATGTGACGACAGAGGAAAGCTATGATTTATATGAAAACAGATTTGTGTATTATTTGATTCAGAGACTTGTTACATTCATTGATAAGAGAACAGATGTCATCTTCTGGTCTACGGGAGATGAGATCCGCAATACCCTTGTGATGGAAAGT
>JALEPU010000080.1 GCA_022766905.1 Lachnospiraceae bacterium
GTAGAGCACCTGACTCTTAATCAGGGTGTCCAGGGTTCGAGCCCCTGAAGGCGCACTTAAGAAGCATCAGTTCTGAGAAGCAGGTTCCGGAATTGGTGTTTTTTTGTGTTTGACAAATGATTTTGCATGTGGTACTATATGAACAGAAAAAAGGATTTACTGATATTCCCATTATATACAAAAAAAGTTTTTTAATACCAGAGGAAGAAATAAAGATGAGATATTATCGGAGCTTGTAGAATTGTTAGGATATATGGAAGAGACAACGAAGAATCAGGAAGTCCGGAGCCAAAATGAAAAGATCCGAATCAAAAAAAGCGGGTCAGTCAGGTCAAGTTAAGTGAGGAAATGGGGGTTCGTTATATGCAGGGGTGGGAAGAAAAAGCAATGGAACGGGAAGCGGGAAAAGAGCAGATGAGTAAATTGGATCTGCTTTTATTGAAAGAAAAGCGCTATGAAGAATTAGAGAAAGCATCCATAGACCCAGAGTATTGTAAAATACTTATGAAGAAATATGGGCTAGAAAAATAGTGAGAGGAATAAAATACAGTTTTTTATAAGAAGCGGGGAGATTGTGATTTAGATAAGTCACAGTCTCCCCTGAATTAGTGTAAAAGGAATTATGTTAATATTCAATTTCCTCTAAAAGAAAGTAATTAAGTTCACAAGTACTTAGTAGATCGCCATGTTCATTTTCTATCTTTGTTTCTACCCAAGCTAGGTTTGTACTCTGATTAATGACTTTAGCATGACAAATAAGTTTGTTGCACCCTGCGGAAGCACGCAGATAATGAATTGTTCCATTGATGGTAGTACAGTATCTGCCCATAGACGTGACAGCAAAACCGCCAATGGTATCTGCCAGTGAAAAATAAGTTCCTCCGTGAACGTTTTCACTAAAATTCATATGTTTATCTTTGAGCCGAATTTCGCCTGTAATACTGCCGGGAATGACTTTTGTTAACTGGATTTCAAGCTCCACAGTTAATCCTACATTATTTAAGAGAAAATGGGCTCTTTTTAGATATTCATCACTTACTTGATACATGTTTTATTTCTCTTTTATTTTTTTGATTTCTTTTGTCAGGGTTGGAACAATCTCAAATAAATTGCCGACGATGCCATAATCTGCAATATCGAAAATCGGAGCATTAGGATCTGTGTTGATGGCTACAATTACATCGCTGCCGTTCATACCAGCCTGATGCTGGATTGCTCCGGAAATACCGCAGGCAATATATAATTTAGGATTTATAGTTTTTCCGGTTTGCCCGACCTGATGAATATGGGAAATCCAACCAGCGTCTACGGCTGCTCGGCTTGCACCTACTGCACCGCCTAAAGTTTGTGCAAGTTCTTCTATCAGAGCAAAATTTTTGCCATCTTTTAAGCCTCTTCCACCGGAAACGATAATATCAGCATCTTCGATGGCAATTTCACCATTTGTCTGGGCTTTGATGAATTCCAGGAACTTGACCATATTTGTTTCAGGAGGGAGGAGGAAATGCTCCTTAATGATGTCGCCCTTTCGGCTATAATCAGGCTGACCTTTTTTGAAGGCACCGGGTCTTACGGTTCCCATCTGAGGGCGAGCATCAGCACAAAGGATGGTTGCCATCAGGTTGCCGCCAAAGGCTGGACGGGTATAGGCGATATTATTACTTTCTTCATCAATTGCAAGGCCTGTACAATCGGCAGTAAGGCCTGTATGCTCTTTGACGGCAGTACGGCTTCCTAAATCTCTTCCGTTGTTGGTGGCGCCAATGAAAATTGCGCTTGGTTTATATTTTTCAATCAGTTCTACCAGAGTATAACTTTGTATTTCTGCATCAAAGTAGGCATATTCTTCGCTTTCCAGAACGTATACTTCATCAGCACCATACGCAATGGATTCTTTTGCGGCCTCGGTTCCGTCGGTACACATGATAACAGCCGCTACTTTTTCATTTAATTGATCTGCAAGATTTCTAGCCTGTCCTAATAATTCAAGACCAACATTTTTTGGCTTATTTTCAAAGGTCTCAACATAGACCCAGATATTTTTATAATCATTTAATTCCATGCTTCTTACCTCCTACACTAATCCTTTTTCTCCAAGATATTGAAGCAGTCCGTTGACGACTGTAGTACTTCCGCCCCCACTGATTTTAACTCCATTTTTTGTTTTATCTGGTGTGAAAGATTTTTTTACCCTCGTTGGGCTTCCTTTTAAACCAATTTTTGAGGTATCAATGTTCGGAAGATTATCTAAATGGATTTCTTCAATTTCTGCCTGATAGGAGTCTATTTTAGAGCGGATAGATGGATAACGAGGCACATTAATATCTTTTCCGACTGTGATAAGAGCAGGCATGCTGGCTTCTAAAACCATGGTTCCTTCTTCGACTTCACGTTGCACTTTTACCTTTTCTCCGTTGACTTCGATCCCTAATGCATAAGTTAATTGAGGAATTCCGAGATGAGCGGACATGCTGCTTCCGGTCTGGCCTGTATCTCCGTCAATAGCCTGTTTGCCGCAAAGAATCAGGTCAAATGGACCAAGCTTTTCGATGGTAGAAGCCAATGTATAACTCGTAGCATAAGTATCAGCGCCTCCAAAAGCACGATCTGTGACCAGATAAGCTTTATCGCAACCTAAGGAGATACATTCCTTTAATGCTTTTTTTGCAGAAGGAAGCCCCATGGTAATGACAACAACTTCTCCACCATGTTTTTCTTTTAATTGGACAGCAGCTTCCACTGCATTTTTATCATAAGGATTTACAATAGCCGGTACACCATCCCGAATTAGGGTATGTTTTACCGGATCAATTTTAATTTCTGATGTATCGGGCACCTGCTTGATACAAACTGCAATTCTCATTCCTTTTTTCCTCCTATTTTAATACCTGTCCGGCAATGACCATGCGCTGAATTTCATTTGTTCCTTCAAATATCTGGAAAATCTTTGCATCCCGCATTAATTTTTCAACCGGATATTCCCTGGAATAGCCGTATCCACCAAGAATCTGTACGGCTTCCACTGTGATATTCATTGCAGCATCAGAAGCAAATGCTTTGCAAATAGCTGCCTCTTCTGAGTATGGCTTTCCGTTATCTACAAGTTTTCCGACATATCGGACATACTGTCTGGCAACTTCACACTGCATTTCCATATCTGCAATCTTAAATTGAAGCGCTTGATGTTTGGCCAGAGGTTTTCCAAAGGTTTTTCTCTGTTTCATATATTTGACACATTCATCAATGGCACGCTGCGCAACTCCAACTGCGGCGGCACCGGCTACAGGACGCGCCCGGTCCAAGGTAAGCATAGCAATCGGAAATCCCATGCCTTCTTTTCCAATCAGGTTTTCTTTTGGAATTCGAACATTTTCCAAAACAACGTCGCTGGTATTGGAGAGACGAATTCCAAGTTTGTCTTCCTCTTTTCCCGCTGAGAGTCCTTCTCTATCACCTTCTACCAAAAAAGCAGAAATACCGCGAGTGCCCTTGGAAAAATCTGTCATTGCAAAAACAATATATACACCGGATACGCCACCATTGGTGATGAAACATTTTCGACCGTTTAAAACCCATTCATCTTTGTCCAGCACTGCTGTTGTTTTTGTAGCGCTTGCATCACTTCCTGCATTGGGTTCTGTCAGACAAAAAGCAGCAAATTTTCCCTCGCCAACAATATCAGCAAATTTTTTTATTAATTTCGGGTCTTTTCCCATGAGGACTGCTTTTGCTGCAAGACCTACAGCACCTACGCTAGTTGCAAAACCGGAATCATATTTTGCCAGTTCTTCTGTTAAAATAAGGGAGGTTTCGAAATCAATTCCTGCCCCTCCAAGCTCATAGGGAATATCCATCATATGAAGTCCCATGTCAAAAGCTTTTTGATATGTATCCCAAGGGAATTTACCGCTGCGGTCACACTCAGCAGCGATAGGTTCCACTTCTTTTTTTCCAAATTCAGCAACCAGGTTGATGAGATCCAGTTGTTCTTCTGTCAATAATTTATTCATCGTTTCCTCCTATCCTAAATTTAGCAAAGATTTTGCCACTTCTGCCAACTTTGTTTTTATTATTTTCCCTGAACCATTGATTGGAAAAGCTTCCATCGTTAAGACATAATCAGGAATTCTGTAATCCGATATTTTATTTTTCAAATAGTCCCGTACTTCTTTTAGCCCAATCGTATTTCCATCTTTTGAGATGATGCAGGCACATACTGTTTCACCGTATTTCTTATCTGGAACGCCTACACATTGACATTCTCTTACATTATCCATAGATAACAATCGTTCCTCAATACTGCTAGGTGAAATGTTTTCCCCGCCTTTAATAATAATATCTTTTAGACGCCCTATTACCTGGAAAGTCCCATCTTCATTTCTTCTTCCAAGATCACCGGAATGGAGCCAGCCATCCTTGTCTAAGGTAGCTGCTGTGTGTTCGACATCTTTGTAATAATATTTCATGACACCATAACCCCGAATAAGTAATTCTCCCTCTGAAATGTGAGGATTCTCTTTGCCGGAAGTGTCGGCTAAGGATACTTCAAGTCCAGGAAGTGCCTTTCCTACAGAACCGATGCGCTGTTCTTCTTTTTCACTAATATCAGATAGAGTACAAAGGGAAGCAGCTTCTGATAAACCATACCCGATAATCAAACCATCAATTTGAAATCCCTTTGAAATTTGTTTGCATAATTCGTAAGGACAGACAGAGCCGCCGATACCGGCTTTCTCAAGGCTGTCCAAATCGTAATTTTCAAAACCGGGAGTTCCCAACATAGAAAAATACATAGTGGGAACTCCCATCATGCAGGTACAATGTTCTTCCTGCATGATGGTTAACATTTGCCTTGGTGAAAAATAGCTTAAATAAATAGTAGTACTGCCTGATATAAGTCCACCAAGCAGGGTTAAGATATTTCCAAAACAATGAAATAGAGGTAAGGGGACACAAGTACAGTCCTTCTCATCCAGATGGAGTAAGTGGGCATAAGCGTTGGCTGTATTCATAGCTCCATATTGATACAGGACAGCTCCTTTAGGTTTTGAGGTTGTTCCTGAGGTGTATTGAATCAGATAGTCATCCTGATTTTTTACTTTGAGCATAGCTTTCTCCAGTTCACAATTGGAAATGCATTCTCCTTTTTTTATAAATTCGTTCCAGCCCAGGCGGGGTTTTTCAGATTCAGGTTCTAAAGAAACAACATGGTGAAGATAAGGATATCTCTTTTTGATTTCCTCCTTCTCAAAAAAATGCTTCGTTATTTCATGGAATGACTGACCGTTAAATTTTTCCATTAGAAATAATGTATTTAGATCCCCCCTGATGCATAAGTCATCAAGTTCTTCATACTTATAGCATGTGTTAAGAGGCACGATCACAACACCAATTTTTGATGCTCCAAAGAGCAGTTCTATCCAGGCGGAACAATTGTAACTCCAAATCCCTATATGGTCACCATGCCTGAGACCAAGTGCCAGTAGTGCTTTTGCAGTCTGATTGGCATGCTCTTCTATCTCTTTAAAGGATAGTCGCTTGTTTTCTGCTGGAAACAGATAAGCTGTCTTGTCAGGGCTTATTTCAGACATCATGGCTAATTGTTCAGGGATAGTTTTTTGAATGAATTCATATCCCATAATATTTCCCTCATTTGTAAGTACTATTTTTTGATAATAATAGATTTCTTTTCTACCATTTCTGCTATTTTTTCGTCAGAAAATCCTAATTCTTTTAAGATGATATCTCCATCTTCTCCTAATTTGCGTGCTGTTACATGTTCACCATCCGGATCCGGCTGGGATGCAAAACGGATTGGAGCGTTTGTTATGATGGATTCTTTGCCATTTCTCATTTGTACTTTTGCAAAAATATCATTTTCCCATGCTTGCTGATTTTCCATGATATTATCGGTTTCATTCAGGTATTCATAGATTGCACCGGAATCTTTTAGTGCTTCGTCCAGTTCTTCCGAAGTATGATTTGCAACACACTCTTTTAGCATATCAACTTTGTTAGGAATATCAGCTCTGTTGACATATCCTTTCATGGAATTCCAGTTTGGATCATCCATTAAATCTTCTCTACCCATTAATTTCAACCAGATTTTATAACGAGCCGGCCAGTTTTCTTCGGAACATAAGAATTGTTTTCCATCTTTTGTTTTCATAAAGTTATCAAGAGGTACGATTGGCTGGTTATATGGCCTTGGGAAGTCCTGACCGTCCTGATAACGTAGCAGACCGCAGATGTTGGTCCAAAGACCTGTTGCCAGTAAGGACACACGAACAATATCGCCTTTTCCGGTTAAGGCTCTCTGGTAAAGGGCCGCCAAAATACCTGAAGTTAACTGGGAAGCTGCGATGGCATCCCCAAAGCCATAGAAAGGCTTGAAAGCGAAATCATTATCCTGGAAATTCCATTCCTGGATCATTCCGGATGGACTCCAGAAACTGGAAGCATCATAGCCTCTTTTGTCCTTGTCTGGCCCTTTGGTTCCATATCCGCTGACATTACCTATAATTAATTTGGGGTATTTTTCCTGTAAAGATTCAAAACTTAAACCAAGTCTTGCTAAAACTTCTTCTCTGGTATTAGTGACAAATACGTCAACGGTTCCCAGTAATTTAATCAATGCTTCTTTTGCATCCTCATCTTTTAAATTAAGAGAAAGGGATTTTTTATCTACATTATAAGCGTTGAATAAGACATCATAATCTTCCTGGAAAGGAAGCTGGAATAACATACCCATTTTCCCACGATAGGATTCACCGGTAAGTGGCTCAACTTTTATTACATCTGCACCTAAATCGCTTAATTCACGAGAACAATAAGGAACAGCAACATGAGTTCCCATCTCAACGACTTTAATACCTTCTAAAATTTTCTGATTTGACATAGATTCCTCCTAAAATAATTTATTATCTTGTATTAGTTTTTTATGGTTTTATTTTTTCTAAATAATTGCTGCCAGGTTATCTGCCATATAGATGGCATCTATCACTTTTCCGACTTTGCAGGAATCACCGATATTATGTACTTTGATTCCCGAACCTTCTAATTCATGCATAAGTTCCTGGTTGGAAGAATATCCAACCGCTAAGATAACAGTGTCAACAGGGGCACTTGCCATATAGGTTTCCCTTGTCTTTTTATTAAAAGCCTCGATGTGATATCCTTCTTTATCAATTCCGAGAAGTTTTGCCTTTGGATACATTTTTACACCTAATCTTCTCATGTCTTTCATGATTGGCCATCCACATCCAAAATCATAGTTGGCTCCGATCGAAGCAATATCAACAATGGTAATATTTCTGGAACTTCCAGATAACATGTTAGCTAAAAATTCAGGTGATTCTGCCTGCTGTGTTAATAAGAAATAAAGTTTTTCAGGGCTGATAGCAGCTTCACGAGCCATGTAATCCGCTGTTTCACATCCAACAGAACCTCCACCGATAACAAGAACATCTTTGCCGGCTATTTTTTCCTGTTTTAAAATTTCTTCTGCTGTATAAACCGGAATTCCGTCTGGTATAGAGATCGGAATTCGCTTTGCTGTTGAGCCTGTGGCAATAATAACTTCATCGAAAGCAGCGTGGACGATTTCCTCTTTTGTTGCTTTTTTGTTGTAAACAACAGGAACATCATATTTTTGTAACATAGCAAGAAGATAGGATGTTATATTATGAAATTCAGATTTTGCAGGAGGAACGGCGGCTACATTGATCATACCGCCGATTTTCTCTGACTGTTCCCAAATGGTTACTTTGTGTCCACGACTTGCAGCCCGGAAAGCAAATTCACAACCTGCTACACCAGCACCAACTACCAGGATTTTTTTTGGTGCTTTAGAGAGCTCAATTGCAAGTTCTTCTGCTTCACGACCTACATAGGAGTTGAAAAGGCATTTGCAAGGTTTATGATTAAATACATTGGCAAAGCAGCCCTGGTTACATGCCAGGCATTTTCGGATTTCATGTTCTTTTCCTGTAAAGGCTTTTTCCGGCCAGTATGGATCAGCAACAAGGGTCCGGCATAAACCAATAAAATCTGCCTGTCCACAGGCAAGAAGAATTTCTGCTTCTTTAGGATCGTTATGGCGGTTGCTGGAAATAACCGGAACAGAAACAGCCTTTTTAATGGCTTCTGCCAGGTAGACAAAGGCACCGTTTGGTACGTCTGCAGGAAGCTGTGGTATGATGGTTTCATGCCATCCGCCAGTTACATCAATTGCATTAATTCCTGCAGAAACGGCTAGTTTACAAAATGCGATGGTTTCATCTAATCCATATCCGCCAGGCATATACTGATTTCCTGCAACACGAAGAATAAGGGGATAGTCATTTCCTACGACATTTCGTACGGTCTCAATCATTTCCATACCAAATCGACATCGATTTTCAAAACTTCCACCGTATTCATCGGTACGCTTGTTAGTTACTTCAGATAAAAACTGAGAAATCATATAACCGGAGTTTGCACAAAGTTCAATAGCATCTACATTGGCTTTTTTTGCTCGGATAGCAGCGTCAGCAGCATGGGAGATTACCATATGGATTTCCTCTTTTGTTATCTCGCGTGGGATATCTGGTGAAAATGTAGTTGGGACGGAAGAAGCCGATAAAGTATTGACGTCACCAAAGACAGCTTTTGTATTACCGTAACGACCGGTTTGTAAAAACTGAAGACATAATTTGCTTCCATTTTGATGAACGCCGTCAGCTAATTTTTTGATGCCATCAATATAGCGGTCATCATTAAGCCGCATCATATTTTCATATCCCACGTAATTATCCGTAGCAACTCCACCTGCAATCAGTAATCCGACACCGCCTTTTGCCCTTTCCAGATAAAAATTGAGAAGTTTATCATTTACATAACCGCCATTCGGGCCTTCTTCACAGTACATCATGGTAATGGAGGTCATAACGGTACGATTTTTTATACACATCGTCCCGATGTTTAAGGGGCTGTTTAAATATCTGTATTCCATAAGGTTGTTCTCCTATTAACTAGTTGTTTCCAATAGGAGCATCTTTCTGAACATAAACTCCGTCCAGAACCTGTACATACTCTTTCCAGAATCTGAAATCTTTGTCCTTATCAACAACTGGACCACATAAAGCAATTTTTTGTAAGTGTTCTTTCTGAACATCATTATTTTCCTGATTATTCAACTGTGCCAGAGCAAATTTATTTACATCTTTGATGAAAACAGAAAACATCTGGTCAATGAGTTCATCTTCAACATCGTTTAATTTTGCTCCTTCTAAAACCAGCTGGGCATATACGACCATGGTAAAGATTTCTCCATAATTTAACATATAATCCATGTTCTTTAATAAAGAAGGATCTGGAGCACCTTTTGCCATTAAGTTGCGGAAAGTTTCAATGATTTCTAAGAATTTCTTTACATTTGGAATTTCTACACCTTCATAAGCTTTGCGATAATCAGGGAATGGTACTTTTGCAAGACCACCCATTCTTTGCTTGAAAATATTATTATCATCTTTCATTTCGTTTACAATTCCGATTTCAGGGTAATCAACATTATTGAAGAAATATTTGTTGACGAATTTTAAAACAAGACCCATATTGACATGAGCTGTTCCTTCCAGTCGGAACATAGTATCCATTGTTGCATATGCATCAGATAAGAAGTTTTCACGTTCATATCCTTTTGCACAAACAACATCCATTAACAGACGAACGACTTCGCCACCCTGAGTCGTTACTTTCATTTTTTGAATCGGATTAAATAATAGGTAACGTCTGTCATTTTCGCTCATTTTCCGGAAGTAGTCGCGGCTTCTTAATGCGTATAATTTCATTGCGTTTGTTCGTACAAATGCTTCAGATAAAAATGCACGAATATGAGGAAAATCCGTTACTGGTTTTCCGTAAATGACACGTCGGTTAGAATGAGTAACTGCTTCGTATAAAGCATGGGCTGCAACACCGGATGCGCTAAATCCTAACTGGAATTTTCCGATGTTTACAGAAGATAAACCGTCAGCAAATGCTTCATCACCACTCTTTAAAATATCTTTTTCTGTAATTGGATATTCGATTAAATCATATTCGCCAAGACGACACTGGCCAAGACCTGGTACATCAATATCTTTGACATATTTATAATTTCGATGTCTGGAATCAACAACCCAGTTGCAATATTCTCCGGTTGTTAAATTTTTACCCATAGTAGAAATCTTACTTGCGATCTGAGCATTTCCAATGTAATATTTGTCTCCATTTGCTACATAAGTTCCGTCACCTTTTTCTTCGATATGTACTTCATTGGAATACAAGTCTGCCCCATGCTCTTTTTCACTCATACCAAATGCGAATACGTGTCCGTCTTTTAAGTCTTTAGCAAGTTCTTGTTTTTGCAATTCGTTGTCACCCATCCAGATAGGGCCGACACCTAAAATGGATACTTGCAATGGATACTGATATGCTTCTCCATAAAAACCAAGAATTTCACTCATTGGACATAACCGGTATAAATCAAAACGAGAATCTTCATCTCCGTATCCTTCCGCTGTCAACATAGTTGCATAGATTCCATGCTCTTTCTGATATTGCATCCAATCGTCCTGCCAGATATAGTTTTTGTCATCTTCCCGGATGGATTTTAATCCTTTGTTTTCAAAGAACCTGATAGTGTCAAGCATAGCTTTGCGGCTTTTTTCATCATATTCTTCACCGGTAAAAGTTTGAGGGTTGAATAAAACATTTTTCTTTTTTTCCATTTTTGTACCTCCTGAATAAAGTTATTGTTATTACGCTCCCTTTTATAAATAGTTCATAATTATTGTATGAATTATTTATTTTCTATCTTTAATTTATCACTAATATATGGTAAAGTTAAATTCGTAATACACAGCAATTAATACGTCAGAAGCATGAATTGGGAGATGCATAATATGAATATGGATGTAAAAACGCTGGTTTGCTTTAAGAAAGTTGCTGAGCTTGAGCACATGAGTAAGGCAGCAGAAGAACTTTATATTTCACAAGCGCATTTAAGTAGGATAATAGCAGCATTGGAGGAGGAAATAGGTGTTCCATTATTCGATCGAGTTGGAAGGGGAATTTGTTTAAATAATTGTGGGAAAATGTATTATGAATATACATTAAAAATTTTTGCACTGCTGGATGAATCAGTGAAAAAAGTACGCGATGAATATTCCAGAGGAAAGGCTCAATTAATAGTAGGAACAAACGCAGCTACTTATTTGCCAAAATTCTTTTCTATTTTTATGAGAGAGACTCCGGGAATTCGCATTAAACAATATTCTTTTGTAAAAAAGAAACTAATTCAATATTTACATACGGAAAAAACAGATTTTAATATCATTTGTCCGCCGAGCAATGACATAGAATTATTCAGCATCCCTCTGCATAAAGAACCGGCAATTATTATTTATCCGGAGAATCATTGGTTAAAAAACAGAACGAAAGTAAGTCTTCATGAGTTGGCAGGAGAAGATTTTGTTGGGGTGAACTTGGGATATGGAGCAAGAGATGCGGTAGAAATTATGTACGAAGAAAATAATTTTAAACCTAATTTTGTGGTTGAAACAGAAGATTCAGCACTAGTAAAACAATATGTTAACAAAGGAATTGGAATTGGAGTTGTGCCCAAAACGCTAATGCTTTTGGATCCTTATTATAAAGATCATTATTGTGAATTTGAGGAAGACATATATGGGATTTTGTCTTTGGAGTGGAGAAAAGACAGAGTTTTAAGCGAAGAAGATATTGTATTTTGTAATACAGCGTTGGAATATTTTTATCAATTGAGTAAATCAGTAGGAACACAAAGAAGTGAGAAGGTACCAGTAATATTCGATTTTTTGTGATACTATGTTTATAGTATGTATATAAAAGAATTAGTACATTGCGACGGTTGTATTGCATCAAAACGACGCCGGGATATTTAAATCTCGGCGAATGTTTTAAATGGTACAAGCTTATTTCTCACAAACCGGATTTTCAATCAGCGTCGCTGCAATAAACTCATGTTTGTGATGATCTTTTTCGGAAGTACAGCCCTCGATAAAGTGTACATGACGACCGTCTCCGACCTCTTTTGCTTTTACGGTAGTGCCACAGAATTCGTGATTATGTCCATTACAGGAATCCGTATAGAATTTTACTTCGTGGACATGACTGCCTTCACAGGGGATGGCTTCCCCGGATACGGTAGCGAAGCGGTGGTTGTGAGCCCAGTCACAGCATCCGGAGATACGGGTACTGCCTAAAAGCTCGTGAACATGTTGTTTGGGAGAACAGGAATCTGAATGACTCATAGAAACATCTCCTTATACTTTTTTTATACTAGTAGTATATGACATTGTCGAAAATGGGTGCCAAAAAATATCTATCTATGGTTGTGGAGATATGGATTCTCGTGATAAAATAAAGAAAAATGAGAGAAAGGAGAAAATCATGTCTGATACGATAAAAGCAGTTTATTTTAGTCCGTCCGGAGCAACAAAAAAAGTGACAAATTATTTAGCAGACTGTCTTGCAGAAAATCTGGGACTTCCAAAACAAGAATACGATTTTACTTTGCCGGAAGCAAGAGAGCAGACTTTGAATTTTTCAAAAGAAGATCTGGTTGTGTTTGGAATGCCTGTTTATGCAGGGAGAGTGCCGAATAAGATATTGCCCTATGTTCAGTCTCAGATAAAAGGGAATGGCTGTGTTGCTGTACCGGTTGTGGTATATGGGAACCGAAATTTTGATGATGCTTTGGTGGAACTTCGCAATGAGCTTTTTCAGAATGGTTGTCAGATTCTGGCGGCGGCAGCAGTTGTGGCAAGACATTGTTTTTCAGATCAGATTGGAGCAGACAGGCCGGATGAGAATGATCTTCTGAAAATCAAAGAATTTGCAGAAAACGTTGCAGAAAAATGGAGTCACGAAACGGAAAAAGAGGGATTATCATATCTTGATCTTCCGGGCACTAATCCACCGGAAAAATACTATACACCAAAGGGAACGGATGGAAAACCGGCTGTTTTTTTAAAAGCGGTGCCGGTAGTAGATGAAGAAAGGTGTATTGGTTGTGGAATTTGTGGAAAAGTGTGTCCGATGGGAAGTATCCATGTGGATAAGACAACAAAAAGGCCGGTTATAGATGGAATCTGCATCAAATGCCAGGCATGTGTGCTGTGTTGTGATGTAGAGGCAATCAAAATTGTACATCCTGCTTTTTTATCCCATAAACAGATGCTGGAAGAGAATTTTATGGAAAGAAAAGAGCCGGAGTTCTTTTTATAGCAGACAATGAATTTGAAAGGAGAGAGAACTATGAGGAAAAATGTAAACAGGAAAAAAATTTGTTTTATTATTGCACTGCTGTCTTTTTTGTTGGTGATACCACAGCTTAATTCTCAGGCGGCATCGAAAACGCAAAAAGCAAAGACCGCGTATGGAAAGTTTTTAAAAAAATATGAAAAGAAATATCATTGGTTTAAAATCCTTAATATTGGAAGCAATAATGAGCCGATTTTGCTGGTTGTAGAAGACTTGGGAAACGAACGGAATACCTGTTACGGAAAACTATATTATTTTACCGGCTCTAAAGTTAAGGCGGTCCAGGGCGGCGAAGTAAGCAGCAGTGGCACAGCATATCCGTTCCAATATATCAATCATTCTTTATTTGTTGGAACCCGCAGGGGCTTAGGAAGCATGATAAAAGTAAAAAGTGGGTATACATACGGAACTGCAGTTTATTTGAACTATAGTAAAACCGGAAAAGAAACATATTATAAAGCAAGTATCAAAAAGGGAAAATTATATAATAAAAAAGTAATATCAAAAAAGAGTTACAGATCCTATGAAAAGAAATGGAATCCATATAATTCAAAAATAGACCGGACAATTTATCTGAGCCGGAATACTTCGGGGAATCGACGGAAGTATACAGGTTATAAAAAATAAAAGATAAGGGGGTGTCGCAAAATTGCAACGGCCCCTTTCTTTTGCACAAACGTGCGCATGAACGGCATGGGCAATACCGTCATGAAAATAGCAAAATGGTTTGGCAGCGGATGCTACCGGTACATCTCCAGCTGGAGTCCAGTGGAATGATGGGCATTTATAATGGATTGGATCTCTTTCAGGTCAGAGGATGGCAGGTCTCCTATGAGGGTATTTTTTACGGAGCCTGTTGCATTACCGTAATACAGGGCACTTTGACAGCTTGCATCGTCTTTTAACAGACCATACAGAACACCGGAGATATAAGCATCGCCGCTTCCGATCCGGTCAATGACATCAATATTTCGATAAGGTTCTTCCTCATAATATTTGTCCTCGTAGGAACAGTATATGACAGAACCAAACGTATGATTTTTGGGGCTATGGACGATTCTCCGGGTTGCGGCAACGATAGAAATAGGGTAGTCGTCGGTAAAGGATTTTAATATATCATATACATTGCCTTCCCGATGAAAAGTAAGCCGGGCTGTTTCTTCTGAACAGAAGAAAATATCCACATAAGGAAGAATCTGTTCGATACATTCCCTTGCTTCTTCTCCTGTCCACAGATTTCCGCGGAAATTTACATCAAAGGAAATGAGGGCACCATTTTCTTTGAATTTTTTAATCATTTCGATTGCAGTGTGTCTTATATCTGAACTTAGGGCTAAGGTAATACCGCTGGTATGAAAGCAGCGAGAGGAACGAAATAGATTTTCGTTAAAATCTGCAATGGAAATCTGATTCATACTGGTGTGTCTTCTGTCATAGACGACCCGGGGCTTTCTGGGGGAAGCTCCGTTTTCATAATAATAGAGTCCGAGCCGGGTATCTTTTCCGGAATCGTATACGAGGTAGTCATCGCTGACATATAAGATATGTAGAATTGCAAACCATGTGTTGGATCAGATTGATTTATTATCCATTGCAAAACCGTATCTGAAAGATTTGTCAGAAAAAACAGGAGAAACGGTTCATCTTGTAGAAAGAGAAGAAATTAATGCAATCTATATTGATAAAGTAGAAAATTCCGCTAATGCGATCAGGCTGGTTTCCAAAATTGGAAAAAGCATTCCACTATATTGTTCCGGCGTAGGAAAAGCCATGCTTTCCGGGATGGATGAAAATACAGTAAAGAAAATCTGGGAAAAAAGCCGGATTATTGCGCTGACGGAACATACAATTACAGATTATGATGTCTTTGTAAAAGAGCTGGAACAGATCAGAACTCGTGGATATGCGATTGATGATGAAGAAAATGAAATTGGTGTCCGCTGTGTTGCGGTATCTCTTCCCAATCCGAAAGGAGGCAAACCCCTCTATGCGCTCAGCATTTCCGCACCGGGAATCCGTATGAGTAAAGAAAGGATAAAAGAACTGGCAGATATGATTCAGAATACAAGAGAAGAGATCTTAAAAGCCTGGCGATGACCTTTAGGATAAGGATTGGATCTTTGTTTACAGGCTCAAGTGTCGATAGTGTTACAATTGCAATAAAAATTTAGTGGAAATAAAAAATAGTTCTTTGTAACATTATGGTAATATGGTATAATATAGACAAAACATAAGGCTGGAGGGGGTTCTCATTTTGCACTTTTCTTTAAGGTGTTTTGGAGGGAAAATGGGACTTACTTTGTGTGAAACAATTCTATATGTGCTGATTTTTTTCTTTGGAGCCGGTATTTTTTTCTTTCTCAATATAATTATTTACCGGGTTTCGAGAAAGTTTTCTTTTGTAACAGAAATTTTTGGAGGAATTCAGGCACTTCTTTCTGCCCTTTGGTTTGAAAAATATGAGGTGGCCGTTACCGTATTTGCATTTTTGTGTGTGTTGTATGTAGTGACGCTTATGGATATAAGCACGATGGAAATTGAAGATGGCTGTCACATCGCCATTCTGATCATAGCATTGATTTCCCTATTCACCATGCCGGAAACAGGATTTGTTGCCAGACTGATCGGAGCATTTTGCATCAGTGTTCCCCTTCTTTTGATTACAGTTTTGGTTCCGGGATCCTTTGGAGGAGGAGACATCAAATTAATGGCAGCCTGTGGTCTGTTTCTTGGATGGAAGCTGGCCCTGGTTTCTGCATTTCTTGCTTTTTTGTTGGGTAGTGCCTATGGCATTTACCTGCTGGCGGCAAAAAAGGCAGACCGGAAAACCCGTTTTGCATTTGGGCCATTCCTATGTGTCGGGATGGAAATCGGATTACTTTGGGGACAGAAATTGATACAGTAAGAGGATGAAAAAGAAAAACAGAGGAGAGGAGCGACTATATGCATAAGATATTTCTGGATTGTTATTTTACTATTTCTATCCTGATTGCAATGATAGACGTTATTCTGGCTGTAAAGTCGATTCAAAAAAATAATCCTATGGGAAGATATCTTGGATTTGCATGTGCCGGTGCTGCAGTGGTGGATATCAGTTATCTGATCAGTATTTTAAACGGCAGTTATCTTTGTATGTCCATAATGTCCAGTATTTATTTTGCAAGCATTGACATTATGCTGGTCTGCCTGCTTGTCTTTACTGTTTATTTTACGAAACGTAGATTTACCCAGAAAGGCAAAACAGCACTTGGATTTGTCATAGGATATTCAATCTTTGAAGTAATCACTTTTGCAATCAATCCATTTTGGGAAATTGCAATTCATTATATTCCGCGAAATACGGTGATAGCAAAATACAGCTATGAGATGAAACCGCTTTACTGGATGCATCTTATTTTTACTTATACGCTGGTTGCAGTCATTCTGATCCTGTTGATTCGAAAATTGTACCAGATTCCCTGGGAATATCGGTTTCAGTATCTTTATGCGATTCTTGGAATTTTGACAATTGTATGCATCAATGGAGTATTTTTGTTCTGGCCTGGTGTGAATGTGTATAATCTTCTGGATTATTCTATCTGCGGCTATAGCTTAACAGCCTTTTTACTCTATTGGAGCTGTTTCAACTATTCGACCCATGGAATGCTCAACCGATTAAAGACCAATATTTTTGAAAATATCAATCAGGGGATTGTATTATTTGATTATAATAATAATCTGATTTTGTATAATGAACGGGCGGATCATCTTCTGGGAGGTATTCAGGAAGAACAATGTTCTGTTATGGAAGACTTTATGAATTGTTATCATCTTTCTCTGAATTCAGAAGCAGAAAATGATGTTTTCTCCTTACAGTGTTATATCAAAACAGATTCGGAAGAAAGACCGCTTCGTTGTGATATCCGAAGATTGAAAAATGAAAAAGAACAGAGCCTGGGACAGCTGTTTGTATTTTCCGATGCAGCATTGGAATCGGATCTTCTGACCGGTTTTCAGAACTGGGATAGTTTTCATCAGTTGGTACGGGAAGAAGAATTCCATTTTACATTTCCTACTGTAGTGGCAGTTTGTGATATTAATAGTTTGTCGGTGATTAACAGTACCAGAGGGAAAAATACGGGAAATCAAAAAATTCGTTTGCTTGCAGATACCATGAGGAAATGCTTTCCAAATCAGACTTATTTTGTGCGGGGGATGGAAGCCAATCTGATTGCTATATGCAGTAGAAGTAATGTAGAAGAAATACAGAAATGTCTGGCAGATGTCAGTGATAATTTCAAAGGGAAGATACAATACGCCGTCAGTGCAGTGACAGAAGGAATGCAGGATCTTTTGCAGGGGATTCAGATAGCAATGGCAGCGATGAGGGTAAAAAAACTTCTGGATCAGGAATCCATTCATTCAGAAATGCTGACCTCTTTGATTCGGGCTTTGCAGGAATGTGACAGTGATACAGAGCATCATGTACGCAGGACTCAGCAGATGGGTGCAGAACTTGGAAAACGGCTTGGCCTTACCGATATTCAGCAGAGTCAGCTTGCTCTTTTATGTCTTCTTCATGATATTGGGAAAATCGGGATTCCTCTGGAAATTCTGAATAAACCGGGAAAGTTATCGGATGAAGAATGGCAGATATTAAAATCCCATATAGAGAAAGGGTATGAGATTGCAAATAGCAATAACGAACTGAAGTGTATTGCAAAAGATATCCGCCATCATCACGAACGATGGGACGGAAAAGGCTATCCGGACGGTCTGAGCGGGGAAAGAATTCCGTTTTTATCCCGGATTATTGCGGTGGTAGATGCCTTTGATGCTATGACCAATGATCGCTCCTATCGGCCGGCCATGACGGTTTCAAAAGCAAAGGAAGAATTAAAACGATGTGCCGGCAGCCAGTTTGATCCGTTTATTGTGGCAGAATTTCTTAAAATGCTGAAGGAAAATCCTTCTTATGCCAATGAAATAAAGGAAGAATCCGAAAAAATTCCGACATCGGGCAATTATAATTTTGAGCCGGACAGTAGTATGAAAAACAAACCTGCATTCAGTGTACATCCGATTCCGTATTGCAGGTATTTATTAGATGTTTCTATGAGAATTGTTTCTGTGGATGAAAATTTTGAAAAGCTGACAGGATATACTGCGGAAGACATACAGAATAAGAGAATGATTCAGGCAGATTTGATTCCGGAGGAAGAACGGATGGAGTATTTATGCCAGACACAGGCCAGCCTGGCCAAAAGCCCTCTTGTTTTCCAGGAACATAAACTGAGACGTAAGGACGGCACAGATATCTATGTCTTTTGCTTTGGCAGAGTATACTATGATTCCGCAGTTCGTGCGGAGCGTTCAGAGATTATCATTACTGACATCTCCAGTACCTATTCGATGAAAATGTTGACAGGAAAAGAAGAAAAAAGAGCTCAGATCAGACTGAAACAATGGGAGCATACTTATCGGAGAGATTCTCTGACCGGACTTTTGAATCACGCAGCATTTCGAAGTGATGTGGAATTCAAGATTCTGGAAGGCAAATCGAAAATCATGATGTTAATGATGGATGTGGATAACTTTAAAGAATATAATGATACATTTGGCCATCAAAATGGAGACCAGTATCTGATTCTGGTTGCACAGACTCTTATGGCGGCTCTTCGAAAAGAGGATTGTGCCTGCCGGATGGGAGGCGATGAATTTGCAGCAACTGTCTTCTTCGATAAGGAAACAACAAGTCTGCAAATGCGGGAGCGGGCAAAACAGATTTTTGACAAAATGAATATGACTTTAAAAGCCACCGATGGAGGAACCGGTATTTCTGTGGGTATGGTAATTGCAGAATCGGAAACCGGTTTTAATCAAATGTATGAGGCATCCGATCAGGCTCTATACCAGGCAAAGAAAACCGGCCGGGGAAAACTGGTCATTTCGGAAAAGATTTTATAAAACATATTGATACTTTAAGTTAGACTTGCTGTTGATTTTACAATCAGAGGGGAATGGGGCTGTCTATTTCCCGACAACCCCTTTTTTTGCAAAACAAGATTATTCCTCAAATTTTTTTGTGGCATCCTTTAATAGTGCATCACAGCTTCTTCTCCTGTTTCGTATTCAAATAAATATTTTTCACATCCGTTGATAATCTGAGTGTTTTGATACTGACTTCTCCTCTTATGTTTTTTTCCATAATTCAAATGAACATGTCCATGAATAAAGTATTTTGGCTGATATTTTTCCAATAAATAGCGGAAACATTTAAAACCCTGGTGAGGTAAATCATCATCATCATTGAGGTGGTAAGCCGGAGCATGGGTCAGTAAAATATCAAATCCTTTTCGTCTTTTCAGGCGGAACCAGAGTTTTTGAATCCGCCGGTTCATTTCTCTTTCACTGTATTGATGGATACCGGGTTTGTATCGGAAAGAGCCGCCAAGTCCCAGAATTCGAACGCCTTTATAGACATAGATATCATCTTCAATACAGATGCACCCTTCCGGCGGTTTCTTGGCATAAATGTCATCATGGTTTCCATGGACATAAAGAATGGGAACCTGGCTGAAAGTGGCCAGAAAAGACAGATAGTCCGGTTCCAAATCTCCACAGGATAAAATCAGATCCACTCCTTCTAACTTTCGTTTATCAAAAAAATCCCAGAGAGACAAAGATTCTGTATCGGCAAGTACAAGTATTTTCACAGCAGTTCCTCCTGAATGCCCTGAAGCAAAACGACAGATTTTGCTTCTTCTTTTAGTTCGTCGATTTCCGGAATGGAACCTATGACATTCTCATAGAGCCAGTCCATGGTTATGATATCTTCATGACTCATAACACTATTTTCTGTTCCATGCTTCTTCCCTTCCTGATCAAATAAAATACCGTCAAAAGGATGAAAGGTTCCGGAACAGATAAATTTTTTAAATGTGTACACCAGTTTTTTGGTACTTTCCGGAAGTTTAGAGGAACAGACCACATCCAGAACATCGGAGGAAAGACCCCACCAGTAGTTCAGAGATTTCTTTTCCTTTGAACTCTCATTTTTCCAGGTACCGTCAAAAATATTTTTAATAATCTTGTCGTAGAACTTGCCCCAGTCAAGAATCGTAGTAGCCAGATTTTCAAACTGACCGTCTTTTTGAAGAGAAAGGCCAAAACGACGGTCTGAACCATTTGGCGTAATCATATTTCGGGCAGATAAAATTGAAATATGGCCGGAGGTTTCTTCCTGAATGGTAGTGTCTTTCAGACTGGTCCAGGATAATTTGATTTTAATATCAGGATTTACCATCTGGGCGCCCAAAGCAAAGGCATTGATGTTGGCAATGGCACCATAAATCGGGTAATCTGCTTCATAGGCAATGGTGGCGTCTTTGGAAATCGTTCCGGCAATCAATCCAAGGAGAAACTTTGCTTCATATACTCTGGCATAATAGGTTCGGATGGATTGATAGGAAAAATTCAGAGAACAGTTTAGTATTTTTACATCCGGATGTTCCACCGCGGCCTTTAAACTTGCCTGCATCAGGGTAGGAGTGGTGGTAAAAATCACCTGGCAGCCGTCTTCGATGGCCCTGGCAATGGTTTCTTCTGCCATCTCTCCCGGTTTTACATTTTCATAGGTAGTGGTAGTTACCTGATCTTTATAAGTGTCCATCAAATGAAGCCGTCCCAATTCATGAGAGTAAAGCCAGCTGGAATCCTGTACCGGTTTATCATAAAGAAAAGCAATTTTTAACCGGGAAGGAGCTGTCGGAATGATTTTATTCCAGAAAGGAGACTGGCTTTGTTCCGGATCCATGACGTGTTCAATGGATTGGGTCGAAGGCAGAAATTCCTTCCATATTTTTTGCAGGTCTTTTTTTATTTCATTGGTAGATTTATCTCTTGCCTCTTTGTAATCAAAAATAGTTAGATAAATTAAAAAAGCGTCTCCCGAAGTAAGAGGAAGTTTATTTCCACCCATTGTGGAATAAATGGTAGAAAAATGGTAAAAAAATGAAGAAAAGTCTTTCTTTTCTTTGGAACTCCACGGCTCTTTTGGTTTTTTACCAAGAGCAGTCAGAAGTTTCAGGTATCCTCCCGGCTCAGAAAACCATATGCTATTCATCTGGGTCAACTCATAAAAAGCCATAAATTCATAATAAATCTTATTTTCTTTTTCTTCTGTTTTAGCAGGAATAATCCGGGTAACATGAGCAGAAATGCCTGCAGCTTTTACGTATTTTAATACACTGACTCTTTTATTGCCTTCCTGTACATAGAACCTGTTCATAAATTCATAGGCTTTTACCGGATTCCGAATTCCCTCTTCCATATGGGCAACATAGAGCTGGCTCCACTTTGCAGAAAATTCAGACTTTTCCGGAAGAAGAGGGAGAAAGTCATTGGTAAAAGCTGTTTTTCGACCGGAGGTCTTAGTCCCCACCATTAATTCCAAAGGAACTTCTACTACGCCCAAATCCTGTTCTCCAACCGTATTGGTATTGGATAAAATCTCATCCAGAACAGGCGGATAAGGGGATGAACCGGTCAGAACCGAAGACCGGTATTGCTTCATCGCTGCTTTGCGGGCTTTATTATATTCTTCATATGCTTCAATGTTTGTCATAGCATCTGCCTCCTAAAAATAAGTTCTGTGAAACAAGGAAGAAAAAAAGGTTTTTCTGCCTTTTAGTATATCATGGTTTTTTTCATTTTCAATGGATATTTCAAGGAACGATAATATCAGTCAAGTGAGATGTAAAGAAAACCTGTAAAGAAAATCGGGAAAAAGTCTGGAAAATTAAAAAAATTATGTTATGATAGTACAGGAACAAAAGAAAATGAAGAAATACAGGTTATAGGAGGATAAATACATGTCTAAAATAGAAGAACTGTCCAATCTGGTAGAGAACGGAAAAATTATGGAAGTGGTACCGGCAGTAAAGGAAGCTTTAGAGGAAGGGATCGAACCTCTTACGATCTTAAATGAAGGCCTTGTTTCGCCAATCAATCGACTGGGTGAGAAATTCCGGGTTGGTGAAATCTATGTGCCGGAACTTTTGATTGCATCTAAAGGAATGAAAATGGGTGCGGAAGTAATCAAACCGCTTTTAATGTCGGAAAATATAGAAAAACTTGGGGAAATTGTGTTCTGCACCGTAGCCGGAGACATGCATGATATTGGAAAAAATCTGGTTGTCATGTTATTGGAAAGTGCCGGTTTTGAGGTAATCGATCTTGGTATGGATGTGGATGCAGAAGAAATTGTGGAAGCCATCGAAGAAAATCCGGATGTAAAGATTCTCGGCATGTCAGCAATGCTGACCACAACCATGTATGCCATGAAAGATACCATTGAGGCTTTAGAAGAAGCAGGACTCCGGAACCGGATAAAAATTATGATAGGCGGGGCACCGGTCAATCAGGACTTCGCAGATTCCATTGGCGCCGATGGCTACAGCACCAACGCCCCGGCAGCCGTAGAACTGGCAAAGAAACTTATGGCATAAACTTTACGTCAGCAAAATTATGAAGTATAATAGTCAAAGAAGCAAAAATGCCGGATTTACAGGCTTACATTAGATGATTCAAGAAGGAGAGAACGATATGTATTCAGAGATGATGTACCAATATGGCAGCCAGAGATCTGTTATTCGTGAGATATTTGCGTATGGACAGGAGAAAATCAGAGAACTCGGACCGGATGCTGTCTTTGACTTTAGTTTGGGAAATCCAAGTATCCCTGCACCGGATTCGGTAAAAGAAGCAGTATTTGATATTTTAGAACAGGAAAGTCCCATTGCCGTTCATGGTTATACGGCAGCCCAGGGAGATTTGCAGGTCAGACAGAACCTGGCAGATTCTGTGAACCGAAGATTTCAGATTACGGTTGGACCGGATAACTTTTATCTGACCTGCGGAGCAGCAGCTTCCCTTTGCTGTGCGATTCGTGCACTTACCAATCCGGGAGATGAATGGATTGTTTTTGCACCTTATTTTCCGGAGTATAAATGCTTTGTCATGGCAGCAGCCGGAGTGGTAAAGGAAGTGCCGCCGCGCCTTCCGGATTTTCAGGTGGATCTTGCAAAATTCGAAGAGACCATCAGTGAAAAGACAAAAGCAGTTATTATCAATTCTCCGAATAATCCTTCCGGAGCTGTTTATTCCAAAGAAACCGTTCAGGAAATGACAGATATTTTAAAGAAAAAAGAAAAAGAGTACGGGCATCCTATTTTCCTGATTGCGGACGAACCTTACCGGGAAATCGTTTACGGAGATGTGGAAGTTCCGTATCTGCCGGAATATTATGAAGATACCATTGTGTGCTATTCATACAGCAAATCCCTGTCCTTGCCGGGAGAACGAATCGGATATATCCTGGTGCCGGATCAGGTAACGGAAAGTGAGAAGATTTACAGTGCAGTCTGCGGAGCAGGACGGTCTATGGGTTATGTCTGTGCCCCGAGCCTTTTCCAGAGAGTGATTGGAAAATGTGTGGATGATATCGGTGATATTGAAGCTTATAAAAAGAACCGGGATCTTTTATACGGAAGCCTGACCGATCTGGGATATGAATGTGTGAAACCGGACGGTGCATTTTACCTGTTTGTAAAGACCTTAGAACCGGATGCAAATGAATTTTGCCGGAAAGCAAGAGAAAAATACAATCTTTTGCTGGTTCCGAGTGATTCCTTCGGATGCAGCGGATATATGAGAGTTTCTTACTGCGTTGCTTATGATATGATAGAAAGAGCTCTTCCGCTTTTTGAACAGCTGAAGAAAGATTATGAATAAAGTATGGAAGAAAGAAATCATGTAAATGGAATGCTGGTTCAGTTATTTGGCAATATTATGGATTGGGAAGAAAAGGCTCTGATTACAGATGAGTTTTCTGATATTACCAATAATGATATGCATATTATTGATGCCATTGGAATCGACCAGATGAAAAATATGTCGGCCATTGCAAAACAGCTTGGAGTTACCGTGGGAACCCTTACCATTGCCATCAACAACCTTTTAAAAAAAGGCTATGTGGAAAGAACCAGAGGGCAAAGGGACAAACGAGTGGTCTATATTTCTTTATCAGAGAAAGGAAAGAAAGCGTACAGACATCATGAAGAATTTCACAGAGATATGGTGGATCGGATGCTTTCCTGTCTTGACGAAGAAGAAACGCAGGCAATCATCAAAGGTCTCAAAGCTCTTTGCCAGTTTATGAATGAGGCGATGAAAGAACAGGAAAAAAAACGTAAATCTTAAAGTTTTGCGGGAAAAAGACAGAAATAAAAAAGAAAATAGACCGATTCCCTGCTTTTATCAGAAAGTCTTTAACGTACATTGATTTTTCAGATAAGGTAAGTTACTATCCAGATGGGAAGAAAAACAAAAAGAAAGAGATGGAAAATTTCCATCTTCTTTCTTTTTCAACCTATTAGACCTGGTCTAATAGAAGAAAGGAGGACAAGTAAGGTGAAAGCGAATTTGATTTTAACGGGAGGATTTTTGGGAAGCGGAAAAACGACCTTGCTGAAAAAAACAGCAGAACTTTTACAGGGAGAAAAAAAG
>JALEPU010000163.1 GCA_022766905.1 Lachnospiraceae bacterium
TGGCATCCAGAACCATTGAAAATGACAGAGACCGAAAAATGACAATTATGACAACAACCTTTATTCCATGTGGTGCAAAACTTCCGATTATTGCCTTAATTGCCGGAGCACTGTTTGATGGAGCTTCCTGGGTTGCTCCAAGCGCATATTTTGTGGGAATTGCAGCGATTATTTGTTCCGGTATTATTTTAAAGAAAACCAAAATGTTTGCCGGAGAACCGGCACCTTTTGTCATGGAACTTCCGGCTTATCATTGGCCGACGGTAGGAAATGTACTTCGGAGTATGTGGGAAAGAGGCTGGTCTTTTATTAAAAAAGCCGGTACTATCATTTTATTATCTACCATTGTTCTTTGGTTTTTGATGAATTTTGGCTGGGCAGACAGCTCCTTTGGTATGTTGGAAGCAGAGCAGCTTGACAGTAGTATTTTAGCTTCTCTTGGAAGCATCATAGCACCTTTGTTTGCTCCAATTGGCTGGGGCGACTGGAAGATGGCAGTAGCAGCAGTAACCGGTCTGATTGCAAAGGAAAATGTAGTTGGTACATTTGGTATTTTATTTGGATTTGCTGAAGTAGCAGAGGATGGTGCAGAAATATGGGGACAGCTTGCCGGCAGCATGACAACAGTTGCAGCTTATTCTTTTCTTGTATTTAATCTGTTGTGCGCCCCATGTTTTGCAGCTATAGGTGCGATAAAAAGAGAAATGAACAATGCCAAATGGACCTGGTTTGCAATTGGATATCAGACCCTTCTTGCTTATGCAGTATCCTTATGTGTGTACCAGTTAGGAACATTCTTCCTGGGAGGGTCCTTTGGAATCGGAACAATAGCAGCAATTCTGGTCGTAGCGATTTTCCTCTATCTGCTTTTCAGACCATATAAAGAAAGTAAAACACTGGACATTCATGTGAAAGGTGTAGCCGGGGCTAAATAAAGGCTGAAGAAGAAAAGAGCTTGTATTCTGTATACAGGCTCTTTTCCATCTGGATGAAAAAAATGCAATCTTAGGAAAGGAGAATGCTTGAATGGGAACCCTATTGGTCAGTACTATTTTATTAGCTATTGTTGTATTTGTGATAAAAAGTATGATAAAAGATAAGAAAAATGGAAAATCTCTTCAATGTGGAGGAGATTGTAAACATTGTGGAGGCCATTGTCATTAAATGAAAAGTCAGAGTCAGAAGGAAAAAATTCTGGAAACACTCAGAGAAAAGGGCTTTCGTATCACAAAACAAAGGAAGACTCTCATTGATATTATCCTGGAAAATGAGTGTTCCAGCTGTAAAGAAATATTTTATAAAGCGTCGAAAGTGGATAGTAAGATAGGGACGGCAACAGTGTACCGTATGGTCAATGTTCTGGAAGAAATTGGTGCGATTAATCGTAAAAATATGTATCGGATTTCTTACTCCGATGACTGTCCGCTGGAAGATGCATGCACCGTCATACTGGATGATCAGACTACCTATCATTTATCTGCAAAAAAATGGAATCAGGTGGTTGAAGAGGGATTAAAAGCCTGCGGTTATTTAAATGGACAGAAAATTTGTTCTATTTCAGTAAGACCTTGTGAATGTAAAGAAAAAGAATAAGAAAAAACAGACTGTTGGAAATCTCCAATAGTCTGTTTTTGTCAGAAATAAAAATCTGTTCAGATGAAAAAATCATTTAGTATGTTTCTTCTTCAGAAATTCCCTGATCTTCATCTTCTTCAAAATTAGCTTCTTCAGAAAGCTTGATGGAAACGTAACCTCTGTCAAGAGGAGTTTCTAAAATCTCATCCAGATCATCTACATCCTGTAAATCATCTTCAAAGTCATCGGTATAGTCTGTTTCAATCTGGTCATTTTCTTTGAACTTCTTCCAGGATTCTTTGGCCTTGTCAATGGATTCTTTACACTTTGGACATTCTTCTATCTTGTCCTTTAATAAGTAAATAGTTCCACCAACAGTAGCTGCCAGAATGCCAGCTTTTATGAGTCCGTTTATTAAACCGTTTTTTTTCATATGATTTCCTCCATACTTCAACTTCTTCTGTCATTGACAACTTTAAAAGAATACATCTATTTTAATCCTTTCTTAAGAAAAAAGCAAGAAGTATGGAAAAGTAACGAAAAATCAACGCATTTTTTTCGTAATCATTTTGCTGAACTTACCAGGACGGCCATTTCGATAAGATTGAACTTTAATATAAAAATATTTTTTCTTTTTGCTCAATCCTTTTATGACAAAATAATTTTTCTTTGTGACCCCAGCTCGTTTATACGCACTTTTTTTGGATGTTTTATAAAGCACTTTGTAGCTGGTCGCATGGCTGACTTTCTTCCAGGTTACTTTGATGCTGGTTGCACTTTTTCTGGTTGCTTTTACGGAAGCCGGTCCATCAACCATCGGTTTTGCACCGTCTGCTTTCGTTGCGTTGCTTCCTACGCCCCCTGCAAATGCCCGGACTTTGTAATAATACTGTTTTCCGCTGAGAAGACCGGTATTTTTATATGTATAGACACCGGAAGAACTAAGAGTCAGATTACTGGCTTTTAATGTTTTAATGACTGTATAGCCGGTTGACTTCTTTGCGGAACGGTAAATTTTATAACTGGTTGCATTTTTAACAGGCGCCCATTTGATTGTGACAGAATTGTAGGTGGATGGTGCTGCTGAAAAACCGGTTGGAGTTTTTGGGGTTACTTTTTTTGTTTTTACCGGAAAGCTGGTGGTCAAAGTGGAAGTTCCACATTTGTATTTTACAGTTACTTTTTGCGTTCCTGATTTTGTAGTGCTGTATCCGCTGCACATTTCCGATAAGATTGGTATTTCTCCTGTACAAGGATATCCTTCCGGAGAAATGGAGCGAACGGAGAGGGTAAATCCCATATCATCAATGGAAAGCCCCATCGGATAGGTTTGTGCTGCTGTGTTTTCTTTTAATTCAATGGAATCCGGTTTATATTTTCCAATGAGAAGAAGAACCCATGGATTTGTATCTTTTTTACCATTGATGATAAGAGAACCGGTGGTATGTCCAAGCCCCATGTGGGTTAATGTACTCTTTAATAAAGATGTTTTCGTCTTGGAGTTGTTCATCCAGGCATTATACATGGTTGTAGCGGAAGTAGAACCGGAGGCACGAAATTCAGATGCATTGTACAATCGGTTCGTACTGCTGGTCATGGCTGTCATATCATGAACAATATTCTTTTCACCAAAAACGGTGTACCAGGCTTCGCTGGAATCCGGACGAATATCAGAACAGCTGATTTCCAATTCTTTTGCTCTTGTCTGAGCTGCCTGCATCATGGAAGAAGTAAATACAAGAGGAGAAAGACCTCTTTTCAGACGCTCTTTATTGATAAGAGTAAGGAAGGCAATGTTCTGCTGTTTTAAAAGAACATCATTTTCTGTTTCCACTGTTGTTCCAGGATCTTCCGTCGTTGTTTCCTCTTCTTTACCGGTTGTACTTTCTTCTTCGGTAGTTGTTTCTTCATTTTGACTGGTACTTTCCGTAATCGTATCTCCCGGCTGAGATGCGTCCGTTTCTGCCTGAGCAGAAAAGCCCGGAATTATGCTTATTCCAAGAAAAAAGACAAGGAATAAGGTGATAAGTTGTTTTCTTTTTTTCATTGTAATCTCCTTTCCTTTTACAGACAGGTATATCGATTTTTAAACCCTGATTATAAGTCTGAGCATGGGGATAGCCCCATTTGATCGATGTCTCAGGCTAAGTATATCATAAAGTTTTATAAATATGAAGAAAATTTTACAAAAAAATTTCACAAATATTATAGCAAGGTGATTTTTTACAAATAGAAGGTAAAAGAAAGTGTTGTACATTGACAGTCACTTTTTTCTGGTGTTAAAATAGGAAGGAAAAAAGAATAGTTTATCAAATTTGGAGATGACAAAATGAGAAGATGGAAAAAAATAATGATTTCTTGTTTTGTCATAGGAATTGTATGGAGTTTAGGTACGACCTGCATGGCCAGGGAGAAACAGTCAGAAGATAGAATTGACCAGATAGAATATCTGGAAGATCGAATTGAAGAGGAACTTGCAAAAGGAAGTTCTTCTTTTACCATATATGTGAATAAGGAGATTGAGGAAGAAGAACTTCAGGAAGTGAACCAGAATCTGGATGGATTTTACGGTTATGTTGACCGATACAGCCAGTGGAGCTTTCCCTTTATCACTTATTACAAAACTGTATTTTATTTAAATAATTCCGATAATTATTATGTGCTTGCCGCTTTAACGGGGGATTATTCTTTTACAGAGGATCAGAGAAAGGCAAAACAACTGGCTGCACAGGTAGAAGAAATCCAGAATGCCATCATGGAAGAGGGCATGACAGAGGATAAAAAAGTAAAAGCAGTCCATGATTATCTGATTGATCATACAAGTTATATGGAACAGGAAGAGGAATCAGGAGAAGGCGCTGATGAATATACCGCTTACGGGGTACTGATGAATCATGAAGGAGTATGCAGCGGATATACACAGGCTTTTCAGCTGTTCATGAAATTAAATGGCATTGAAAGTAAGATTGTTCTGGGAGAGGCAGACGGAGTAAGCCATTCCTGGAATTTGATTTTCCTGGATGGAGACTGGTATCATGTCGATACGACCTGGGATGATCCGGTTCCTGATGAGGAAAATCGTCATGTATATGCTTATTATAATGTAACGGATGAAGATATGGAGGCAAGCCATTCCTGGAAAAAAGAGGATTATCCAAAAGCAGAAGGAACAAAATACAATTACTATGTACAAAATGGATATGTAATAGAAAATCAGGAAGAATTTATAAAATTTGCAAGAGAAAAAATAGAAAAAGAAGAACCGGTCATTCACTGCCTGATTGAAAATTATAAAGAAGAAGACTATAACAGAGAATTATTTCAGCAAATCATGAATGGGACGAAAGCACGCTCACTCAATTTTCAGGCATATGGAGAAGCTAGTAAAAAAGCTTTTCGTCTTGTACCGGAATATGAAAGGAGATCGAATGAGTAAAGAAGAATTTATCAAACAGCTGGATGAGTTTTTAATGGGAAATGTCAGGGAAGAGGAACGACTTGACAGTATCCGATATTATAAAGAATATATCAGGGAAGAAATCAAAGCCGGAAAAACGGAAGAAGAAGTTTTGGATTCTCTTGGCAGCCCTTATGGAATTGCAAAATCCATTATCGAAGCAAAGGGATACAGCATGGATGAGAGGAATGATTATGAAGAATCTACAGGAAGCAGTGATATAGAGTATGGAAATAACAATGCTTCTTATTCTCACAGAAGAATTGAGATAAGCGGATGGAAAGCCTGGCTTACGACTGCTGCAGTTATTATTTTGATTGTTTTAGTTTTATCCCTGGTATTTCGAGTATTAATTGCTCTATTGCCGTTTATTATCGGAACTATTATCGTAATATCTGTCATAAAACTATTTACTGACAGATAAATAAGACAAGATTTTAAAAGGAAAGAAAGCAGGATGAGAAAGATGACAGAATTTGAAGAACTATCCGGTTGGATTGAATCCATCGAACCAGAATTGATTGATATTCGAAGAAACCTTCACCAATGGCCGGAAATTGGACTTACGGAAGAAAAGACCTGTGATCTGATTGAAAAGAAATTGAAAGAATGGAAGATCTCCTATGAGAGAATTCAACCCAGCGGTATTGTCGCTTTTGTGGGAAATGGAAAGAATGGAATCATTGGATTGAGGGCTGATATGGATGCACTTCCGATTCAGGAAGTTACTGAGGCATCTTATTGTTCCAGACGGGATGGTTATATGCATGCCTGTGGACATGATGCGCATGTGGCAGGCCTTTTAGGGGCAGCTTATGGTTTGAAACAGATGGAACCTAAGCTTTCCGGCAGGGTAAAATTCTTTTTTCAGCCTGCAGAGGAAATCTGTAAAGGCGCAAAACTCTTTGTTGAAAATGGTCTGGTAGATGATTTGGACAGTATGGTGGGATTCCATATTTTCTCAGATTTGCCATACGGTACCGTTTCTATGGAACCAGGTCCAAGAATGGCACGAACAGATCGATTCGAGATTCGATTAAAAGGAAGAGGCGGACATGCAGCAAAACCGCATCAATGTGTGGATGCCACAGTGATGGCTGCAGCTCTTACGATGAACCTGCAAACAATCGTAAGCCGCCAGATCGATCCCATCGATACGGCTCTTTTGACTATAGGAAGCTTACACTCCGGAACCCAGTATAATATCATTTCCGGAGAAGCGGTTCTGACAGGAACGATTCGCAGTTTTCAGTCAGAAATTGCAGAAGATATGATTGCCTCGATGGGTGAGATGGTAGAAAAAACTGCGTCTATGTATGGAGGAGAAGGGAAGCTGATTGCTTATCCAACCTCGCATCCTCCTCTGATCAATGATAAAAAGACGGCAAAAGATGCGGCGGCGGGAATCGAGAAAATGCTTGGCAGCCAGGTTCTGACTCATGTAGAGAAATTAATGCTGGGAGAAGATTTTTCCAATTACCAGGAGAAAGTGCCTTGTGCTTTTGGATTTGTCGGAGGCGGCAAAGGGGAAGGCATCAACTATCCCAACCATCATCCGTCCTTTGATATTGATGAAAGAGGAATCGGTCTTATGGCAAAATGTTATGGTTCCTATGCCATTTATTTGTTTGGCAATCAGAATGACAGGAAATAATTACGAGAAGAAATGACAGAAAGGAGAAAGACAATGTATCAATGTTGTATTTTTGATTTAGATGGTACCTTGCTGGACACACTGACAGCAATTTCCTATACCTGTAATGTGACGCTGGAAGCTTTTGGATATGCTTCCATTGAGAGAGAACGATATAAGTTTTTAGCAGGAGACGGGGCAGGAAAGTTAATAGAAAGAGCTCTTTTGGAACAGGAAGGAAAAGATGTTTCCCGTTATGAAGAAGTACTGGCACTGTATCAGGAAAATTTCGCAAAATATTGTATGTATCAGGTGAAACCTTATGACGGAATTCCTGAATTGTTGGAATTTTTGAAAAAAGAAGGAATTAAGATTACAGTTCTTTCCAACAAACCCCATCTTCGTGCCATTGATAATATTGAAACTGTTTTTGGAAAAGGTTATTTCGATCATATTCAGGGAGAACGGGAAGATGTAAAAAGGAAACCGGATCCAAGCGGTGTTTATCAGATCATGAATCAGCTTGGATTTGAGCAAAAAGACTGTCTTTATCTTGGAGATACCAATACTGATATGCAGACGGGAAAAAATGCAGGATTAGATACAGTGGGAGTAACCTGGGGATTCCGTCCGGAAGAGGAACTGCTTGCTTTCCACCCTGCTTATATTGCCCATCATCCATCTGATATTCAAAAAATAATAGAATCGAAGAAAATGTAGATACTATTTAAAAAATATAAAAAAAGATGAAAAAAGTCTTGACAGAAGTGGCAAAAACCAGTATACTATATCTTGTCGAAACGACATGGGATCTTAGCTCAGCTGGGAGAGCATCTGCCTTACAAGCAGAGGGTCACAGG
>JALEPU010000012.1 GCA_022766905.1 Lachnospiraceae bacterium
CTGGGACATTTCTTAAAAACAAATATGTATGATCAGGAGCGGCATGAAAAGGAGGCCCATATTCTGGTTCGTCCCCTGCCTTCGAAAATCATATTTGCCCAGGAATTTATGTATGCCTGCTGGTATGCCATAAAAGAGAAAAAAGGAATCCGATATATCAATCCGGATTCCTCTACAGAAGTAATCCTGGAAGGTAAATATTGTTCTGTCTTAGTCAAAGACAAAGAGTTTCCCAATCTTGTATATGAAAATAAGAAAAAAGAAAAAATAGAGCTGCCCCTTTACGGCAATATTAAAATCGAGGTTCTGGATGCCTGGGAAGAAGAGGACATGATCCATCTTAAGCCGAGCATGGAAAAGGAAAAACTGGAATATTTGGTTCGGTTTTTGGAAAAAGACGGGGAAAGTTATATTCGGGAAAAGATTGAAAAGGGGGAACGAAAAGGATATAAGAGGAAAATAAGATCAGAAGAAGAAAAGTCTGCTGTTATTTCCAGAGAAAAAATGATGGAGATGGACCATATTTATTATGGACTGTCTCAGTATAAATGTTATGATGTTTGTTTTGAAATAGAGCAGGATCAAAAAGAAGAATTTGAACGGTGGCTGGACTCCTTTGGAGATTTTGCCTATGTGCTGGATGAGTCTGTTACTTTCCTTTCAGAACTTTCTTTTGGTTGGGCACCTTCGGAGGAGAAGGAAAAAGAAAGATCCTCAGGGAAGCTTCCGGTGAACGCCCGGGTGTACAGCTTATATACCCCGGTGAATTCCTATGGAATGCTGGAACAAATCAAAAAGGAGACGGAGAAAAAGAAGAGTGTTTCCCAAGAAGAGAAGCATTTTTTAAATAGTCAATTAATTACCATACAGGAAATAAAATGGTTGAAGATGATTTTTTATTGTTTTCCAAATCTATCTCAGATCTTTTTTTCAGCAGAAGACTATGAAGAAATCAGGAAAAGTCTGGGGCTTCTGTCTCGGAGTGAGCCAGGTGATTTGGAACCAATCAAAGAATGGATCAAAACGAATTGGCCGGTACAGGATATACAAGCAGATTTTGCAGTTGGAAATGAGGGGAAGAATTATCGGAATTTATTAAACTGTATCAGAAAAAAATATGTCATAAAATCAAAGGAGAATGGAAGAGAACATGACCAGATCGTTCCTGTTTTCCTGGAATACAATGCAAAAGAAATGACAGGGCAGTTTCAGATTATGGCCTATAACAGGAAGGAGTTTCGAACGATTCTGATTAAAAATCTGAACAGTCTGGGAAAATTAGATACAGGGAAAGGGGGAAAGGATGTAAGCCTATCTGATTTACAAAAAATCTATTTTTGTGCGGTAGAAGATATCCTCAATCAAAACGGTCAATTGCGGAAAATTCCCCAAAATATAAAATCTTCATATATACAGATGTACGAAAAAATGGAAAAGAAAAACAGTGCATTTTTTCGGGAAGAAAATTCATTTACTTATATCTACCGTTATGTGAAAGAAGAGGACGAAGCGGAAAATTGGACAAGGGATGAAAAAAGAAATGGGATTACCAGAATTACACCTTCTGAACTTCACTATCGGACAGCTGTTTTAAAACAGATTGCTCAGATGCTGGAAGGGACAAAAAAGTTGTTGTCTGTACCGGATCCGGAAGAGGTGGTAATGAAGGAAGTCCGGTATTTGAATGAGAATATAAAAAGAGAAAAGGTAATCGTAAGATACCGAAAGGAATTGGATGAGAATAAAAATCTGGAAATCATCAATGATCTGGAGATGATACGGGATTATTTTTCAGAATTTGATCTGGAAATTTATCGTGATGAAAATCAGCTGATGATGGTGATCTATTTTGAAACCTTCTATTACAGAAAAATCCACAGCATTCTTTTAGCACTGCAGAATCTGATTGAGATAGAAGGACCGGAAAATCTGAAAAATGTAGTGAACCAGCGCATCGAAAATAAAAAGAAGATGGAAAGTATGGTTGCTCAAAGGAAATTATATTTTGCTTTTCGATATAAAAAAGAGGAAAATAGCGAGAATATTATGGATAAAGTAATCAAGAGAGTAGGGATAAAATCCGGTAATACAAACGGGGTGGATATGGATTTTATCTGGCTGACTCCATTAGGTGAGGAGCAGATGTTCGACATGAATTACCTGGAAAATACGACAAAAGAAAAAATATCCTGTTTTTTGAAAGGCTGGGAACCGGAAGAAGTAAAAATCCTTCTGTATATTACCGGAGGGACTCTTCAGATGACGGCAGCGGCAGTGAAGGTGCTTGCAGAAATGGAACATTTGGAGTTTGATGTTGTTCATGCGGATGCATCCAATCATTATAGCTGGACCATTGTTCAAAAGAATGTATGCAATTCCATTCATCGGAAGGAGAGGGAACAGTCACAGCAAGATTCCCCTGATGCCGTTTTTCAGCTTTGCGAAGGGCGGCACGACATCTTAAAGAATCTTCCCTGTATCTTTGGAAGTGATGTCGATCCGAAGGATGTAGATAAAATGGAAGAAGAGGCGGATTCTGTATTAAAGGATTATCGAAATCGGAAAATCAGGGTTTTTACATCCGGATTAAAAAGCCTGATCGTTGCAGTCATCCATGCTGGGTGGAAGTATCAGGTGAATCTGGAACTTATGTTTCGGGATGGAAGTGTATTGCTTCCGGAAGACAATAATCTGGAAAAAGCCTGTGAAACAGGAGCTTATAAAAAACTGGAAATATGAAACAGGAGGAGTATGAATGAAAAATGTATTGGTATTATGTATGAGTACTTTAAATCTGGACCGGAATACAGGCGAGCTTCATAGATCTACCTATCAAACAGAATCGGAAGAAAAAGATGACAGCAGCATCATTACCGGATACGGTCAATTAGAACCGGTACCGAAAATGCTGATGTTGGATTGGAAAAAAGAAGAGAAAAACCTGGATTCTATTTTAGTGTTGACAACAACAGCGACAACTGAAAAAAAGAATTTTATGATGAAAGATGGAGAAAACGAAAAAATATATCAGGAAAGCGCATATGATTTTTTTGTACTCCAGATAAAAGAATTTTGTAAAGAAAATCAGCTTAACTGCCCGGAATTTGTGATGCAGCCAATTGATGAAAATAATATTTCTGCGGGAATTGTAGAAGCTATTCTGAAAATTCGAGAACTGGTATCAAAAGATAAAGTGGATATCTATCTGGATATTCATGGAGGATTCCGGGCAACCCAGCTGGTTATGCAGGGAATCATGTCATTATTGAAACAGGAAGGAATTGAAACGAAGAAAATCTATAAAGTAGAATATAGTGGAGGAAAAGGACGGATCATGCAGGATACAGAGACATTTCAGATTTTTGATTTTGTATCCGGAATGCATGAGTTCCTGGACTATGGAAGATCGGAAAGTCTGAAGCGCTATCTGGAGAGCCGTCCGGAACCGGATATGGAATTAAGTAATATTATTCAGAATATTTCTGATGCGATTCAGCTTTGCGATATGAAGGCCTTTGATGATGCTTTGACTCAGATGAATCAGTGGCTGAATTCCAAACAGCAAAAAAAGCAGGATGAATATTTGATGCTGTTCCGGGATAATATCAGGAAAGAGTATGGGGTTTTGCTGGAAGAAAATAGAACAGTTGTTGATAAAATACGCTGGTGCCTGAAGAAGGATTTTATTCAGCAGGCCCTTACCTTAATCGAAAGCCAGATGCCGGAAGAGTTCTTCCGTTATAGGATTTTTAGCTATGATCCGGAAAAGGAACTGGACGTTTATGGAGACAGAAAAAGATATGAATGTGTCGGAGAAGGGGACAGCAAATGGAAAGCGGCCGATGTAGTCGACAGAAGTAAGAAAGCCTGGGAAAAAGCAGAAAATTATGTTTTTCAAAGTTTTGCCGGAGAAAATGTACTTCGTTGGGAAAGAGTAAATGGACAAAAAGAATTTTGCTACATTCCGCTTGAAAGTAATTCCATGAATACCTATAAACGTGTTCCGCTTACAAAAATGAGGTGGGAGAAACCTGTCTCTCTGGAATGGAAATCCGGAGGAAAACGGTGCAGAGCTTTGTTAAAGCTGGATTTCGATAAGAAAGTGATTGCCGATGGTAAGCTTCTGAATCGTCTGATTCAGCTTCATATGGCTTTGAAAAATCAGAGAAATGAGGTAAATCATGCGGCAGTTTCCGGCGAAAGGGTAACGGTAGAAAAAATGAAGGTTGCCATCGAAGCCTATGCGGATATGGCGGAAGAATTGATTTGGCAGGTAAAATAAGGGAGAGAACATGAGAGAAGAACTTTTGGAAAAAGAAGTCCTGGTCATGTATGATATCCGGGAAATCCAGAACTTTATTTTTCGAACGAATAAAGTAAAAGATATTGTGGGAGCTTCCAGATTAGTGGATGGTATTCTGGAAAAAGGCTTGACAGAATGCAGGAAAGCATTGGGGTTTGCCGGGGAAGAGCTGGAAATCTTAATGATCGGAGGCGGAAATGCCGTTGCCATTTTCCAAAAAGGAGAATTGGCAAAGAAGATGAATCGTATGCTGGGACGATGGATCTTAGAGCAGACTTACTCGCTCCAGCTTGCTATTGCAGTGGTAGAAAAGACAGATCATTATATGAAAGACTACAGGAGGCTTCAGGAAGAAAAAACGAAGGTGAAAGCAAGAATGCCGAAGGTTCACATGATGGGGGCTCTTCCAATCATGAAGCGGGAAAATCAAACCGGCCTTCCCCTTTCTGAGACAATTACCGTAAATGGAAAAAAGATTCCTGTCAGTAAAGAAGTCTGCTTAAAAAGAAAGGCTTTGGAAAATGATTTGCAAAAAGAGCAGGAAAAACAGATTCAGTTTGATTCTCTGGTCGATGAGAAAGGCAGAGACAGTATGCTGGCTTTGGTACATATTGATGGGAATAGCATGGGACAGAAAATCGGACAGCTGATGGAAGGAATTGACGATTATCAGGTTGCAAAAGAGCAGATGAAACAAATTTCCCATAATATCAATCAATCTTTTCAGGAAGCGTATGATTTTATGAAACAGAAGCTTCTGATCTGGGCAGAACAGACAGAAGGGGAAAGCAAAGGAAGAATTTATCTGAGAAAAATCATAGGCGCAGGAGATGACGTAACCTTTGTCTGTCAGGGACGATTGGCCCTGTCTCTTGTCCTGGCATATGTAAAAGGGCTGGAAGGCAAGCTATTATATGAGGAAGATGGCATCAGAGAGGAAGAAAAATACGGCTTTTCCGTATGTGCCGGTATCGCCTATATGAACAGTCACTTTCCGTTTTCGGAAGCATATAAAGTGGCAGAAGAATGTTGTCACAATGCGAAAAAAAGAGCCAAAGAAGAAAAACATAAAGTAGACGGAAAAATCGGGAACTGGGTTGATTTTCAAATATGCAAAAGTATTCATACAACAGATTTTGAAAAAGACCGCAAAAAACAATATCAGCTGGCAGATGGAACTTATCTGCTCAAAAGACCTTATTATATTCCATTTGATCGTCCCGAGCTTAAACGGTATGCCGAAATGGATCAAATCAATCAGGCGGATTCCTTTGCCTTGTTCCGGGAGATCATGTACGGGTTTGAGAATGGAAAAAACGGTCTTGCCCAATCGGACTTAAAAGAACTTCGGAATACTTACAGCAAAGGCAAAGAGGCAATGGATACTTTAAAAACATTTCTGGAGTCAAGAGGCAAATCCTTCCCAATGGAATGTTTTGATGGAAATGGGATTGCCAACTGGTATGACGAGCTGGAGATGCTGGAATGGTATGAAGATATTTTAATGAGGAAGGAGGACACAGGATGCAGTACAAAATGATGATTGAATTGCTCAGTGATACCTGTCCGGCTTCCGGAGCGGTGTATAACAGTGCAGTTGATGCAGAAGTGGAGTATGACAGATATGGTCTTCCTTTTATTTCCGGAAAACGCATCAAAGGATGCCTGAGAGAGTCGGCTTTGCAGCTTTTCGACTGGGGAAAGAAAGTGCCCATAGAAGAGTTATTTGGCAGTAAGGGCAGTCAAAGCGGATGTCTTGTCATTGATAATGCAAGAGTTCCTGAATATGAAAGATGCTGCAAGGAATTGGAAGAAGAGGAAGATACAGAATTGACTCACCCGATGAATGTGCTTGGTTTATTTACCTCTCTTCGTTATCAGACGTCGTTGGAACATGGAATTGCCAAACAGGAATCTCTTCGTTGCCAGCGCGTTTTAAAAAAGGGAAATTGTTTTGAAAGCATGGTTTCTTTCCCGGAAATTTATTATGATACAATGAACGATATCTGTAAAATAACCAGACATATGGGGATGAACCGAACAAGAGGTATGGGAGAAGTAGCCATCCGTCTGGAACCTGTGGAAGAAGAACAGGAAAAGAAAAAAACGATTCATTATGAAGAAATCAGAAAAGCAGATCTGGAAGATGACAGAACGTATCGATTGTCCTTTCATCTGATGTTACAGGAACCTGTCATTGTAAAATCCATAGACAAGGGACAGGAGAACACAAAAGATTATCTGGAAGGCAGCAAGATTCTCGGAATGATTGCAGGATGGCTGGGAAAAGAAGAATACAGAAAGATTATGGAAGATGAGCCGGTCTGCTGTTCCAATTTATATTTGTCAGAAGGAAAGAACCGGGGAATTCCAGTGCCGGTTTCTTATCGAAAGGTAAAAGATTCTGCGGATCAGAAAATTTATGATTATGCTTCTGATTCAAAAGAAGAAGGAAATCAGGAAGAAACCGAAGGAAAGCAGATGGAGGGAGTAGAATCCGGATACCTGATTCAGGGAAAAAACGGAAAAATCATTCAGAATGTGGAGACTCAGGTACGTTATCATCATTCCAGACCGGAGGATAAATCCTATGGACATGCCCTGAAAAACGGACAGGGAGAATTTTACCAGATGTCCAGTATTGTGGAAGGCCAGAGCTTTGCCGGTTTCCTTCAGGCGAAAGGCTGGCAGATGGAGAAGATTTTGTTGAAAATGGAAGACAAGGGCCAGGTGCGGATTGGTTATGGAAAAAATACAGAATATGGAAAAGCTCAGCTGATTCTGGATGCGGTGGCATTGTTGGAAGAAAAAACAGAACCAAAGCAGGGATCCTGCCTGTTATATCTGTTATCCCCGGTTCTCTTTTACGATCAAAACGGGATGGCTTCCTGTGATGTATCTGATTTGATGGAAGGATTGTCTTATTATCTTTCTGAGAAAACCGGAAGGGAAATCTGCCTGGAAGCGGATCCGATGGAACGCTATTTAAATTATGCCATGACAGGCGGCTGGCAGACGACCTGGCATGCACCAAAACAGACTCTGGTGCTCCTGAATAAAGGCTCTGTGATTCGAGTCAAAGAAAGAGATGGAAAGCCTCTTCCTGTCAGTACGGAAAGCTTTTTCTTTGGAGAAAGAACAGCAGAAGGCTTTGGTGAAATGATGCTATGTCCGGTGCCGGAAAAAAGAGAAGTGGATTTGAAGCAGACGGATGAAGAAAATAAAAAAGAAGCATTCGAAGAGGCTGCTTTCGAAGAAAAGGAAAAATCCTCTTCTTTCCTGATGGTTCAGTTGAAAAAAGAACAGGAAAAAAAGAACCTTCAGGTATCCGGAAGATTGGCCGGTCAGGCCTGTATGAAGGAGGCGTCTTTGAACGCCCTTGTAAACAAGCTGCTGCTTGCCTTGAGACAGTCAAAAGACAAAGAAGAATTTCTGGAAATTTGCAATGAGTTCTCAGAAAAGAAAAAAGGGAATCAAAACAAGGCGGCATCTTCGATTCGTACGTTTATCAATAAAATGAGAGAGGGAGAAAAAGCAAACCGGTATTGCTATCTGGAAGAGGAAGAAGCCTATGTGATTTATATCAAAGCCTTTCTGCTGGAAGCAAAATATAAAGGCCGTACCCTGGAAAAGGAGGAGAGTTATGACCAGTCCGATGAAACGAATTTATTATAGAATGGAAATCAGTCTGAAAACCCCTCTTTGTGTATCAAATGGCATGTCGGTGGAAACAGATTGTGATGTAATTCGGGATGAGGAAGGAAATCCTTTTGTACCGGGAAGCTCTCTGGCAGGAGCATTCCGCAGTTATGTGGAAGAACAGGATGTTGGTCAGAATCAGTCCGGTGCCGAAGAAATATTTGGCGAGCGAAACCGGGATGATGGCAGGATGAGCCGACTATGGGTCAACGATCTTTGGTTCGATACAGAGCCGATCATCTCAGTCCGGGATGGAGTAAAACTGGAAAATAAAGTGTCCGTTGCGAAAAGCAAATATGACTATGAAATCCTGGAATGGGGTTCTGGCATAGTCCGGATGGAAGCACTGATCTGGGAAGCCGGGATGGAAGATAAAATCGAACAGGGAATTCTTACTTTTGCAAAAGGAATCAATCAGGGGGAAATTCGCCTGGGAGCCAAAAAGACAAGTGGACTTGGAAAGCTTCAGGTTCTGAAATTGTCGAAGAAATCATTTTCCAAAGAAAATGTGGAGGAATGGATTTCTTTTGACTGGAAAAACTGGAAAGATGATCCGGATTTTGATCTGACACAGAAAATCGGGCAGCAGGAAATAAGGACAGATTATGTTACTTTAAGAGTGCCTTTGACCTTAACCGGTGCTTTGTCTATCCGCCAATACGGAGTAAAAAAAGGAATGCCGGATTTTGTATCTTTGATGAGCCATCGGGATTGTGTGGATCCTGCAAAAGAAGGAACAAAAAAGAAAGAGATGGATTCAGTCGCAGTGATTCCGGGAACCAGTGTTAAGGGAGCAATCAGACAGAGGGGAAAAGAAATCCTCACTCAGTTAGGCGGGACTTTTGAAATGCTTGGTGCCTATGAATGCTTTTGGGGATATGTGGAGGAAAATCTTCGCCCCGGCAGAAAAAAACAAAAAGAGATCAGGAATAAAAAATCAGATATTATTGTGACAGAAAGTCAGATGAGTCCGGACACCAGATCTGTGATTCTGGTTCGAAATAAAATCAGCCGGTTTGAAAATGCGGTTGTAGATGGCGGATTATATACGGAGCAGGCCGCAGCATTGGGACGGACTGTATTGGAAATAAAAGTAAAAAATGACAAAGCAGATTCAGAATGGATCATCGGACTTTTGCTGCTGGCAATCAAGGATCTGCAGCATGGATATTTATCCATTGGAGGCTGTGCGGCAATCGGCCATGGTATTTTTAAAGAAAATGGTGAAATAGAAATAGATTGCTATGGAACAAATGCAGATGTGGGCGAAAATCAGAAAGAAGAAAAGTCAGAAAGCCAGCTTCAAAGCTATTATCTTACAAAATTAAGGGAGGGAATCAAACATTATGGGAATTGCTGATTTAAAAGAAAAAGATAAGATTCCGGCCCGGGGAAAAATACTGGCTTATTTTCAAGGCACAATTTATTATGCAGACTATCATGGTTTTCAGGAACTGGAAAAGGCTCTGGAAGAGGGAGAAAAGACGGAAGGCAAATTGCTGGAACTCCATTGCTTCAATGAAAAACAGGAATACAGGGCAGTATATTCACAACTGTACCGCTCTTATCTGGAAAGCGTGGTAGATGACAGCCTCTACCCTGTTGGAGAATATGAAAAGTTGGAAGAGGAAATCCTGATCGAGGAAAACTGGATCAAAGAGAACCGGGATAGCCGAAAAATCAGAGTTGTGAACTATTTCCGGTATAACGAGGATGATTTGTTAAAGCTTGTTGATTATCGTCTTGGTTTGTGTTAGGAGGGGAATCGTAAATGCAAAAAAACAGGAACGAGTTTATCAATCCATATCATTTTATTTCTCTGCCGGAGAAACCGAGAAGATCAGAGAAGAAAAGTAAGACAGACTCTGCGGGGGAAGAGACATTCACCGGAAAAATTGTGTATGAAATAGAGACAAAAACACCTTTGTTTTTCCCAAATGCCAGTTGTGAAAATGCATTTATCTCTGATGTGGAAAACCATAAATCCTATGATTTCTTTTCTTACGATATTTTGCAGGCAGGAGACGGAGATATATCTAAGACAGGCAGACATCCTGTTCTTCCGGGAAGTGAGATAAGGGGAATGTTTCGCTCTGTCTATGAAGCAGTGACAGGTTCCTGTCTTTCTGCAATGAACGGAAAAGAAATCATGCACCGAAGATTGTCTCCCAGACAGGCCTTCCGGCCCGGATTATTGTGGAAAAATGGAAACAGACTTTTTTTGATTCAGGGGAATACCATACAAGTACCTTTTGAATCGGTGTCGGAAGGGAATACATATACGGATGGGCAGAAGGTAAAGTGCCGAATTGTGAAAGAAGAAGGCTATAGAAAATATGGAAAAATGGATTCTGATGGAAAGGCAACAGGGTATCTTCTGATTGGAGAAAATCCGAAGGATTCGGATGGGAATTATCAGGGGAATAAAAGAAATGGGGCTGTTTTTCGTCCTAGAGTAAAAACAGATAACCAGAAAAAGATAAAGTCTTATTTTAAAATAGAAGGATTCGATCCAAAAGAATCCCTTGCCTATCTGAATGGGATTTTGGATGCTTATGAAGAGGATTCCGGACAATATGTAGAGTATCGAAAAAGGTTAAATCTGTTTTTGGACGGGAAGACGAAGACAGAGTTTTTCCCTGTTTATTATAAGCTCATAACATTTCGAGATGATTCGCAGGATGAAACGAAGAAGCCTGATCAGAAACTTTTGTTATCTCCGGCTGCAATCACAAAAGAGTTATACGAAAAGAGGGTAAAAGATTTGATTGGAGAGTTTGCTCCATGCAAGTCATCCCAGGAATTATGTCCTGCCTGTTCCTTATTCGGAATGGTCAGTGAAGAAAAAGGAATGAATCATGCTGACAGAGCAAAGGCGTCCCATCTTCGCTTTGCAGATGCTCAAATGGAAAACCGGGAAGATTGTTATCTGGAACCGGTTACCTTGCAGGAACTGGCGTCGCCTCATATATCCAATGCAGAATTTTATTTAAAAAAGCCATCGGGAGACAATATCATGGAGTGGAATTATGATTATTATGTTTTCATGGACAAAACAAAGAATCAAAAAAACCTTGTACTCTATGATGCCAAGATTCGCGGGCGTAAGTTTTACTGGCATCAGGATTTGAAAAATGAAGAGATATCCGGTATAACATCCGCAGAACAAACCGAACGAAATGTCACAGTCCGGCCTTTGAAGGCAGGAAAAAGTTTTGTGGGAGAAATTTACTTTGATTCGATTACAAAGGATCAGCTGGAGCAGATCGTATATTTGGCAAATCTCAGTTTTGATGATAAAAAGGGATATAAGCTTGGGTTGGGCAAGCCCCTCGGACTTGGAAGTATTTCTATGAAAGTAAAACAAGTTGTAATCCGGGAACTGGATTTTGCACTGGATCATTTCTGGAAAGAGGAGGAGATGACGGTGAAGGAGTTCTGGCAATGGACAGAAGAGGAATGGACCAAAAAGAAAGCACAGCCGGATTATACAGATGTCGGACTTGTGACGGAGGAAGGGATTCAGACTCAGTTTGAAGCCCTGATGTCCTTTGGCAATACAAAAAATCATACAGTCTCCTATCCTTATACAAAGAGTCAGGCTGATGATACGGAAATGAAGGAAGGTTTTAACTGGTTTACGAAGAATAAGAGCGGCAGTTACCGAAAGTCACTGCCAAATATAGAGCAGGGAAAAGTACCTGTTTTAAAAGTAATCGATGATTCCCAGGACGGGAAGAAATCAGGGAAAGGAAAGAAACATTGAAATACAGGATTACATTGGAAAATCCGGGAGAAGTAAGGCTGCCGATTCATTATAACCAGATTCTTCAGGCATCCGTGCTTCATTGGCTGGAAAATGAATATTCGGTCTTTCTTCACGATATGGGATTTTATACAGAAAACCGGGTATATAAATTATATACGTTTTCCAATCTGATTGGGGCTTATGTCATAGACTCAGGAAGGCATCAAATCGTGTTTTCCGGGCCCATTCAGTTCTATCTTTCTTTTTATGAGGAAGAAAGCCATGAATTTATTCTGGATAATATCAAAAAAGAAAAAAAATTTCATTTAGGCTGGTACGATCTTTCCCTGATAAACTGTGAACTGGTAAGGGAAGAATGGATGTCCTGTCGTGTTCGAACCTTATCCCCGGTGACGGTCCATTCTACCTTATATACCATAGATGGAAAGAAAAAGACCATATATCTGAGCCCACATCAAAAAGAGTTCAGTCAGCTGATTCGAAAGAATCTGATTCATAAATATGATGCTTTTTATCTGGAAAAACCGAAAGATGATGATTTTTCCATTACTCCTATCGACAACGGGAGAATGAAAGAAATTCATTTATCCTATAAAAAGTTTTTTATTTCCGGATGGAAAGGGGATTTTTGGATAAAAGGTTCTCCCGAATTAATCAAATTAGCGCTTTTATCCGGAATCGGATCACGTAATAGTATTGGCATGGGGTGCTTATTGCAAAGACCAAGATAAGGAGGCATATAAAATGTTTATTAATTTTACCAATCATCCTTCTGCAAACTGGGATCCAAAACAAAAGAAGGAGGCCCAAACCTATGGGGAAATTCAGGATGTTCCATTTCCGATTGTGCCTCCAGCTGCTTCGCAGGCAGAAGTACATCAGATAGCCCGGGACTATACAGCCAAAATTCTGTCTTATCATCCGGATGCTGTTTTGTGTCAGGGAGAATTTACATTGGCGTTCCAAGTTATTACTTTATTAAAAAAAGAGAAGATAAAAGTGCTTGCTGCTACCAGTGAAAGACGCGCAGTGGAAATTTGTGAAAACGGAATAACGAAACGAAGCCTGATTTTTGCCTTTGAGCAATTTCGGGAATACTAAAAAGAGAGCTGAAAATCAGCTCTCTGCCATAGATGGCAATGGAAACTCTGAAAAACAGAGCTTCTATTGTCATTTCTTTTTCTGAACACTTTCGGCGATATAAGATACAACTGCTTCTTTTTCAATGCCCAGGGCATAGGCCAGTTCTTCGTAAAGTTGTCCTTCTGCCATGCGAAAATATCGCTCGTCTATGGATGTGATTTTTTTGCCGTCCTGGATGCGGGATTCTTTTCGTTGATATAAAGTCTTGATGATTTTAATTAATTCTTTGCAATCACAGGTTTTGATGATTGATTTGTACAAAGATTCCCGCTCTTTTTCATTGGTAATCCAGATGGAATCAATATTCGGAATGTTTTCAATGAGCCTCTCTGCCTCCTCTTTTGTAATGAGAGGCCGAATCAGTACTTTCTGATTATCTACAGGAGCATAGAACAGGGTTTCACGCTGATAAACCGGGCAAAGAGTATAGTAGATGGTGTCTTTATCAGCCAGTGACATGGACAGGGCTCCCACATCTGTAATTTTGCAGACACCATGGTTTCCATATACAACGACATCATTTACCTGAAACATATTTTCACTTCCTTATATAGAGATACCGGAAGAGTGTAAGAAAACACTGCTTCCGGTTATGCTTTGTCCGGGAATTGACCTGCTCCGGACTGGGTTTTAGGGAAATTGTATATACTAATTATACCATTAAAAATATTTTCATGTAAGCATTTATTTTGCTAAATCTGCAATAATTTCAATACATTTCTCATAGGTGATCTGGCTGCTGTTCAGACAAAGGGTGTAGTTTTGGGCAATTCCCCATTTCTGATCCGTATAATATTTGTAATTAAATGCTCTTTTTTTGTCGGTTTCTTTGATTAATTTTACCGCTTCTGCTTCTGTTTTTTCATACATGGACATAATGCGGGCTGTTTTTTCCGGCATGTTGCCATGAATAAAAATGTTGATGCAGGAGGGATCCTCTTTTAAGATATAATCAGCGCATCTTCCTACAATTACGCAAGAGCCTTGAGCGGCAATGTCTAAAATAATATCTCTCTGGACAGAAAACAGGTAGTCATCCAGAGATGCTCCCGTGCTGTCTCTTCCTACAAAAGCGTAGGCAAACATACTTTTAATCGGGGAATATTCTCCTTTTTTCTCAATGAATTCTTCTGACAAGCCGGATTGTTCCGCTGCTTTTGCAATGATTTTTTTGTCATAGTAAGGAATGTTAAGAGCTTTTGCTACCTGCTCTCCGATATATCTTCCGCCGCTTCCAAACTCTCGGCTGATGGTAATAATTTTTTTACTCATTGTTTAGCCCTCCAATTCTTTGATTTTAGTCTTGTTGATCCGCACCATGAAAATGCTGGCGATGACGGCGGAGACGATTTCCGCAATCGGGAAGGTCAGCCATACAAGCCAGATATTATCCATGGATTCAGGGATAAACAGGGAGAAGAACCAGGCTACCGGAAGTACAAACAGAAATTGCCGGCAGATGGAAATGATCAAAGACTCTATGCCGCTGTCAAGAGCCTGGAAAATTCCCTGATAAGCCACATTAGCACCTGCAAACAGAAAGCTTAAGGAGATTATTCTCATAGCGCTGATGCAAAGATTCTGGGTTGTTCCGGAAAGACCGAATACCGCAGAAAAAGGTACTGCAAAGAGCTCCAGAGCAACCATTCCTACTGCCATAATGATTAAAGTATATGCCATACCGTATTTGATACCGGATTTTACCCTGGATTTGCTTCTCATTCCATGGTTAAAAGAAACAATAGGTGTAATTGCATCACGAAGTCCAAAGGCAGCAAACAAGATGAACTGCTGGATTTTGTAGTAAAGTCCGTAAGCCGTTACAACAGATTCATCGATTCTTCCTAATATAATATTCAGGCCGTATGTCATCAGGGACATGAGAGCCTGGGCAATGATGGCAGGAAGTCCAATGGCATAGATTTCACCAATGATTTTTCCGGAAGGCTTGAAATAAATACTTTTGTTGGATATTTCTTTGTTGTATTTTAAATGGAAGAAAAGGGCCAGTAAAAAGGAAATAATCTGTCCGGCTATCGTAGCATAAGCAGCACCTTTTACTCCCATGGCAGGAAAACCAAAATAGCCATAAATTAAAATCGGGTCGAAAATAATATTGGTCAGGGCTCCTGTTACCTGGGCGATGGTGGAATAGATGGAACGGCCTGTTGCCTGAAGCAGCTTTTCAAAAATAGAAAAGAATACAATTCCAAAAGATAACAGGCAGCAGATTCTTAAATATTCCACAGCCATCTGGTGGATTTGTGGATTGGATGTCTGGGAAGACACATAAATGTTGATACCGAAACATCCAAAAAGGAAAAATACAATATAGATGACCAGGCCAAGAAAAAGAGAGTTCCCGGATGCTTTGTTCACTTTCTCTGTATTTCCCTGTCCCAGACTTTTTGAGAGCAGGGCATTTGTGCCCACACCGGTACCAATGCCGATTGCCACCATCAGCATCTGAACCGGAAAGGCCAGTGTCAGAGCATTTAAAGCGGCTTCTCCGGTACCTGGCATATTGGAAACGAAGGCACTGTCTACAATGTTGTAGAAGGCCTGAAGTACCATGGATAAAATCATAGGAATTCCCATGGAAAGCATCAGTTTTCCTATGTCCACCGTGGCCATTTTGTTCATAGATTCTTGTGTTTTCATGTCTACCTCCGAATTGTGTAATTAATTTGTGACAAAGTCATGCATTATCATGCAAGCATGAAATGAATGACCTTTTGACCCTAGCATCAAAAAAAGGCGCAAATCCAAATCTGGATTTACGCCTTTTCGACTACTCGACTTTTTTATACTAGCAGATTTTTTCAGGAAAAGTCAATGAATTTTTGTTTAAAAACCGGAAAAAAAGTTCATACTAGCCAGTAACAGGAAAAAAATAAGAGGAAAATCATATGAATAGGAAAAAAAGATGGGAAATCGTGATTTGCCTGATTCTGATCTGGACCGCAGTGATTTTACAGGCCTATTCCCTGTATCGGTGGGATCAGGAAGAGAAAATTCTGGAGACCTTTGATATCCTGGATTCTGTCCCGGTGGAAGGCTGTATCGAAATGTCTGCGTCAATCAATAAGCTATATTTGAATCAAAAAGAAAAAAAGCATGTTCTGGAAGATCTGGCAGATGAGCTTGGTCTGGGAAAAGATTATGAAATTTGCCAGGAAAACAGGGAAAATACAGAACGGACAATACTGAAAAAAGAGGGAGATATCGGATCGGTTCATTTATCCATTACGACAATCGAAGCCGACATGGGGGATGGAAACCGGTGTCAGGAACAATATCTCTATATATTGTATCGCTCCAAAAAGAAAATGGATACGATGCTTGCTTATAAAGAAAAAATAGAAAAAGTGATGAAAGACTGGAATCTTTCGATTTATTCAAATCTGACTCTGGAGGGAGAACGAACAGGACGGCTGTCTTTGGCCGAGCAGGAAGAACTGACAGACAGGCTGTTTCATTATCTGGAAGCAAAGGAAGTGGAAGCAGTAAAAAAGAAAGATTTGTATACCGTATACGGCTACAGTGATCTGTTAAAAGATTCTGTCGCTTATGGAGATAATGAAATCAACCTGAATCTGGTATTTACCTATGATGAGGAACAGGACTGTACTGTTTTTTACCTTGCCATGCCCTATTTAAGGACAGACTATTAATCGTGTTCAAACATTTTCTTCTTTCTGTAATAACGGCAGCGCCGATATAAAATTTCATCACAAAGCAGGGCCATAATCAGATCTTTTGGAGAAATGGCAGTATCAGGAGGAAGCTTTTTTTCAATCCTGTCTGCTATTTTTTGAATGGTTGTTTTATCCGGATACTGATCATAAAGAAAACTTCCTTCATATTCCAGACGATCACATTCATCTTCCATCCATTCAGAGATTTGTCCGACGATGGATGGGCAATTCTTTTTCATATAGCTGTAATCCCGGTCGATGACAGACTCATCCAGCATAAACCGTTCCGGATTCAGATAAGAAGGCTCTGCTTTTTTCATTCCGCGGGAAAGACCCTGTTCAATTTCTTCAAAGGTGGGCAGGGAATTGATTTGGAATTTATCATTCATGGATATATGACTCCATTCTTGCTATACTAGGAGTCTATGAAAAAATCAGGAAAATGTGAGGGAAAACTGTTACAAAAGGCAAAAACCTTTCTTATTTTTTTGTGAAAGGGTTTGTTTTTTTAAAGAACACCTTGTACAATAAGAGAGAATAGAAAAAAGACCGGATGGGCAAATCCATTCGGAATTATCGATTCAAAATGAAAAAAAGAAAAAGGATAGAGACATGAAAGAATTAACAGAGAAAATGAGACAGAGAATTTCCTGTCATTTGATACATATAACCCTGAGTAACCCAAGAACAAAAGGCGGCGTGAAAAAAATTGTAATCAGGCCGGTGAAATTAAAAGGAAAGCTGTGTTATCAGAAAGCAGCTTATGAAGAAAAGAAAGTATTTCATGAAAATCTGACGGAAGAAGAATGCAAGGAAAGACTGGAGGCTCTTTTAGAAGAGTTCCGCCAGGTGGAGATGTTGACAGAGACAGAACGGCTTACAGCACTGATCAGCAAGAAAGGAAAAGCAACGGTAAAGATAAAGCCGGTGGCCTGCAAGACGGCGGAACGGGACTTATCCCATAATCGAAAAAAACAATATCTGATTCCGGAAGGAAAACCAATTCCTTATCTGGTAGATCTGGGCGTCATGACCAAAGAAGGAGCCATTGTCCATTCCCGCTATGACAAGTTCCGTCAGATTAATCGATTTCTGGAATTTATTGAAGATATTTTGCCGGAACTTCCCAAAGATCATCCGGTGAGAATTCTGGATTTTGGCTGTGGTAAATCCTATCTGACTTTTGCCATGTATGATTATCTCCATGATCGGAAAGGATATCAGGTGGAAATGATCGGACTGGATTTGAAAACGGATGTGATGGAACGTTGTAACCAGCTTGCTAAGAAATATGGTTATGAACATTTGAGGTTTGAGACAGGTGACATTGCAGCTTATGAAGACGGACACAGCATTGATATGGTCGTGACTCTTCACGCCTGTGATACCGCAACGGATTATGCTTTATTTAAAGCGGTATCCTGGGGTGCGAAAGTCATTTTATCGGTTCCATGCTGTCAGCATGAATTGAATGGGAAGATTTTTTGTGAAGAACTGTCACCGATTATGGATTACGGTCTTTTAAAAGAGAGATTTGCAGCTCTGCTAACCGATGGTATGAGGGAAAAACTCCTGGAAGAACAAGGATATCAGGTTCAGATTCTGGAATTCATTGATATGGAGCATACGCCAAAGAATATTCTGATCCGTGCTGTCTATACAGGAAAGAAAGCAAAGGAAGAAGCAGTGAATCAGGCGGCCGCTTTGACTAATGGTCATGGAACTTTGGAACGATTATTGAGAAATGGGGAAGACAGATGAAAAAACAAAGAATGATAAAAGGAAGTGTACTTCTTTTGGTTTTTATCCTGTCTTTGATAGGATTTAACTATTACTATGCAGAAAAGAAAAATGAGGGAGCCTCGGAGATGCTGAAAGCGACTCTCCCGGTACTTGGAATCCGGATTGGAGAGGAACAGGTCAACCGTATGTATGGATATATGGATGAAATCGATGAGTCATTGCTCCGGGATTCTGTAACGCCGGTGGACGCTTCCAACTCGATTCAGCTGGAAATTCAGGATTATGATTATGATATTACAGCAATTTATTATCAGGTATTTTACGGTGCAGACTCAAAACTGTTAGAAGAAGGCGTATTAAATAAACTGGAAGAAAAGGATGGAGTGAAGACCCAGAAGCTGACTTTTGAAAATATATTGGATTCCAAACAGGAATATTTGATCAAGTTTACGATTCGATTAGATTCCAGCAGAAAGGTAAATTACTATTCCCGAGTCAAATATGGGACAGATCTGCATTTTCAGGAAAGCATTACATTTGCAAAAAAGTTAAGTCAGATGATGCTGGATAAGGATGACAGTCTGAATGCTTATCTGGAACCGGACTCAGAAGTTGTAAGCAATAATCTGGGATCTGTCAATATTCATTCCAGTTACGAAGCGGTTACGTATGCTTCGGCAAAACCGGAAAGAGAAGGAAATGTGTCTGCAACGATCAAAGAAATTAATGCAGATTATACGGCTATAGAACTTAGGTTTATTTTATCCATGAGTAACGGAAAAGGACAGATCCAAAAATGTGATGTGGTCGAGAATTATAAAGTACGCTACAGTCCGAACAGAATGTTTTTGCTGGATTATGAAAGAAGCCAGGAAGCTTATTATAATCCGGAATATCTGGATCAGGCCAATAACAGAATTTATCTTGGTTCCGGATTAAACGGAAATGTGACATATGTGGCAAGTGAAGATAATGAAAAAGCCTGTTTTGTCCGGGAAAGGCAGTTGTGGTATTACAGTTATCAGGATACGGCTGTGACAAAAGTATTCAGTTTTCAGACAGAAGATCTGACGGATGACCGGGCTGGCAACGATCAGCACGATATCCACATTCTCAGCATGGACAAACAGGGTAATATCGATTTTATTGTTTATGGCTATATGAACCGGGGAAGACACGAAGGCCAGAATGGAATTGCCTTATATCATTTTAATGCAAAAGCCAGTACCAATGAAGAACTGGCCTTTATTCCAACAAAAATCCCTTATCAGAATATCCAGGAAGATATCAGAAAATTCTCCTATTTAAACCAGGAAAAGATTTTCTTTTTCCTGCTGGATGGAACCTTATATCAGGTAGATACAGAGAATGGTGAGTGGGAGATATTGCGGGAAAACCTGGTCAATAATGCATTGACAGCTTCTTCGGATCACAGTGTGATTGCGATTCAGAACAAAGAAGATAGTACAAAAAATAAAAAAATTGTGTTATTAAATCTGGAAACCCAGGAAGAAAAGGAGATTACCTGCTCTGACACAGAACGAATTCAGTCTGCCGGTTTTGTGCTGTCAGATTTTATCTATGGAATTGCGAACGAATCTGATGTAAAAGTGACAAAAGGAGGCTCTGTCGTATTTCCAATGTATGAGATTCGGATTGTGGATGAGAAAGGCCAGGAAGTAAAAACTTACAAACGAAACAATCAAAAAATATTAAAAACAAAAATAAGTGGAAATGTGATTCAGCTGACCTATGGAAGAAAACAGGGAACTACTTATAAAGAGACAACACCGGATTATATCCGCTACAAAGAGGAAGAAGAAGGTTCTCATATATCGGTTGTATATGGATACGATACGGTTTGCTACAATCAGCTGTATCTTCAGTTCCCTCTCTATATCTATGTACAGACTGTTCCGACCCTGAAATTATCCAAAGAACTGGTATCGGATGAGATGAAGGTTGTTAATGTGGAAGAGAGGGGAATGAATGTAAAACAGTATATGGTATATGCAAATGGAGTTCTGACCAACACCTACAGTACGATTCTGGAAGCAATCAAAGAAGCTGAAGAGATAAGAGGGCTGGTTGTGAACAATGACCGCCAGACTATCTGGGAGAGCAATATTGCTCAGTATAATCAGGTCATTGGCTTAAATCTACAGCAGGTAACGTCGACAAAAGATACTTATGCAGCCTGTGTTTTTATGATTGCAGCACTGGAAGGAAAAGAAGCAGAGCTGGAAAAAATAAAGTCAGAGACAAAAGAGAAGACAGAAATTCTGGACCAATATGTGGAAGGCGGAGCTTTGAATTTATATGGATGCAGCTTGAGCCAGATCCTTTATTATATCTCCAAAGAAATACCGGTGATTGCTAATATTGGAGACAATCATTTTGTTCTGCTTATGAGCTATAACAGTACGAAAGTCCGGTATATGGATCCGCTTACCAATGAAGAAGTTGTCGTAGAACGGGACAAGTTTGAAAGCCAGACCAAAAAAACAGGTAATGAATTTTATAGTTATCTGAAACAGTAGACCACTGCCAGAAGTAAAAGATGTGCCGGGTAATACCAGTAAAAAAAGAGTTTTTCTCCCGGCAGTCTTTTTCCCATAAAAGAAGCTTCTCCCCGATCCCCCTGATAAAGAGAAAGAAAGGGAACGCAAAAAATCACAAAATATCTGGTACGGTCACCGGGAATAAAAAAAAGGGGAATGAGAGATAAGATGTAAGCAACTGGTTTTGGCATCCGGGGAAAAAATCGTTTGATTCCATAAAAAAGCAGAATCAGAAGAATTCCAAGAGCACCATAGTCAAAACGCAGTGTCTGGGCAAGGAACAAAGCGGCGGAAAAAAATAACACAGATAAAAGGGCGTTCTCCATCCAAAACCGTTCGACCAGACACAGGGTAAGAAAACCCAATGAAAGAGTAAAAAATACGTTTTGATGGAGAAAAATCTGCTGGATATTGCCAGCTTTGGGAAAATGGAAAAGAGCCATATCAAAAGGCATTTCACTGATCAGGGCAAAAAGAAAAAGCCTTTTTAAGTAAGTATTATGACTGGAAGTATGAAAAAAGCCTTCGGTAAGTAAAAAGCAAAAGACAGGAAAGGCAAAGCGGCCTATCGCCTGACATACCAGGAAAGGCAGGCTGCCCGCAGAAAAGAAAACAGCACCGATGTGATCAATTGTCATAGAAATAAGTGCCACATATTTTAATTGAAATCCTGTGATAGAAACAGATGATTTGGATGTCATAGTATCATCTCCCATGCAGCTATTATGATCTGCTTTACCCATATAATTTGTAACGTTATCTGGCTTATTATAACACGTAAAGAGAACAGGGAGTAAAGAAAATTGCAAAGATTTGAGAAAGCCCTGTCTGATCCTGGTGTTTTGAATGAAAAAATCCTGTAAAAAAGTCAAAAAATAAGATTTTATTTAGAAAATGGTCACAGGATTGTAACATGGAAAGGATTGACTGACTTTCGAATGTATGTGATAATGATACTTTAGGAATGAATAGAGACGAGGTGAAAAACGATATGAAAGAATCCGGTTCAGGCATTAAACGAGCCAAAACAAGCAAGAAAAAGAAGCTGGCAAAACGGGTTACCCGATTATTTATTGTAACCGTGATTTTATGTCTGCTTGGTGCGGGCGTTTATGCCGGATGGAAGAAGATTGGGGAACCTTGCCTTGAGATGTATACGGAAGCGGTAAAGATGGTGGAAGAAAGTACAAAAGACACCTTTAAAGCATCTCAGACAAGTCTGGTCTACGATACAGACGGAGATCTTCTTTTATCTTTAAAGGGTGAAAAAGATGTTTATTATCTGGATTATGATGAAATTCCGGATGCAGCCAAGCTGGCTATGATTTCCATAGAAGATAAAAAGTTCGTTTATCATCGGGGAGCAGACATAAAAGCAATTGTAAGAGCGGCTCTTGCTCTTTTAAAGAATCATGGAGAAGTGACCCAGGGCGGTTCTACAATTACACAGCAGTTAAGTCGTAATGTATTTTTAAGTCATCATGTATCCTGGCAGAGGAAAGTAGAAGAGATTTTTATTGCTACTGCTCTTGAAAAGAAATACAGCAAAGAAGATATTATGGAGTTTTATCTGAATAATATTTATTTTTCCAGCGGCTATTACGGCATTCAGGCAGCCAGCAAAGGGTATTTCGGGAAAGATGTCAATAATCTGACGCTGTCTCAGATTGCATTTTTATGTGCAATCCCAAACAGCCCGACCTATTATGATCCGATTGAACATAAGGACCATACCTTAGAACGAAGAGATAAAATTCTGAAGAATATGTATGAAGACGGTTATATCAATCAGGAGCAGTATGAGGAAGCTGTTTCGGAAGAGATAACGGTAAAAAAGAAGAAAAAGAGAAGTATCCATGATTATGTAGAGACCTATATTTTAAAATGTGCTACAGAAGCATTGATGAAAGAGGATGGATTTGAATTCCGGAATACGTTTGCTTCTGAACAGGAAGAGGAAGATTATAACGAAGTCTACAATACATCTTACGAAAAATGGCAGCAGTCTCTGTATACATCAGGATACCGGATTTATACTTCCATTGATCTGGACATGCAGGAAGAACTACAGGAGGCGGTGAACAGTAACCTTTCAGATTTTACGGCAGAAGATGAGGAAGGCAATTATAAGGTTCAGGGTTCTGCGACCTGTATTGACAATGAGACAGGAAGAGTCGTTGCGATTGTAGGTGGACGGAAGAAGAACAATTCAGAAGGTTATACTTTAAACAGAGCATTTCAGACTTACCGCCAGCCGGGAAGTGCGATCAAACCGTTGGTTGTATTTACACCGATACTGGAAAGAGGAATGAATGCTTACTCAACAGTGGATGACAGCCGGCTGAAAGACGGAGAAGTAAGTAACTCCGGCGGCAACTATTCCGGTCGGATTACATTGCGACGAGCGGTACAAAAATCCAGTAATGTAGTCACATACCGCCTGTATGAAGAATTGACACCGGAAGTAGCTCTTTCTTATCTGGAAAAGATGAACTTTAAAGGTTTAGAGCCGGAAGATTATGAATATATGACGACCTGTCTGGGCGGTTTTACCCGGGGAACCAATACAGTTGAGATGGCAGCTGCCTATGCAACCATTGCAAATGATGGTGTTTACAGGACCCCAACCTGTATCGAACGAATTACCGATGCAGAAAATCATGAAATCGTATCAGATGATATTACGAAAAAGAGAATTTATCAGGAAGATGCTGCACAAAAAATGACAGATATTCTGCAAAGTGTGGTAGACAGCTATCCGGGAACTGCCAGAGGCTGTAAATTAAATCAGCAGCCAGCAGCAGCCAAAACCGGAACAACAACGGCCAGTACAGATGGATGGCTTTGCGGATACACCCCATATTATACAACCTGTGTCTGGGTCGGACAGGATCAGGTAAAGACCGTAGACGGTTTGAGTGGCTCTTCTTATCCGGCTTATATCTGGACCCAGTTCATGAAGCTGATTCATGAAGACCTTCCAAGAAAAGATTTTGACGGTTATACGGCTCAGAAGAGTTACGATCCTTATTATGCGCCAAAGACAACGGCAACGACCACAGAGGCTTCCAGTGAAACAGAACAGTCCAGTGAGACAACAGAAAGCTCAACGGAGGACACACAAAACACAGATACGGAAGCACCTGCAACGGAAGCCACCGAGGCACCGGGTACGGAAGCACCTGTAACCGAAGCACAGGAAGAGGATCCGCCGGAATAGTTGTATTTTAAAAGGCAGGAAAAAACCACTTACTTTTTATGAGGACTATTTTAAAAGGCAGGAAAAAACCACTTACTTTTTATGAAAAATGACGATCCTTCCTTTCAGAAAGTTTATTTACAAATCATTCCTCTAACTCGCTTCGCTCAGACAAGCGGAATGATTTGTAACTTATCTGAAAGGAAGGATCTATTTTTCTATAAAAAGTGCATAGGTTTTTTCCTGCTCTTTTAAAATACATAGGGAGAAATGGATTTTTTAATTGAGATTTAAGAACCATCACATCTGTCCGAAGGACAGATAAAAAACGCAAAAGAGGCAAATCTACAGCAATGTATGTTGCAGATTGCCTCTTTTATGCGCTTTAGAAAACTCTTGCAGAGTTTTCTCAGTGATGGTTCGATGGGGAGTTCGTGCAAAACAAAGATTATAAATTAATTGAGAAGAACTTGGAAAAGAACCATGACATCTGTCCGAAGGACAGATAAAAAAATGCAAAGGGGATAAATCTACAGCAATGTATGTTGTAGATTTGTCCCCTTTTGCATTTTGGAAAAACTCTTGCAGAGTTTTTCTGTCATGGTTCTTCTATATAGTATAGTTTTCTAAATTTTTCAAAAGCCCCCTGACATTTTCTTTAGAATCCTTTGTTTGTACACCGGGAGATACCCACTTTATGGGATCTGTAGTCAGGGGTAGAAAAATATTCGCACTTTTCATAGAAAAATAGCCCCTGGCATTCAGGAGACTTACAAATCGATTCCGCTTGTTCGAGCGAAGCGAGTTGCGGAGAGATTTGTAGATCAGAATCCTGAATGCCAGGGGCTTCATTTTTCATGAAAAGTAAGATATTTTTTACCCCGACTACAGATCTTCTGTGATGGTGTGGTTCACTTTATATTCTTCGATTCGTGCCTTGATTCGTTCTGTTGGGTCTAACAGGGCGCTGATGGATGTATCGTGGTTAATGCTTTCAATTAAGATGGCGATGTATTTGCTCATGTCGGAAGATACATACCATTCTCTTTCCAGTAATTCCGGCGGCTGATAGGTCAGGTTGGTGGTAATGACTTTTTCGATGACTCCTTCTTTGTAACATTCGTCGAATTTGTCAAAACCGTTGGTGAACAGGCCGAAAGTAGAGATACAGAAGACACGTTTTGCTTTTCTTCTCTTTAATTCTCTTGCTACGTCCATCATACTTTCACCGGAGGAAATCATGTCGTCAACAATGAGTACGTCTTTGCCTTCTACAGAATCACCGAGGAATTCGTGGCAGATAATTGGGTTGCGTCCGTCTACGATTGTGGAGTAGTCGCGGCGTTTGTAGAACATACCGATATCTACGCCAAGGACATTGGAGAAGTACATAGCACGCTGCATAGCACCTTCATCCGGGCTGATGATCATCATATGATCGGAATCAATCTGCAAATCATTGGTGGACTTTAACAATGCTTTTACAAACTGGTAGGTTGGCATGATGTTATCGAAGCCGCTGGATGGAATAGCATTTTGTACACGTGGGTCGTGGGCATCAAAGGTAATAATGTTATTTACACCCATAGAGTTTAATTCCTGTAAAGCAAGGGCGCAGTCCAAAGATTCTCTGGAACTTCTCTTGTGCTGGCGGCTCTCGTAAAGGAAAGGCATAATGACAGTAATGTTCTTTGTCTTATTGCCTGTTGCAGAAATAATTCTCTTTAAGTCCTGATAATGATCATCTGGGGACATGCAGTTTTTACGGCCGCACAGAGAATACTGGATGCTATAGTTTAAGACATCAACTAAAATGTATAAATCGACACCGCGGACAGAATCCTGAATCAAAGCTTTTGCTTCACCGGAGCCAAATCTTGGGCACTTTGCATTGATCAGATAGGTATCTTTCTGATATTCATTAAATGCCAGAGAGGTCTTTTCTTTGTTTTCTCTTTCTTTTCTCCATTTTACCAGGTATTCATCTACCTTTTTGCCAAGTTCGCTGCAGCTTTGCATTGCGATAATTCCTAATTTGCCAACTGGAATGGTTGAAAATTTGCTATCGTCTGGTTTCATGCTATTCTCCTTTATCTTTTTTATTCTATATGGTTCATTATGAATAAAATAATTCTGCCGTCTGTTAAAGGAAGTTTCATTTAACAGTTACAGATTCTTTACAATTAAATTCTATATCAGAGTGACGTAAAACGTCAAGGCTATTTTTCCAATGCTTTGGTTAATCGGATATCCTTTCCGTAGATATTAAAAATCTGGTAGTTTTCCATAATTCTTGAAAGTACCCGTTCGGAATAAGAATGTGCTAGCTCTTTCAAAGAAAGATTGGTGGAAATAATCGTCGCTTTTTTCCGAAGGAGCCGTTCGTTCATACACAAAAAAAGCTGTGAGGAAACAAAGGCATTATTCAGCTCTGTTCCAAGGTCATCAATGATTAAAAGATCACACTCCAGCAAGTGGTTCATCGAAGTCCCGGCTGGTTCTGCATCCCGATGGAAGGTGTGCTGTTTTAACAGATCAAATAACTGGAACGAAGTTAAATAAAGTACGGTATAGGCTTTTTGAATCAGCTCATATGCAATGCAGTGGCTTAAAAAGGTCTTCCCCACACCGGCATTTCCCTGAAAAAGAATATTATTTTTCTCTATATCATCAAAATGATAGATAAAGTCCCAGCAAAGAGACACAACCGACTCTATATTTGCTCTCGGAGAAGGATTCTTTCCAACCGCCTGACTGGAATAATAATCATAACGGAAATGAGCAAAATTCTCTTCCTGTAAAATATCCCGGATGCTGGACTGAGCATAAATGTAATCCACAATGGCCTGTTTGAAACACTGACATTTTACTGTGCCTGCATATCCGGTATCCTGACAGATCGGACAGCGGTAAATTGGTTCCAGATAGTCAGATGGATATCCATATGCTTTTAAAAGCCGCTTTTTTTCGGAAGAAAGGGTATGAAGGTCTGTATGAAGATTTAAAATTGCCCTGGAATCTCCGCTAAGGCGGGCCTTGCCGGCCAGAATAGAGTGGCTGGCAACCTGGTAGTCCAGTTCCTGAAAACCCGGAATTTTTTCATAGACTTCTGCCTGACGCTTCTGATGAAGGGCCTGATTGTTCAGGCGGATCTGATCATAATCCCTCATAATCTCATCATATTGATAGGGTAAAAGAGCCATAGTGCATTCTCCTTTTTAAGAACGAGGCTGGTCCAATCCATTGACTTTACGGATAAATTGTTCCTCTAAATCCTGATAATTGTATTCTCTCTGCTCAAAGTTATGAAAACGATTTGGGGCTGGGGCGGATGCTTTTTCCGGCTTTTTGGAAACGGATTTCCGATTGCTGTGAAATTGGTTGTCCAGATTTTTAATATCTGCCATCGTATGTACCCCGGCTTTATACCAGCGGGTCAGAATCGAATCCGCATAGGCAAAACTTGGCTGGCTGATGGCAGCCAGAGTGCGGGCACATGCTTCTAACAGGATAGAAAGGTCGAAATGATATTCTTCCAGCCACTTTTTAATATATTCTGCTTCTGCCGGTCCCGGATTTCGATTGGAAATACCAAATGCTTTCATAACGGAATAATAATTTTTATTGTAGATCTTCATGGCCTCTTTTGCCTTTTTCATGGTATCGATACCCTGTTCATACCAGGATATAGCCACAGCTTCAATATAGCGCATACTTTTTTTCTGATTGGAAACACAGTATTCCAGTAAATATTCGATCAAGTCCACCGGAAAATGAAGACCATCATAAAAATAAAATAATGTATTTAATTCTGTCTGGGAAAGGGTTTTCCCAAGATAGGTATCTGCCATAAATGCAAGATGGGATAATCCCTCTTCTTCCATTCGGGTGGTAATGACGGTTGGCGTCAGATTTCTCTTTTTCGGAACGGAAAGAGGCATTTCTTTCGTTGCTGCACTGTAGGAAGAAGCTGAATCGATTGGCTCAGCTGAATATCCGGTAACAGGATTGTTCCCGACTTCAGGATCTTCGAACTGAAGGACTCCTTCCTGCTGCCAGTAAGTAAGAGCCCTTGTGACATCTGTCTCGGTCAGGTTCAGATGATCTGCAATATCCTGGACAGTCAAAGGGGCCTCTTCCTTGAGATGGCGCTGGATATAGAGATAAACTTTTACGAACTCTCCGCTGGCGCTGGCCAGATGGCGATCGATAAAATAGTCCGGTACCAAAGTAATGCTGTTTTGAATATTGTTTGTAATGTGTAATTCGTACAAAAAATCACCTGCTTTTTTACTGGTTTTCGTTGCTGGGAAAGATTATATCATAGGTTTTTTAAAAAGAAAATAGCCAATTCTTTTGTGGATAAAAATGGATTGTGGATTTGAATATTGTGGATAATGTGGATAAGTTAGTGGAAAGATTTCTGAAGATAATGACGAATGTTGTAGATTCGCTATTTTACAGCATTTTCTGTTTTTTTCGACTGCAAATTATGTTAATAAAAAAATCCACAGGCTATTCATGAGTGAAATGTGAATAATCCTGTGGATAATGTGGATAACTATTTGGAAAGCAGCTCTTCCCCAATAAGGACAACGTCTCCGGCGCCCATAGTTATCAACAAATCATCTTTTTTCAAATTTTTTAAAAGAAAGTCTTCGATCTCCCGGAAAGATGGAAAATAATAGGCATCGCATCCCTTTTCTTTCAGTCCGGCAACAATATCTTTGGAATGGATATCTCCCGGATTGGCTTCTCTGGCAGCAAAAATATCTGCCAGGATGACATGATCACATACACTTAAGCTATCAATGAATCCCGGAAGGAATGCTTTGGTTCTGCTGTATGTATGTGGCTGGAAGACACACCACAATTCATGGTGTGGGTAGTTTCCGGCAGAAACCAGGGTGGCTTCAATCTCTGTTGGATGATGGGCATAATCATCAATAATGGTAAATCCATTGAGAGATCCTTTGTACTCAAAACGGCGTTTCGTACCTCCAAAGGAGAGGAGACCTCTTTTAATAGCGTCCATGGAAAGTCCCATTGCTTTGGCCACTGCAATGGCAGCTAAAGAATTGGTTATATTGTGCATACCATTGACAGAAAGGTCAATATGATCTGTCTGTTCCCGGTCAATCACAAGGTCGTAGTGACCGCAACCTTTTTCATCAAAAGTAATATTGGCAGCGGAAAAGTTATTATCTTCTTTGCAGCCAAAGGTGACGTAGGATGCTTTCAGGTCCTTTGTGATGTAAGGCACACAGTCCATATCTCCGTTGATGACCAACAGTCCGTCTTCCGCGGTCTGAGAAGCGAATGTTTTAAATGACTGCTGAATTTCTTCAATGCCGCTGAAAAAGTCCAGATGATCTTCTTCTACATTTAATATGATGTTGTACTTTGGATAAAATTCCAGAAAACTGTTGGTGTATTCGCAGGCTTCTGTAATAAATACATCGGAATGGCCAACCCGGATATTTCCATCAATCCGGTCTAAAATGCCGCCTACACTGATGGTAGGATCGGTACAGGCTTCCAGCAGAATGTGGGATAACATGGAAGTTGTGGTAGTCTTGCCATGGGTGCCGGATACGGCGATGGAACGGTTGTAATTGGCCATAATCTGTCCTAAAAGAGCAGCTCTGGTCATCATTGGAAGATTTGCTTTTTTAGCAGCTGCAAATTCTTCATTATCCGGATGAATGGCTGCTGTATATACAACAAGATCAATGCCGGGAATAATATTAGAAGCTTTTTGGCCAATAAAAATCCGGGCTCCAAGACTTTCTAAATGAGCAGTAATATCGGAAGATTTCATATCAGAACCACTGATGGTAAATCCTTCTTTTAATAGAATTTCGGAAAGGCCGCTCATGCTGATGCCGCCAATGCCAATAAAATGAACGTGGATTGGATGATGAAAATCAATTGTAAACATACTGTTTCAAGTCCTTTCTCTTATATTTTCCCTTTCATTATAATAGCTGAAAATCCAATATGCAATGTCGATTTCTGCCTTTTGGAACAAGATTTTTAAATGAAAAAAAAGAAGAAGAAATTTTTTTTCCATCTCCTTCCATAAATCAAATTGAAATTTGACGAATTTCCTGAAAAACATTTTATGATTTTTACTAAAGTTGTATAAACTGAATAAAAAAAGAAATAAAAATAAAAAAAACTTGTGCAAGTAAACAGAAAAAAAGAAAAAAGACTAAAAAGTTTATGTGAAAAATCTTCACATTTTAGAAGTGAGGTGCTATAATAACTTCATACAACTATTTAGCATAAAGGGGTGAACTAATATGATCAAAAAAGAAATGATAGCAATGCTTTTGGCAGGTGGACAGGGTTCCCGTCTGGGCGTCTTAACTTCCAAGCTTGCTAAACCTGCTGTAGCATTTGGTGGAAAGTATAAGATCATCGATTTTCCATTAAGCAACTGTATTAATTCAGGTGTTGATACAGTAGGCGTTCTAACACAATATCAGCCTCTCCGGTTGAATCAGCATATTGGCATTGGTATTCCATGGGACTTAGACCGTAACGTGGGCGGTGTTACCGTACTTCCGCCATATGAGAAGAGCAGTAACAGTGAGTGGTATACCGGTACAGCCAATGCAATTTATCAGAACCTGGAGTTTATGGAATATTATAATCCGGATTATGTCCTGATCCTTTCCGGTGACCATATTTACAAGATGGATTACGAGATGATGCTGGATTATCATAAGAAGCAGAATGCGAAGATTACCATAGCGACAATCGAAGTTCCGATGGAAGAAGCAAGCCGTTTTGGTGTGGTAATTACGGATGATGAAGGAAGAATCACAGAGTTTGAAGAGAAACCGGAGCACCCGAGAAGCAACAAAGCTTCCATGGGTATTTACATATTTGACTGGGCCGTTTTGAAGGAATCACTGACAACTTTATCAGAGCAGCCCGGATGTGACTTTGGTAAACATATTATTCCTTATTGCCATGAACGGGGCGATAAGATTTGTGCTTATGAATATCAGGGCTACTGGAAAGATGTTGGAACACTTGCTTCTTATTGGGAAGCCAATATGGAGCTAATCAGCATTATTCCGGAGTTTAATTTATACGAGGAGTTCTGGAGAATTTATACAAAGAGTGATACCCTGCCTCCACAGTATATTTCTGACAGCAGTAAAGTGTCCGGATGTATCATTGGAGAGGGTACGGAGATTTACGGAGAAGTATACAATTCGGTAATCGGTTCCGGGGTAACCATTGGCAAGGATACCGTAATCCGGGATTCCATTATTATGAATAATACGGTCATTGGAGATGGCGTTACAGCGAATAAAGCCATCATAGCGGAACATGTTGAGATTGGGGACGGAGCTAAGTTAGGCGTATTTGAAGAAGCACCGAATACGGTGGCACCTCATATTTACAACAGCGGCTTAGTTACCATTGGAGAAAATACCAGGATTCCTGCCGGTGTACAGATTGGTAAGAATGTAGCAATCAAAGGTGAGACAAGTTTGGATGACTATACAGATGGAATTTTGAAGAGTGGGGAAACTTTGATTAAGGCAGGTGACTTATAATGAGAGCAGTAGGTATTATTTTTGCAGGCGGCAATAACAAAAGAATGAAAGAACTTTCTGCAAAGCGGGCTATTGCAGCGATGCCTATGGCAGGAAGTTTTCGGGCAATTGATTTTGCACTAAGTAATATGACCAATTCTCATATTCAGAGAGTTGCGGTATTAACTCAGTTTAATTCTCGTTCTCTCCATGAGCATTTAAGCTCATCGAAGTGGTGGGATTTTGGAAGAAAGCAGGGAGGTCTTTATACCTTTACTCCGACGATAACCAATGAAGGAAACAGTTGGTACAAAGGAACCGCAGATGCCCTGAATCAGAATATTGATTTCTTAAAGAGAAGCCATGAACCATATGTAATCATGGCAACCGGAGATGGTATTTACAAACTGGATTACAACAAAGTTCTGGAATACCATATTGCAAAAGGTGCTGATATTACAGTAGTATGCAAGGACCTTTCCGAAGGGGAAGATGAACTGACAAGATTTGGCGTTGTAAAGTGTAATGAAGAAGGACGCATCGTGGAATTTGAGGAGAAACCATTGGTGGCAGAGTCCAATACCGTTTCGATCGGTGTCTATGTGATGAGAAGAAGACATCTGATTGAGATTCTGGAGCGTTGCGCAAAAGAGGATCGCCATGATTTTGTAAAGGATGTTTTGATCCGATATAAGAATGTGAAGAAGATTATGGCTTATAAGCTGGATTCCTACTGGAGAAATATTTCTACCGTAGAGTCCTATTATAAGACCAACATGGATTTCCTGAACAAAGAGACGAGGGATTATTTCTTTAAAGAATATCCGGAGATTTATACAAAAGTAGATGATTTGCCTCCTGCAAAATATAACGCAGGTTCCGCTGTTAAGAACAGTATTGTATCCAGCGGCTGTATTATTAACGGTGCGGTAGAGAATTCGGTACTTTTCCGGGATGTTTATATTGGTAACAATTGTACCATTAAGAATTCGATTATTTTAAATGATGTCTATATTGGGGACGATTCCGTCATTGAGAATTGTATTGTAGAAAGCCGAGATACCTTACGTCCGGGTACAACCTACAAAGGAGAAGATGGGGAAATCAAGATTGTAGTGGAAAAGAACGTAAGATATTTATTGTAAGTCCGGTAAAAGGGCACACCGGATTTGGGGTCAAGCATTATAATATTTACTATATAAAAACGACAGAGGAGGGCGTTACACTATGCAGATAACAGACGTGCGCATTCGTAAAGTAACAAAGGAAAGCAAGATGAAAGCAGTTGTTTCCATTACATTGGACAATGAATTCGTCGTACACGACATTAAGGTGATTGAAGGAGAGAAGGGATTATTCATCGCGATGCCGAGTCGTAAGGCAGCAGATGGCGAGTACAGAGACATTGCACATCCAATCAATTCAGAGACCAGAGATCGGATTCAGAGAATGATTCTGGAGCGCTATGAAGTTGCATTGCTTGAAGTGGATGATACGGAAGCAGAAGTGTAAAAAGACCGGCTATTGACCGGAAGTCATAGGGAATGATGATGCAAAAAGAGTATCTGATTCTGAAACAAAAAACTTGTACCAGGATAGGATGCTCTTTTTGTATCCACTGAAATAGAGATATGTTAAACTTTTTGCAACAGAGTGATAAGTCAGGAAGGAAAAAGGTAATGATTTGAGTGCCAAAGAGCAGATTAAATTCCTGTAGACTTTATTTAAGTAAAGGAGAAGAAAAAAGTAATAATTATTAATTGATATCTGATCCATTACAAAGTTTCTCCCAATTTTGCATAAAAAAATAAAATAATAAAAATGTATATTGACAGAAATGAATAATGATGCTAATATACAAATATAAAAGGCAAAGAAATTTGCCCAAACAATAAAATAGTATGTAATAAATTGTATGGTGAATGGCGAATACAATTAGAAGCTATATAGATTTATAGCTTTTTGTTGTATTCTTTTTTTGTTTTACAAAAATATTCTCCATTGATTCTGGTTTATCCCGAGGCCAGAATTACGGGAGATTTATTACAGAACAGACAAATGAAAATGAGAGGAGAAACAAAATGAGTATTTTTAACACGATTATTGGCATGGGTTCTACCGTTATGATGCCTATTATATTTTTTGTCGTTGGTTTAATTTTCCGTGTAAAACCTGGAAAGGCATTTAAAGCAGGCATGACAGTAGGAATTGGTTTCACTGGTATTAATATGGTGGTAAACTTATTGCTGGATAGCCTTGGACCTGCTGCGCAGGATATGGTAACACGATTTGGTCTGAACCTTACAGTAGTTGATGCTGGGTGGGCGACCGGTTCAGCCATTGGCTGGTCTTCTCCGTTGATACCATTTATAGTAGTAGGAGCTATTCTATTAAATCTGATTTTGTTATTCATTAACAAGACAAAGATTATTAATATTGATATTTTTAACTATTGGCTGATTTCTCTGGTAGGTACATTAGTATATCATGCAACAGGAAGCATCCCTCTGGGTGTAGGAGGAGCGTTGCTTTTATATTTAGTAGCTTTTATAATAGGAGATTTGACTGCGAAACCAATTCAGGATATGTATAAAATTAAAGGTGTAGCATTTGTTCATGCTACCTGCGGAATTTATGTACCGCTTGGGATTGCAGTAAACTGGATTGTAGAACATATTCCGGGCATAAACAAAATCGATATGAATCCGGAAAAAATAACAAAAACTCTGGGTGTATTTGGAGAACCGGTAACATTAGCAACGATTCTTGGAGCCGGACTTGGTATTTTGGCTGGCTGGCCGGTTGATCAGATTTTGCCACTGGCAGTAAAGGTAGCAGCAGTTATGATCCTTCTTCCTAAAATGGTAGATGTTACAGTAGAAGGAGTTATGGTAATCCGGGATGCAGCAGAAGAATACATGAAAAAGCTATTTCCAAATCGAGAATTTTATTTTGGAATGGATACAGCCCTGTTGATTGGCGAACCTTGTATTATAGCAACTTCTTTATTATTAATCCCAGCAGCATTAATTTTGTCAATGATACTTCCAGGAAATAAAATGCTCCCGTTTACAGACCTAGCGTCTATTGTATTTTTGATTTCTATGGTGGCACCTTTCTGTAAAAGAAATATGTTTCGTATATTCTTGACAGGATTGGCTATTATTACGATTCAGTTATACGCAGGAACCAGTCTTGCTCCTGGATTTACAGAAGCGGCAAAGCAGGCCAATGTGTCGGTAAGTGTAGAAGGACAGGAATTAGGAAGCTTAGTTGCCCCTTATAATACTCCGGCTGGATGGGCTATTATTAAAGCAGGAGAGATACTTGGAAAATAAAATGAAGGTGAGGACACAAGAATGAAAATTGTAGGTATTGGAGATTTATTAATTCCAGAACAATACATTAAACTAGGTTTTGTAGAATTTGAAAAAGCAGGACATGAGGTAGATACTATACAGTGGGATCTGGAAAGTTATGAGGAACTTCAAAATATAAACTTAAAGGTTGAATTAGAAGGAAGTGAAGCCTATGAGCCTTCTGATAATATTTTAAAAGCAGTTGAGGATGCGGATATTATTATTACACAGTTTTGTCCGATTACAAAACATGTAATAGATTCATGTAAGAATTTAAAAGTCATTGGTGTACTTCGAGCGGGGTATGAGAATATTAATGTTGATTATGCTACTGAAAAAGAAATTCTCGTTTATAATACACCAGGTAGAAATGCAGATGCAGTGGCAGATTTTGCAGTTGGAATGTTAATCAGTGAGTGCAGGAATATTGCAAAGAGTCATCGAAATCTGAAACAGGGTGAATGGATTCGTGACTATGATAATGCGGCGACTGTACCGGATCTTCCGGGAAAAACAGTAGGAATTATTGGATTTGGAGCTATTGGACGTAAGGTGGCGAAGAGGCTGCATGGATTTGATATGGAAATTCTTGCTTATGATCCTTATGTGAAAGAAAGCCCAGATTATGTAACCTTAGTGACTCTGGAAGAATTAATGAAGAGATCTATGTTTGTCACACTTCATACAAGATTGTGTGAGGATACAGAACATATGATTGATGCAGAATTATTATCATATATGAGACCGGATTCTTACTTAATTAACACAGCTCGTTCCGGGTTGATTGATGAGAAAGCACTGTATAAGGTGTTAAAAGAAAAAAAGATTGCCGGGGCTGCTTTGGATGTGTTTGATGTAGAACCACCAAGTGCAGATTATCCACTGATTACTCTTCCGAATGTAACTGTCACACCTCATTTGGCGGGTGGAACAGTGGATGCTTTTACAAATTCACCAAAACTAATAGCAAAAGAGATGATTCGCTTGTTGGAGAAAGAATCATCCAGATTTGTTGTTAATAAACAGATATTTGATACTGTAATAAACAAATTTTAAGCTAGAATCAGCAGTATAGGAGGCTAAAAATGGATTTGGGATTAAGAAATAAAAATGTTTTGATTACTGGAAGTACCAACGGATTAGGGAAATCCATTGCAAAAATCATGGCAGAAGAAGGAGCCAATGTTATTATATCAGGTAGAAATGAGACAGCAGCAAAACAGTTGGCAGAAGAAATAAAAAGAACAAATCAGGTGCAGGCAATTCCGATTACTGCTGATTTGTCCAAAGAAAATGCTGCAGAAAGTTTATTTGAGCAGAGTATTCAGGCTATGGGACGACTGGATATTCTGGTAAATAATGCGGGAATCTGGCCACAAGCCTATGTCCGGGAAATGGAAAAAAGTGAATTTGAAAGAACTATTTATATGAATTTGGAAGTTCCATACATATTAAGTCAATTGATGGTAAATCATTTACTGGAAAGAGAGGCAAAAGGAAAGATCATTAATATTGTTTCGCAGGCCGCTTTTCATGGCTCTACAACAGGACATGCTCATTACGCCGCTTCAAAAGGCGGTCTGGTAACTTTCATGATTTCTTTGGCAAGAGAGGTTGCGAAATATGGTATTACAGTTAACGCAGTAGCACCTGGTATGATGGAAACTCCAATGGTCAAAGAGGCTTTATCTGCGAAAAAGGAATATTATAATAATAGAATACCTATCGGCAGAGTGGCAAAACCGGAAGAAGTGGCTTATGCGGCAGTATTCCTGGCTTCTAATAAAGCGGATTATTTAACAGGAATTACTATAGATGCAACAGGCGGTATGCTTATGAGATAAAACCGGAAGGTAGTAAAAATAACAAAACTGGATTTTTAAAAAGAAGATAATTAAAATTGTAAAAGGAGAAATACAAGATGGCATTAGTGACAATAAAGGAAATATTGGAAAAGGCAAGGCGGGAAAAATACTGTGTAGGTGCTTTTGATGCAAGTACAATAGAGATGGCAATGAAGATTGTTGAAGCAGCAGAAGAAAAAAAGTCCCCGGTAATTTTAATGGGATTGACTCCTGATTTACAGGGGGATATGCTGGATTATTGGTTATATAGTTTAAGAAAAATAGCAGAAAGGGCTAGTGTTCCTGTATGCCTTCACCTGGATCATGCAAAAGATATGGATTTTTTAAAGAAATGCGTGGACAGCGGTTTTACATCTGTTATGTATGATGCATCTGTTTATCCGTTAGAAGAAAATATTCGTTTGACGAAAGAGGCAGTTGATTATGCGCATGCTCATGGAGTGACGGTAGAAGCTGAATTAGGACATGTGGGAGATGGAATTGTATCCGGCGAATTAAAATCTGATGAAGACTATGATAATCCAGATGATTATTTGACAAATCCGGATGAGATGAAGCGGTTTATTGAAGAAACAGGGGTAGATTGTCTGGCAGTTGCTGTGGGGACTTCTCATGGTGTTTATGTTCATACACCTAAATTGCATTTTGACCGGCTGGACACATTAAATGATATTTCTACTGTTCCTATGGTTATGCACGGGGGTTCAGGAACGCCGGATGATCAGATAAAAAAAGCCGTGGAAAAAGGAATCTGTAAGTTGAATATTTATTCTGAAATGTTAAGTGCTTATTATGGTGAATTAAAGAAGAAACTGGAAGAATCAGGGACTCTTGCCATATGGGTAAGCAAAGCAAATGAGAGACCGCTGGAAGCGTTAAAACAAGTTGTATTGGAAAAAATTGATTTGGTGGGATCTGCCAATAAAGCATGATGTGATAATAATATGTTACTTACATGGCGTAAAAGCAGACAGTAAAATTGGAGGTTGTTATGAGCGAATATTTAATTGGAATTGATGCTGGAAATACATCCAGCAAAGTGGTGATATTTAATAAGAAAGGAAATATTGTATCGACGGCAACTACTCCGAGTATGCGTTTTAAACAACGACGGAGTGATTTTGAAGAGTTTGATGTTAATGAGTTGTGGGCTTTGATCTCCAAATGTATTAAAGAGGCTGTGGAAAAAGCCCAAATCCAGCCTGAAAATATAAAAGGAATAGGGGTAACGTCTTTTGGAAACGGTGTCGTATTTCTGGATAAAGATGGGAATGCAATTGCACCTGGTTGTTTTTCACAAGATTATAGAGCAAACGAAATTTTAAATTTATATCAACAGGAAGGCACCTATGATAAGATTAATCAAATTGTAAAAGGTACTTTATTTGCCGGTGAACCAGGACCGATTCTTCGATGGTATAAAGAAAACGAGAGAGAAATATATGATAAAATCGGCGGAGTTCTTACTTTTAAAGATTATATTATGTATCGTTTGACCAGTGTATTTGCCACTGACTTAAATTGTTTTGGCGGTTCTTTTATGATAGATATGGAAACGATGGAATATTCCAGAGAATTAATGAAACTCTACGGAATAGAAGAAGTGTATGATGCACTGCCTAAATTGGCAAGTGAACCTACAGATATTATAGGATATGTTACAGAGGATGCTGCAAAACTTACAGGATTGGCAAAAGGAACCCCAGTAGTAGCTGGAATGATGGACATACTGGCATGCTTGGTAGGATCAGGAGCAACCGGTGATGGTATTTATACAGCAGTAGCAGGTTCCTGGTGTATTAATGAAACTCATTCCGATCGAATTATACCAAATGCTTCTTCGAATATGCCTTATCTCTATAAAGGACAGTATTTGAATTGTTCCTACACGGGAGCTTCTGGTTCTAATTATGAGTGGTTTACAAAAACTCTTGGTGGAACTGCTAGAAAAGAAGCGGAAAAAAGAAATATTTCTGTTTTTCAGGTGCTGGATGAATTGATTAGTTCTGTTCCGGCTGAAAAGGCAAAGACACTTTTCAGCCCGTTTGTTGCCCAGCCAAGTATTCACCCAAATGCAAAAGCAAATTTTATAGGGATTGATCAAAATACATCTTATGCTGAAATTTGCTATTCTGTAGCTGAAGGCGTAGCTTTTATTCACAAATACCATGTTGATTTTCTAAAAAAAGCAGGTCTTCCGCTGAATACAATACGGTTGACAGGTGGAATTGCGAAGAGTAGGGTATGGAGTCAGATTTTTGCCAATGTTCTTCAGGTTCCGATTGTAGGAGTAGATTGTGAAGAAACCGGAGCATTAGGATCTGCCATTGTAGCCGGAATCGGTGCAGGCGTGTATAAGGATTATGGAGAGGCTTTTGAGAATGCGGTTAAGGTAAAAGATCCTATTATGCCAGATAGCTCTACATTTTCTACTTATGAAAAACGTTATCAACAATGGGCTAAAATGAATGAAATTATGATGGAATACTGGGAATGGAATAAATAAAAGGAACGGTTTATTTTATTAACATAGCACTTATGAGAATCAGTGTAGAAATTGGTGTTGCAGAATGATTTTTGAAACAATTTAAAGTAATGTAGAAAAAAATAGTTTTTTGAGATATAATGATAACTTAATATAGGGTGAATTTTGCTTTATATGAGTGGGAGTGATGTTGAGGAAAGGAGAACAGTAATGTTTGATGATAATAAATTTCATATTATTCCCTCGGTTAGGAATCTGAAAAACTTAGATGTTGCTTTAGACGGAAAAGAAGAATGGATATTACTAAGCTGTTGCCATATTGGAAATTTGCGTGAAAATGTGGCTCGATGTCACCGTGCAGGAAAAAAAGTAGTTGTCAATCATGAAATTGTAGGAGGACTTGGAGCAGATAAAATGGCATTTCAGTTGTTAAAACGAATGTTTCAGGTTGATGGAGTTATGGGATCGGGAGCAGCTAAGATTGGCAATGTTTCAAAAGAAAATATGAAAGCCATCAGAAGAATTGCTCTGATAGATTCACTTTCTGTTGAACATGCCTTAAAAAGTCTCAAAGAAGTACATTGTGATGCGATTGAGTTGAGGCCATCCTATTATGGCGTACGATATCTAAAAGAATTTATTAAGAATTATCCTTGTCATTATGTAGCGGGAGGTTTTGTAGACAACATGGAAGAACTGGAACAAGTCTATTCTGCTGGATTTTCTGGTGTTATGACAAGCTGCGTGGAGCTATGGAATAGTAAACTTTCCGGAAAAATAGTATGTAGATAATAAATAAAATATGTAAAGTAAAGAGAAAAACCCACAGGAATTTTTGAATTAGTTATATTCCTGTGGGATCTTTTATTTTTGATAATAAAACTTAGCACAATAATGACTTATTTACTTCCGATATACATAAGCCGGAATTCCATTTTTATATGGAATCTTCGGACTTCCCTGAATCAGAGGAAGGGCATAAGCAAGGAAATCATCAGAAAGGTCGGAACCGTCTTTGGTAATCCAGTTTACAGGGACGGTTTTTTCTTTGTTGCAGATTTCATTGACATCTTCTAAAGTACAGGAAAGCTGATATGCCCCTGTTTCTGACTCGGAACGGACAAAGGCAGTCATAAAACCGGTTTCTCCTTCTAATGCCTTTGTTACACCGAAACGGCCTGCCATTTCTCCTTCTTTCGCATCTGTAAGAGACTGACAGGAAGTAGAACAGCGCTGGCTGACATTTAATTCGACGGAACGGACTTTGATGCCCAGTTTCTCTTTTACCAGATTTTCCAGATACTTGCCGCAGCCGGTCAGCATCTTATGACCAAAACTATCGACACCGGCATCACTGGCATATTCACAGATGAAAGTTCCGTCTTTATCCTGAATTCCCTCAGAAACACAGACAATCAGATTGTTTCTTTCTTTTAAAGCTTCTTCGATCTGAGCAATGAATTTGTCAGTAGAGAAAGGAACTTCCGGCAGATAGATTAAAACCGGGTTATCTCCCTCATATTTTCTGGCCAGCATAGATGCAGCAGTCAGCCATCCGGCATGACGGCCCATGATCTCAACAATGGTAACAGATTTTGCATCATAGACAGAAGCATCAATACCAATCTCACATACAGTGGATGCAACATATTTGGCTGCACTTCCAAATCCCGGTGTATGGTCGGTAAGAACCAGATCATTGTCGATGGTTTTTGGAATTCCCATCACTTTAATATCACTTCCGATTGAGGAAGCATAACGGGAAAGCTTACTTACCGTATCCATGGAATCATTGCCGCCAATATAAAAGAAATAGCCAATGTTGTATTCTTCAAATTTTTTAAATAATTCCGGGTAAACGGAATCATTTAAATCTTCCGGCAGCTTGTAGCGGCAGGAGCCAAGGTAGGCTCCCGGGGTGATTTTAAGGCCTTCCATCGTCTCTTCTGACATATCCTTTGTAATATTTAAAATAGTATCTTTTAAAAATCCTTCGATTCCATTGATCATGCCATAAACAGTGTCAATCTCTTCTTTGTGGGCAAGGGCTTCGCTGATAACACCATATAAACTGCAATTAATGACAGCCGTTGGACCGCCGGACTGGCCTACAATTAAATTTTTCATAAATAATCTCCTTCTTTGCGTCGGATTGTGTATCCGGTGTTGTTTCTGCATTCTATTGTAATATAGGAAAAGCAGACTGGCAAGTTGATTATTTTTCATAATATTGTTTTTTGATAAGTAAGAGTATGATACAATGATTCCAGAAACAACAGGAGGAAAAGAAAAATGTTCAAAGATCTTGTACGAAAAAATAGAAGTTATCGAGGTTATCATGAAAATAGAAGAATGACCAGAGAGGAGTTAGAGGAGTTTGTTGACTGTGCCCGTTTGTGCCCGTCCTCTGTCAATGGACAGCCTTTTCGCTATTATCTTGCATGGGAAAAAGAAGAAGTGGACAAAATTCAAAAGATGACCAGATGGGCAAGAGCCTTACCTCAGATGACGCTGCCTCATGAGGGAATGTGCCCTACCGGGTTTATTGTCATTCTTCAGGATACCAATATCGGACCATCTCTTGCCCGTTATCAGAAGGATGTGGGAATTGTAGCCCAGACGATGCTTTTGGCTGCTGCAGAGGCAGGCCTGGGAGGTTGTATGATTGGCAATTTTTCAGCAGATGAAGTAAAAACAGGATTGAATCTTCCGGAGCATTTGGCTCCAATGCTTATCGTGGCATTTGGAGAACCGGCAGAAGAAATTGTTTTGACAGAGATCGAAGAAGGAGAAAGTACTGCTTATTACCGGGATGAAAATGATGTTCATTATGTACCAAAACGAAAGCTCAGTGATATTATTCTGACAGGGCAGAAAAAATAAGAAAGATTTATCCATAGTCAAGGGGAGAGAAGATGTTTTTTAAAATACGAAAAGAACTTTTGGAACTTGTCGAAGCAGATTATAAAGAATTTTCGGCAAGTTTGATTCCGGGAGTGGAACGGTTTCTTGGAATCCGATTGCCAAAGCTACGGGAGCTGGCAAAAAGAATTCAAAAAGAGGATAAGGAATTATATCTTTCTCAGTACTGGGAAGAAGTGGGAAAACAGCAGGAAGGACTCTATTTCGAAGAGGATATGATATGCGGAATGCTTACGGCCTCCGGACGGATGCCGTTGGAGGAGAGAAAAGAAGCGATAAGCCGTTTTCTACCAAGGATACAGAACTGGTCTGTCTGCGACAGCTGCTGTGTGACCTGTAAATTCATGAAAAAGAATCAGGATTTCTGGTACGATTTTTTAAAGGAGCAGCTTGCAAGCGGCGAGGAATTTATGATTCGGTTTGCTCTGGTCAATTTACTGGATCATTTTGTCAATGAAGAATATGTTGGACAGGTTTTAGTAGCCTGTGAAAACATGAAACATCCGGGATACTATGCAAAGATGGCAGCAGCCTGGGCGGTATCGGTTTGTTTTGCTAAATTTCCAGGACAGACAAAAGAGTTTTTGAAAGAAAATACCATGGATGACTGGGTGCAGAATAAGTCCATACAGAAAATCCGGGAATCTTACCGGGCATCGAAGGAAGACAAGGAGAAGATTCTGGAATATAAAAGATAAGACAGATCACAAGGTCTGTTTGCATGAATTTCAAAAAAATAATTGTACATATTGCACATAAAAATGAAAAAATTTGAAGTTTACTTGTTCTATTGTCTGGCAGGATATGAGAACTGCAGATCGTGTCGAAGCTTTTAATGAAAAATATGAAGGAAGCCTTTATACAAAACTGGGAAGCACCGCATTTACCAATAGTACTGCTCCAAAGGTTGAGTGGATCATGGAGAACAATGAAGAAGTCAGAAAAGGAATCGAAGAAGGAAATATTTTATATGGATGGATTGATACTTGGCTCATCTGGAAATTAAGTGGCAGCAAAGCTCATGTAACAGGCTCCAGTAACCAGGCCGGCACCCTTCTTGGTGACCTTTCAAAAGTAGATTATAACGAAGCTATGCTGGAAGAATTCCATATTCCTAGAGAGATTTTGCCAAAGGTTGTGATTACAGGACAATTCAGCGTTGATACAGATCCGGATGTATTTTTCGGACATGCAGTACCGATTGCAGCTTCAGCAGGTGATCAGACCGCATCTGCCATTGGACAGGCATGTATCAAACCGGGTATAATTAAGAACACCTATGAAACCGGCTCATTTATGGTATTAAATACAGGTAAGGTATTCCCTGAAAATGTTCCGTCTACCTCCGGTCTTTTTCTGGAGACTGCCAAAGAAGCAGAAGAACTGGCCAATTCTGTAGAAGACAATGGCGGTGGCTCTAAGAACGATTTCCTCTGCCAGTTCCAGAACAGCAGCATTTTTCAAGCCTTATTGTGATGGAGAAGGCTGCGGATATTTGAACTTTACAGAGGAAGAAGTATTTTCTTTCGTAGAAAGCGGCGTTGTACGTGACCTTGCAATGAGCTTTCACGTCATTGGTGAAAAAGGAATCTGGACCGCATTAAATGCTTATGAAAAAGTCATGGAACTTCATCCGGAGAAACGGGATACTGCAAAATTACGTCTGGAACATTTTGGATGGCCGTCCATGGAAGATATGGAACGGGCTGCCAAAATGGGAGTTGTGATCTCCACGCAGCCGGCCTTTACCTATCTTCGGGGAGGCCCAGACATGGTTATCTTAGATGCAGATCCGATGACAGTGAATCCGCAGACGATCAAGGACATCAAAGTTCTTGGAACCATAAGAAAAGGAGAACTGGTCTATAACAATGGATTGAAATAAGATACAAAGCAGGGGCGCTGCAGTTACGGTAATGAAACCGTTACTGCAGACGCCCCTGTAAAATTCCATAAATTCTTTTTTAATTAATCTTGTTTGTTCTTCTCCAGATATTCATCTTATCTGCTTCTGCAATCAGTTCGTCTCTGAAATCAGGATGAGCAACAGAGATGATTGCTTCTGCTTTCTGCCATGTGGAAAGTCCTTTTAAGTTTACTTTACCGTACTCCGTTACAAGAAAATGAGTGTTGGCACGAGTATCCGTTACGATAGATCCTGGATTTAAAGTAGGCAGGATTCTGGATTTTACCTGGCCGTCCTTTGTCTTAAAGGTGGAAGAACAGCAGATAAAGCTCTTACCGCCTTTGGAAAGGTAAGCGCCCAGTACGAAGTCAAGCTGTCCGCCTGCACCGCTGATGTGTTTTACACCTGCACTTTCTGCATTGACCTGTCCGAATAAGTCTACGTCTACCGCATTGTTGATGGACATAAAGTTATCAAGGGCAGAGATAGAACGGATGTCGTTGGTGTAATCAACAGGGGCTGACATACACTGTGGATTGTCATCCAGATAATCGTACAGTTTCTTTGTGCCTGCACCGAAAGCATATACCTGACGGCCTTTATCAATATTTTTCTTAGAACCGTTGATCTTACCGGCTTTTGCAATATCAACAAAAGCGTCAACGTACATCTCCGTATGTACTCCAAGGTCTTTTAAGTCGGATTTTGCAATCAGAGAACCAACTGCATTTGGCATTCCGCCGATACCAAGCTGAAGACATGCGCCGTTCGGAATCTCTTCTACGATTAATTTTGCGACAGCTTCGTCAATCTCAGAAGCGGCTCCTCCTGCCAGTACGCCGATGGATGGGTTATTGCCCTCTACGATATAATCAACCTGAGAAATGTGAATACCTTCGCCGAATCCGCCCAGACAACGAGGCATACTTTCATTTACTTCTACGATGATACATTTTGCTCTGCTGCACATATCTGCCATGTGGGAAGCATTTGGACCAAAGTTAAAATATCCATGTTTGTCCATAGGTGCAACCTGGAACATTGCCACGTCAACTGCACCAACATTTTCACGATAATATCTTGGAAGTTCAGAATAACGAATAGGTGCATAGTAAGCAATTCCCTTATTGATTGCTTTTCTTTCGATACCGGACATATGCCAGGAGTTCCAGCGGAAATGATCCGGTGCGTTTTCTACCTGGAAAATTGCCGGTTCCCAAAGTGCAATACCGCCTCTTACATTCAGATTTTCCAGTTCATCCATTCTGGCTGCTAAAGCTTTGTCCAGTTCTACCGGATGACCGGTACACCAGCCGTAATCAATCCAGTCACCGGATTTTACAACTTTTACAGCTTCTTCTGCAGTCGTTAGTTTGGAAGCATAATCTTTAATATAGCTCATAGTTACCCTCCTTACAATTACCTTGTTAAAAAAAAGACATAGCTTGCAAAAAATAAAACGCTATTTAACTGCCTTTTATTATAGGGTATTTTGGCAAGAAAAGCAACTGCAAGAAATGGTTTCCTGACGCAATGGATTACCTGGCCGGCTTCTTGACTACCCGGAAAAAAGAGTGGTATATTAGGTGTGTCATATCATTCATAAAAGATATATCTGAAAAAAAGACTGGAGAATCAATATGGAAGATTCCTATGTATTACAGTTATTGGAACCAAAATTTAAAGAATTTCATTTATGCTTTTGCGGCTATGCGGACTGTGCTCCGCTTCACAGCTATGGACCGGCAAGCCGTCCTAACTATATTATTCATTATATTCTAAAAGGAAAGGGAATCTATCAGGTAGGAGAACGAAAATACAACCTGTCAGCAGGCCAGGGATTTTTAATTGAGCCGGAAACTTTAACCTTTTATCAGGCTGATCAGGAAGATCCATGGTCCTATCTGTGGATTGGATTCGGAGGGAGTGAGGCCAAAAGGCTGGTTCTGGATATTGGGCTGAATAGCGCCCAGCTTACATTTCAGTGCAGTTATGGAGAAGAACTGAAAAAGATTGTGCTTTCCATGCTTCGCCATACAGAGTCGACCAATTCGAATCTGTATTATCTTCAGGGAAAACTATATGACTTCTTTTCCGTCCTGACCAGAGACATTTTCATTGATATCCATGAAGAACGAACAAAAGAAACTCTTTATGTCCAGCAGGCGATTTCTTATATTCGCAATCACTATTCCGAAGGAATTCAGGTAACAGATGTAGCCCGGTATCTGAATGTGAATCGGAGCTATTTGTATACAATTTTTAAAAACAGCCTGGACTTATCACCAAAAGAATTTTTAACTAAATTTCGTATTTCCCGGGCAAAGGAACAGCTTACCCTTACCGATGTACCGGTTGAAGCGATTGCGATTGCCAGCGGATATCAAAGCAGCCTGGTATTTACAAAAGCGTTCAAGCAGGAATGTGGGATGACTCCAAGCCATTATCGGAAGGCGAACAGAGAAGGAACCAGAAAACATCTGGCGGCCAGTAAAGAAGAATTATCTGAAATTGAAACAAAAACAATCAAATAAAATGATTGAAAAAATTCTGTTAGCTAACATTTTGCATGTTTTCTTTAACAAAATGCTATAACGGGATTTTTTTTTGCCCTTTATACTAAATGTATCGATAAGGAACATGCGCATAGATTCCTCTTTTATAAAAAAGAAAAACAAGAAAACCTGATAAAAATGAAAGGTCAAAGCAAAAGGAGGATATATATGAATACTCATGAAAAAAAGAACCAAAAGCAACAGTATAAATACGCAACGACAAGAGAAAAATTATGTTTTGGAATCGGTGCAATCGGAAAAGATGCGATTTGTAATCTGGTTGGTGCATTTTTGATGCTATATTTTACAGACACCTTATATCTTGCGCCGGCTTTTGTAGGGGTACTGTTTTTTGTAGCAAGGATCTGGGATGCGATCAATGACCCGATGATGGGTATGATCGTTGATAATACCCATACCAGGTTCGGTAAATTCAGAATCTGGCTTGTAATAGGAACTTTGGTAAATTCTGTGGTGTTTGTGTTACTCTTCCACAGTTTTCACCTGTCCGGTACCTCTTTGTATATCTACGTCTCTGTTATGTATATTTTATATGGAATGACTTATACCATTATGGATGTGCCTTATTGGTCCTGGCTTCCGAACCTGACCAATGATCCTCACGAGAGAGAAAAAGTATCTGTAATTCCAAGATTTTTTGCAAGCCTTGCAGGATTTTCGGTTTCTACTTTTGGACTTTACATTATAAATTATTTTAACCGGGTTGCCGGAGAGGAAAATCCGTTTGCGGAAACGGGATATACGATATTTGCGGTAGTGATTGCTATTATTTTTATCGTTACAATCGGAATTACCGTATTTAACGTAAAAGAAGAATCTACAATTGGTGCTTCTTCAGAAAAAACAAGTCTGAAACAGGCATTTCATATTATTGTAAAAAATGATCAGTTACTGGCCTTTATCGGACTTTTGCTTACCTTTAATCTTTGCACTCAGATTGCAAAAAGTTTTGCCGTTTATTATTTTAAAAATGTATGTGGAAATGAATATCTGTATTCTATTTTTGGATTTTCTATTATTGCAGAAATGATTGGGCTGGTCTGTTTCCCGAAAATTGCTGCTAAAATCAGTCGGGAAAATGTATATGCAATGGCATGCGGACTTCCGATTGCGGGATTTGTGCTCCTTGGAATATTTGGTTTCATCGCACCTCAAAGCGCTCCCCTTGTAGTATTATGCTGTGCACTGCTGTTTTTCGGTTCGGGTCTTTCTCTTGGAGTTACTACCTGCTGCATGGCAGATGTCATTGACTATGGAGAAGTAAAATTCGGTGCTCGAAATGAGAGCGTTTCCTGTTCTGCCCAGACATTTTTGATGAAAGCGGCGATGGCGGCAGCAGGAGGTCTTACCGGCATTGGTCTTCAGATTGTAGGATATAATGCAAAGGCAGAGGTTCAGAGTGCACAGACCATCCTTGGAATTCGTGTATTGATGATTGTTGTTCCAATCATTTTAGCTGTGTTAAGTTTTGCAATCTATAAAAAATTCTATACCTTAAAAGGGGAGAAAATGGAAGAAGTGACAAGAAAGCTGAATGAAATGCATGCGGAAAATGTATAAAGAACAGTGTGTTTCAGATTAAGAGAGTACAAACAAATCAGAAGGAGGATTTTTTCATGGCAAGTATCATTTTTCATGAAAATACAAAAACATTTCATCTTTATAATCAAAAAATCAGTTATATCATGTGTGTACTGGAAAATGGTCATCTTGGACAGTTGTATTACGGGAAAAAGATTCATGATAAAGAGGATTTTTCATATCTGGTGGAAAAATGCGGACGGCCTATGACTTCCTACATTTTCGAAGAGGATCGGACGTTTTCTTTGGAACATATCAAACAGGAATATCCGGTCTACGGGACCACTGATTACAGACATCCGGCAGTAGAGATTTTACAGGAGAACGGAAGCAGAATCTCGGATTTTCAATATGAAAGTTATGAGATTAGGAAAGGAAAGCACAAGCTTAACGGGCTTCCGGCTACGTATACGGAATCCGATGAGGAAGCAGTGACACTTTCCGTAAAATTATATGATACAGAAACAAAAATCCGCCTTACGCTGTTTTATACGATCTTTGAAGAGGAAGCTGTTATTGCCAGAAGTGCAAATTTTTATAATGAAGGAGAAAAGCCGGTTCACCTTTTGGCGGCAATGAGCATGAGTTTGGATCTTCCTGATCAGGATTATATCTGGATGCAGCTATCGGGAGCCTGGGCCAGGGAGCGACATATCAAAAACCGTCCATTGGAACAGGGAATTCTGGCAATTGACAGCCTGAGGGGGAATTCTTCTCACAACCACAATCCTTTTATGGTGCTAAAGCGACCAGGTGCAACGGAACAGGACGGAGAAGTGATCGGATTCAGCCTGATTTACAGTGGAAATTTTCGAATTCAGGCAGAAGTTGATACCTATGATGTGACCAGAATTACAGCAGGAATTAATCCGGCAGGTTTTGATTGGAAATTGGAATCGGGAGACAGCTTTCAGACACCGGAGGCAATTATGGTTTATTCCGATCATGGACTCAATGATATGAGCCAGACATTTCACCGTTTGTATCGAAAACGTTTGGCAAGGGGCTACTGGAGAGATCGTCCGAGACCGATTCTGAACAATAACTGGGAAGCTACCTATTTTGATTTTACGGAAGACCGCCTGGTGGAAATTGCAAAGAAAGCAAAAGAATGCGGTGTCGAATTATTTGTTCTGGATGATGGATGGTTCGGAAAAAGAAATAATGACCATGCCGGATTAGGAGACTGGGTAGAAAACCCGGAACGTTTGCCTCATGGGATGAAGGGGCTTGCCGAGAAAATAGAGTCGTTGGGTATGAAGTTTGGCCTTTGGTTTGAACCTGAAATGACAAATAAGGATTCTGATTTATACCGGGCACATCCGGACTGGATCATACAAACACCAAATCGAAGTACTTCTCATGGAAGATATCAGTATGTTCTGGATTTTTCCAGAAAAGAAGTAGTGGACTATATTTACGAGATGATGTATCGGATTTTGTCAGGAGCAAAAATTTCCTATATTAAATGGGATATGAACCGGAGCATTACAGAATGTTATTCAAAAGCACTTCCGGCGGACCGTCAGGGGGAAGTATTTCATCGATATATTCTGGGCGTATATGATCTTTACGATCGCCTTACCAGAGCATTTCCGGAAGTTTTATTTGAGTCCTGTGCCAGCGGAGGTGGCCGGTTCGACCCGGGAATTTTGTACTATGCTCCTCAGGGATGGACCAGTGATGACTCAGATGCAATAGAACGATTGAAAATTCAGTATGGAACCTCTCTTTGCTATCCGATCAGCAGTATGGGAAGTCATGTATCAGTTATTCCAAACCATCAGGTGTTCCGAAACACGCCTCTTCATACCAGAGCTAACGTGGCTTATTTTGGAACCTTTGGTTACGAGTTGGATTTAAATAAATTAAAGGAAGAAGAGATTCGGGAAGTAAAAGAAGAGATTACATTTATGAAGGAATACAGGGATACTCTTCAGTTTGGGACTTTCTATCGGCTGAAAAGTCCCTTTGAGGGAAATGAAACCGTATGGATGAGTGTCAGTGAGGATAAGAAGACGGCTATTGTGGGCTGGTACAGAGTATTGAACGGTGTCAATATGCCATATACTCGTGTAAAGCTGGAAGGACTGGATCCGGATCTTCTTTATGAAAATATTCAGGCTCACACCGAGCATTATGGAGATGAATTAATGAATCTGGGGCTAATTACAACCGATGTTACATCAGGGGAAGTGCCGGGGGATGCAAAACCATGTACAGATTTCGAATCCCGCATTTATCTGCTAAAGGCAAGGGAGGATCGGGAATGAAAACAGAAAGTAAAACCGGATTACGTACAATATGCATGTTGCTGGGAATTTTGCTGATTGGTTTGTGTGTATCTTTTTTCCGGCTTGCCGGGTTTGGAGTAGATCCTTTTTCCGGAATGAATCTGGGAATCAGCGGATATATTGGCTGGACCTTTGGAAACTGGCAGTTGGTGATGAACATTATGATTCTGATTGTGGTCTTTTTTACGGTCCGCCATTGTATTGGTGCCGGAACCATTATTAACATGGTTTTTGTCGGTTACATTGCTGATTTCATTTGCTGGCTGGCATTAGATGTGTTAAAGATTACAATGAACCTGCCGCTTCGGATTGGAGCGATGGTTGTTGCAATGTTGTTTGCATCTTCCGGGGTTGCCCTTTACATGGAAGCAGACATGGGAATTGCTCCTTATGACAGTGTGGCATTGATAATTGAAAAGGTGACAAAAGGAAAACTACCATTTCAATATGCAAGAATTATGTCGGATATTACAGTGGTCTGCGTAGGTATTTTCTTTTGCCTGGCTGCCGGCAACAGTGTGTGGACAGTGGTTGGAATTGGAACAGTGATCAATGCGTTGTTTAATGGACCGCTGATTCAATTTTTCCGAAAAAAAATTAAGATCTGATAAATACAAATAGCCATCTGCGGGGTCGGTCGCAGATGGCTTTTGAGAGTTAATTACCAACTTTAGAGTTCAATTTATGCAAATATACTTCAGGTGGAAGTAATATGGTTTATATCTAAAATACTTTGTCTATTTGTGAATGATATTTTCTAAATATAAGGAACTGTTGCAGATTCAAGAGGTTCATCGGGAGCCAATGATTTCAACAACTGTTTTCCTGCCTCTCTTGCACCGATAATTGCCTGTCTGACTGCACCGGAATCGCCGGAGAAAAAGAAGTTTACTTCGTTGGAATAACTGGTTCCGCCATTTCCAGGTGTTGCAATTGCAATAGGATCAATGGTAGCTGTTTTGGAAGCGGTATCTGCCTCCTTTTCTGTGTTTGACATACAAACACCAATATGCTAAAGTTGATGTAACAAGTGTAACATCAGGGGTATGAGGAGTCAAACGGCTGTACCAGAGAGAAACCACTTTGTTACGGCGTAACAAAAAGGATGGTTTTGTTACAGGAAGGAAGGTTCTATGAAATCCGGATTTGGAAGAGAAAAACAAAACTATTATTTGCGAATGGCCAATGAAGAGGCGAATCGTATTACCAGAGAAAGTCTTCAGACTGCTCTCATCTATTTGATGAATGAAAAAGATTATAAAGAGATTACGATTACAGAACTGACCCAAAAAGCAGGAACTTCCCGAACCGCATTTTATCGGAATTACCAGTCCAAGGAAGATATTATGATGGAGATTATGATGGAGTTTGTGCAAAAGCTGGAAGAATATAAAAAGGAGTTTACTTCCTTTGAAAATCCGAGAGACTGGTTCTATGGTATCTTAAAATATGTAAATGAGAACCGGAAAGATTTTGAATTACTTTTAAAGGCAGATTTGCAGGATAAAACAAAGCAGATTTTTTCTTTTTATTCCTGGGTCAATAAAAATGAGCGGAGTTTTTCTTTGTGGACCGAGGAATATAAAGACAATGATGTAAAACATGTATATTACAGGCGTGCCATGGATAATACGTTCTGGTTTGTTTTTTGGGACTGGATTGGAATGGGTTTTTCGGAAACCCCGGAGGAGATAGCAGATATTTGTGCATCTCTTTATCAGGCATTGACCAATTTGTAGCAGATGGGAGAAGGTAAGATGGGAAAAATAATCGACGCAACAACGATCAAATTTCTTCTGGTAGGTGTGATCAATACGTTAGTCGGAACCAGTGTCATGTTCTTGGCCTATAATTTATTAGGGTGCAGTTACTGGGTTTCTTCTGCGGCCAACTACGTGGTCGGAAGTGTGGTAAGCTATGTGTTAAATAAATATTTTACTTTTCAGAATCGGGAACGTTCCGTAAAAATCATTTTAAAGTTCATTGTGAATATCGGGTGCTGTTATCTGATTGCGTATGGGGCGGCCAAGCCTTTTGTAAGATGGCTTTTAAGAGGCTATTCTGTGAAATTACAGGATAATGGTGCTATGGTCGTAGGAATGTGCCTGTTTGTAATCCTGAATTATCTGGGGCAAAGATACTTTACATTTAAAAAAGAAGAAAAATAATGATTTTGACAAAAGAGAGAAGGAGATGAGAAAGGTGTCAATGCAGGAAAAAAAGCAAATGCAGGAAAGAAGCATTTTATTCAGCCTGGTTATTATTTTGCTGGCTCAGCTGAATATGAATCTGCTTTTGGCGGATTTTAAGATATCCATAGCAGCGGTCTGTTACCCGGTTTTTCTTCTTTTGCTGGACAATTTTTCTTATCTTATGGTCTGCCTGGGTACAACCATTGGGGTACTGGTTTCCCGGGTGTTTGTGTTCTGGATGCAAAACGGAAACCTGAGAGGAAGTGTTGCATCCTGTTTTCCGGAAGTTATTTTTTATCTGACTTACAGTATTCTGGTCTGGTTCTATGTAGTATACCGGAAAAAAAAGAAAATTTCTCATGGAGAGATGTTAATTCCCATTTTGCTCATTGATTATATCAGTAATTTTCTGGAACTTTTGTGCCGGATTCAGATCGAAGCTTTCGATGGAAAATCTCAGCTGGGTATCTTTTGCATCGCCTGTTTAAGAAGTGGTCTGGTCTGGTGTGTGCTGACCGCTTTTGATCAGTACCGTCTGTTTTTGCAGAAAAAAGACCATGAGGAACGGTACCAGAGACTTTTGCTGTTGATTTCCAAATTAAATGATGAAGTCGTTTGGATGAAGAAGAATACAGTGTTGATTGAGGAAACCATGCGAACGGCCTATTTTCTATATGATCAATTAAAAGAAGAAGAAAAAGAAGAGGAAGCAGGGGCTGCACTTAAGGTGGCCCGGGATATTCACGAGATTAAAAAAGAGTATCTGCTTATTATGCGCGGGCTTTCTACTGCCATGGAAAAAGAATATGAGGCAGATGGAATGTTTCTGTCTGAAATTTTCCGGATCCTGAATCTTAGCATGATGGGAGCCGCCGAGGAAAAGGGAAAACAGGTGCAGATTGCTTTGGAATACAATGATGATATCTACATAAAAAAACAGTATCATTTCATGTCTGTTTTCCGAAATTTGCTGATGAATGCAGTGGAGGCAGGAGAGAAGGAAGAGGTACATATTACAATCCGGGAAAAGAAAGAAGAAGGAAAATATTGGTTTCAGGTAGAGGATGATGGACCGGGAATCTCAGAAGAAAATCAGGAAGAGGTCTTTTTGGCAGGCTTTTCAACGAAAATCAATTATCAGACCGGAGAAATCGCCAGAGGGCTGGGGCTGAATCTGGTAAAAGATCTGGTGGAACAGCATTTTCAGGGAAAGATTTTGCTGGAAGCTGTTCCCGGACATACGGTTTTTTCTATTTGTATTCCTGAAGATCAGTTAGAGGGTGAGGACGATGAATATTTATCTGTTGGATGATGATAAAAATGTGCTGAATATTTTAAAAATCATTATAAAAGAACGGAAACTGGGGAAAGTCTGCGGCTTTGCAACAGATGGAAGTGATGGACTGGAAGACCTGGAACACTTAAAACCGGATATTGTGATGGTAGATATGCTGATGCCAAAGATGGACGGTATTACATTTATCAAAGAAGCCAGAAAAAAAGTCCCGGATGCAGCCTATATTATGTTGTCTCAGGTGTCTTCTAAGGATATCATTGGGGCGGCCTATGAAGCAGGCATTCAGTTCTATATCCAAAAACCATTAAACAGCATCGAGATTGAAAATGTGATTACCAATGTGACAAAGAATCTGACCATGCAGCGGACCTTGGAAAAGATGCAGAATATTTTTCTGACAGAGATGAGTCCTCCGGTCCGGGAAAAACAGGAGATGGAAGAAGACAACATGGAAAGTTCCCTGGCGGTGGTGCAAAAGATTTTAAAAAGACTTGGAATTGCAGGAGAGGCAGGAAGCAGGGATATTTTACAGATTGTAGAATACCTGCTGAAAAATCCAGAACAGATGCAGGAAGCTACGTTAAATGACTGGTGCAGTCATTTTAGCGATGTGCCAAAATCCATGGAACAGAGAATTCGAAGGACAGCCAGTGCAGGAATGGTCAATCTGGCCAATATGGGAATTGAGGATTATGGAAATGAGACGTTTTCCGAGTATTCCAATACACTTTATAATTTTGAACAGGTAAAAAAAGAAATGGATTATATTCGGGGAAAAAGCGAAAAGCATGGAAATATTAAGATTAAAAACTTTATTCATGGGCTGATTTTATATAGTCAGGGTGATTAGGGCATCATAGACAGTTTTGAGTTAAAGTTTTTGTGAATTATCACAAAATTTGATTCAAAACTGTTTTTTTTGTGACGAATTTGAAGCCGGATGTAACTTTTTGAAACCTGTCATTTACATTATCATTAGTAAATTGTTCGTAGTTGCAGCTTTGAGAGAAAAAGGCTGTGAAGCAAGGCAAAGAAGCCTTGCTGTGATTATTTTGGAAGAGGTGAAACATATGATGACAATTATTTCAGGTGTGGGGATACTATTAATTACATTGGCAGGTTTTTCATTATTTAGTTTAAAAATGCCAAAGGGACAGAAAGCGATGTCAGGGATGGCCAATGCGGCGATTGCCACTTTTTTAGTTGAGGCTGTTCATAAATATATTTCAGGAGACTTGCTGGGAATTGAATTTTTCCGGCAGGTCGGCGATACTTCCGGAAGTATGGGTGGTGTTGCAGCTGCTATTATGGTTCCTATTGCAATGGGCGCAAATCCGGTATTTGCCGTTGTGGCAGGAGTAGCAGTTGGAGGTTACGGAATTTTACCTGGCTTTCTTGCAGGTTATGTGATTGGACTTGTAGCACCGATGATTGAGAAAAAACTGCCGGAAGGTCTGAACATTATCGGCGGAGCTTTGCTGATTGCTCCATTGTCCAGACTAATCGTGGTTCTGGTCAATCCAGCAGTCAATGCGGCTCTGGTAAAAATCGGTGGAACGATTACGGCAGCAGCGGAACAGTCACCGATTATTATGGGATTTTTACTGGGCGGAATCATAAAAATGATATGCACTTCTCCTTTGAGTTCCATGGCACTGACAGCCATGTTAGGGTTGAATGGTCTTGCTATGGGCATTGCAGCTATTGCCTGTGTAGGTGGTTCTTTTACCAATGGATTGATTTTTGCCTGTTTGAAATTAGGCAATAAAAGTAATGTTATGGCAGTTATGTTAGAACCGCTTACTCAGGCAGATATTATTACAGCCAATCCGATTCCGATTTACGGCTCAAACTTTTTTGGCGGAGGACTGGCTGGAATTTCAGCAGCTGTATTTCATATTGTAAATAATGCGCCTGGAACTGCATCCCCAATTCCGGGACTTCTGGCACCATTTGCATTCAATGACCCAGTGAAAGTAATCGGAGCTTTCGTTTTTGCCATTTTAGGAGGATGTCTTGCAGGATTGGCAGGAAGTATGATTTTCGGGCGCATTATGAAACCGGAAAAGGAAGTAGAACAGGAACTGACACCGGAGCCTCAGATGGATGTTGCCGCTGTGGAAGGTTAACGTTTTTTGAAAGAAAATTATTGCTTTTGGAAGAATTGACGATGAAAGATGGGGGAATTGATTTGTTTTGCTCGATTTTAAGGCATTTTCCATAAAAAAATCAGGATTTTTGTAAAAAAAGAGTAAGAAAGCCCTCTTGTTACTTGATTAGCGGCTGTGGTACAATGGTAAAACAACTGGTAAAAAACGGATGACTTTTATCACAGGAGGGACATAAGTATGTGTGGAATTGTAGGTTATGTTGGTTTCGAGCAGGCAGCACCTATTTTATTGGATGGATTATCAAAACTGGAGTACAGAGGATATGATTCAGCCGGCATGGCAATCATGGATGAGGAAGATAAAATTGAAGTTGTAAAAGCAAAAGGCCGTTTGCAGGTACTTCGTGAGATGACAGACAGCGGTCATGCAGTACCGGGAGTCTGCGGAGTAGGACACACCAGATGGGCAACTCATGGAGAACCTTCCGTTGCCAATGCCCACCCTCATTTTAATAAAGATAAATCAATTGCTGTTGTACATAACGGCATTATTGAAAATTACCAGTCGATTCGGGATCGTCTGGTGAAGAAGGGATATGAATTTATCTCTCAGACAGATACCGAAGCGGTGGTACAGCTGTTGGATTATTACTATCAGGGTGATCCACTGGAAGCGATTACGAAAGTTATGGTCCGCGTAGAAGGCTCTTACGCACTTGGAATTTTGTTCCAGGATCATCCGGGAGAAGTATATGCGGTTCGAAAAGACAGTCCGATGATTGTAGGACATTCTGAGGAAGGTAATTTTATCGCTTCCGATGTGCCGGCTATTTTAAGCCATACAAAGAATGTATATTATATTGAAAACATGGAGATTGTAAAACTGACAAAAGAAGGAATTAAGTTTTACAATATCGATAAAGAAGAAATCGAGAAAGAGATGGTTACCATTGACTGGGATGCAGAGGCGGCAGAAAAAGGCGGCTATGAGCATTTCATGTTAAAGGAAATTTACGAACAGCCAAAGGCAGTAAGAGACACCATCAGCCCAAGAATCAAAGATGACAGGATTGAGATTGAAGAACTGGGCATGACAGAGGAAGAGATTCAGAAAATCAGCAAGATTTATATCGTTGCCTGTGGTTCTGCTTATCATGTGGGGATTACTGCCAAGTATGTCATCGAAGGGATGGCAAGAATCCCGGTCGAAGTGGACTTAGCATCTGAATTCCGTTATCGGGATCCAATTATGGAAGAGAATTCTCTTGTAATCATCATCAGTCAGTCCGGCGAAACCGCAGATTCCCTTGCTGCACTTCGGGCGGTAAAAGAAAAAGGAATCCGGGTTCTTGGTATTGTCAATGTGGTGGGAAGTTCTATTGCAAGAGAAGCGGATAATGTGATGTATACATGGGCAGGTCCGGAAATTGCTGTTGCAACAACAAAAGCATATAGTACTCAGCTTGCCTCGATTTATCTGATTGCGATTTTATTTGCGAAAGTCAGAAATACCATCGATGATCAGGCATATGCAGGATATGTAGAAGAAGTGAAGGCTTTACCGGATAAAATCCAGACCATATTGGGAGACAGAGAAAGAATTCAGTGGTTTGCAAATAAATTTGCTTCCAGCCATGATATGTTCTTTATCGGCCGAGGGTTAGACTATGGAATCGGTATGGAAGGTTCTTTGAAGATGAAAGAAGTATCCTATGTTCATTCTGAAGCTTATGCAGCAGGAGAATTAAAACATGGTCCGATTTCTCTCATTGAGAAAGGAATTTTAGTGGTAGGAATTGCAACCCAGCCTCAGCTTTATGATAAGATGATCAGCAATATGGCAGAAGTCAAAGCCCGCGGAGCTTATATCATGGGTGTGACCAACTATGGCAATTATGAGATGGAAGATACGGCTGATTTTACCGTTTATGTTCCAAAGACAAATCCTTATTTTACTACCTCTCTGGCCATTATCCCTCTTCAATTGTTAGGATATTATACGACATTGGCCAAAGGACTGGATGTGGATAAGCCGCGTAATCTGGCGAAATCTGTTACTGTAGAGTAGATAAGCATAAAATTGAAAAAATTTTCAGATTATTTTTTGATAAATTGCACAGATTTTATAAAAATACTTTACAGACAACTGGAAGGCAGTTATAATTGTTTTGTAATTGACAATTGAATAAAAAGATGCTAGGGGAGCCGAAAGGCTGAGAGGGATTTCAGATACCGACCCTTTGAACTTGAAGTGGTTAGAACCAACGTAGGGAAGCAGAGAAGATTTTTACACCGGAATTTGTTTTATTTACAGGAAGACAAAGGAAGTGCAGAAATTCAATAAAATAAAAGTAAGAGCAGGCTTTTCTATGCCTGCTCTTTTTGTTGCATCTGAAAAAGGAGGAATACTGATGAAATTAACCGATGAACTGTATGAAAGTGTAAAAGATATCTGGGAAGGATATCATTCCCATCCATTTATTCAGGAAATGAGGGCAGGAACTCTGCCGATTGAGAAATTTCGATATTACATGATTCAGGATTATATTTATCTTTATGAGTATGCGAAAGTATTTGCCCTTGGAGTGGTAAAGTCAAAAGATCACGATATGATGCGGATGTTTTCCGGGATGGTAGAAAGCACCTTAAATGATGAGATGGATACCCATAAAAGTTATATGAAGCGTCTTGGTATCACAGAAGAAGAGGTAGCAAAGACCCATGTGGCTCTTTCCAATGTATCCTATACCAATTATATGATGACAGAAGCATATCAGGGCGGCATTCTGGAAATTCTGGTGACTATTCTTTCCTGTGCCTGGAGTTATCAGCTCATCGGAGAAGAGATGGCAAAAGAGCCGAGGATGACCGAACATAAGTTGTTCGGAGAGTGGGTAAGAAGCTATTCCTCGGAAGAATACCGGAAGATGAATGATAACCTTCTTCTGTTGGTGAATCAATTAGGAGAGGGAATTTCCCAAAAGGAAAAAGATAATTTAATCGATATTTTTACAAGATGCAGTCTGTATGAAGGAATGTTCTGGGATATGGCTTACCGGATGGAGGAGTAGAATCATGCTTCAATTCAATCATGTGACATTTCAATACGAGGAGGAAGACTTTAATATTATTGATGATTTATCTTTTCAGGTAGATCAGGGGGATTTTATCTCGATTATTGGAATCAGCGGCTGTGGAAAAAGTACGATTTTCCGTTTGATTAACAAACTGCTTCCTATGAAATCAGGAGAAATCCTGATCAATCAGGAAAAGATTGAAAATCTGTCCGGATTTGCCGGGTACATGCCTCAGAAAGATTTACTGTTTCCCTGGAGAACCATTGAAAAAAATCTTTGCCTTCCCATGGAAATGATGAAAGTTCCGAAAAAAGAACAGAGGGAAAGGGCGGAAAAAATTCTGGAAGATGTAGGGCTTTTGGATTACAAAGACAAATATCCGAAAGACCTGTCCGGTGGTATGAGACAGAGAATTTCTTTTGCCAGGACCTTACTTACCAATGCGGAGCTGATGCTTCTGGATGAACCTTTTAGTGCCCTGGATGCATTGACGAGAATTTCCATGCAGGAATGGCTGCTTTCTCAGTGGAAGAAGTACAATAAGACCATTCTTTTTATTACCCATGATGTGGAAGAAGCCATATTTTTGTCCAATAAGATTTATCTGGTTCCGGAAACTCCGATTCATCGTCTGGAGGTAGTAGAGGTACCTATGGAATATCCAAGAAAAAGAGAATTTTTAAAGCGTCCCGAAATCAATGAAATGAAAGAAACTTTGGTAGAACGGCTTAGAAAACAGCAAAGTATGTGAAAGGAGACATAGTATGAAGAAAAAAAGCTGGAAAAAGAAACTGCCGGCATGGATTTTTCTGCTGCTTTTGGTTCTCCTTTGGCAGCTTGCGGCAGTCAGAATGAATGCAGCCTATATACTTCCGACACCGATGCAGATTCTGGAAAAAATATGGGAACTCAGGGTTCCGCTTTTTACGGAGCATCTTCCTGCGACCATGAATATTACCCTGATCGGCCTGGGCATTTCTTTGGTTTTGGGTGTATTGTTAGCCATTTTAATGGACGCCAGTGAAATCCTGGAAGAAGCCTTATATCCTATTGTGGTCGTGACCCAGACCATTCCTACCATGGCCATTGCCCCCTTGTTTGTGGTCTGGTTCGGCTATGGAATCTGGGGAAAGGTTTTGGTTACCATATTGATTACCTTCTTTCCGATTACGATTACCGTATTTGACGGTTTCAAATCAGTCAAAAGGGAAATGGTGGAACTAATGGTGACTTACGGGGCTTCCCAGAAGGATATTTTTTTAAAACTGAAAATTCCGACAGCGCTTCCCTATTTCTTCTCCGCAGTAAAGATGGCGGTCCCTTTAAGTATTATCGGAGCTGCGATCGGAGAATGGCTGGGAGCACAAAGCGGCCTTGGATATTTCAGCAGAAGAATGATGACACAGCTGGATGGAGCCGGGGTATTTGCACCTGTTGTACTTTTATCTGTGACGGCAATGGTACTGGTTGGAGTTGTGGTATTATTGGAAAAAGTGTTTGTCCGCTGGAGAGGAGAGCTATAAAACTCGCTCCGGCATGATAAAAATAGAAAGGGAAAGGTTATGAAAAGAAACATGTTAAAACGAATGATGAAAAAAAGTAAAAAGATTGTCTGCCTTGCCATGGCTCTTTGTATGGCAGTGGGTCTTACAGCCTGTGGAGGAGAAAAACAGGATACAGACAGCAAAGCAGAAAACAGCACAGAGTATGAAGCAATGGATGGATTAAAGGAGATCGATGTAGTTCTCGACTGGTATCCAAATGCAGTTCACAGCTTCATTTATGATGCGATGGAAAAAGGGTATTATGAGGAAGAAGGCCTTAAGGTGAACATTCAGTTCCCGACCAATACCAACGACGCTATGTCATTAACAGCTGCAGGGAAAGCGGAAATTGGCATTTATTATATGCAGGATATTATTATGGCAAATGCCAACCAGGATGTTCCTGTAAAAAGTGTGGGAAGCGTGTGCCAGAAAACACTGAACATCATTCTTTCTCTGAAAGAAAAAAATATTACAGAGCCAAAAGATTTAGTTGGAAAAACCATTGGATATTCAGGAACAGAACTTTCTGAAGCTATGGTAAAAGCAATTATGGAAAATGCAGGTGTAAAAGCAGAAGATGTGACAATGGTTGATGTTGGTTTCGACTTAATGTCTTCTATGACAACAGGAAATGTAGATGCAACCATTGGCTGTATGGTCAATCATGAAGTACCACAGCTGGAAAAAGAAGGATTCGAACTGAATTATTTTTATCCAACGGAATATGGGGTTCCGGAAACTTATGAACTGGTATTTGTAGCAGGAGAAGACATGATTGAAAATGACAGCGAAACGTTGAAAGCATTTTTAAGAGCTTCCAAAAAAGGCTTTGAAGATGTAAAAGCGGATCCAAAAGGAGCACTGGAAACACTTCTGGCGAACCAGAACGAAGAAAACTTCCCATTGGACAAAGATGTAGAAACAAAGAGTCTGGAAGTATTATTCCCGGCCATGGAACCGGAAGGATCTTCTTTCCTGGCACAAAGTACAGAAGACTGGCAGAAAAATATTGACTGGCTGAAAGAAGAAGGATTGTTAAAGAAAGATGTAACACCGGATGATGTTATGGTGAACCTTTTGAGCGAGTAGAATCTGATTAAGCATATCATTTCCATGAAAAATCAAAAGCTGTCTGTACCCTGAAGCAATATGTCGGGGATTACAGGCAGCTTTTTCTTTAATGTTTGTATGGCTTCATATCCAGATCGGTCTCTCCAATGATATAATGAGGCCTTCTTTTTACTTCATAATAAATTCTGCCGATATATTCGCCCAGAACGCCGATACAAAAAAGCTGGGTCCCACCAATGAGCAAAATAGCGGTGATGGTGGTAAAATATCCCGGGGTGTCAACACCATGACAGATAAAATTAACGAGTAAAAATAGGAGATAAGCCAGGCTGAATAAAATAAGTACAGTTCCTAAATAAAAACAGATTCGTAAAGGCTTATTATTAAAGGAAATAATTCCTTCTATTCCATAGTGCAGGAGACTGCGAAGGGACCACTTGGTTTCTCCGGCAGCCCGTTGCGTATTTTTCATTTCAATGACCTTAGTCTGAAAACCAATCCAGGAAAAAAGACCTTTGGAAAAACGATTGTATTCCTGCAAAGACAAAAGTGCCTGGGCCGCATTGCGGCTTAACAGACGAAAATCCCCGATTCCGTCATCCAGACGGACATCGATGAGAGAATTTACAATTTTATAATAAAGTTTCGCCAATAATGTTCTTCGTTTTTGATCTCCATCCCGGGTTCTTTTGGTGACAACCTGGTCATATCCTTCCCGATAATATTTGATCAATTCCGGTATCATTTCAGGGGGATGCTGCATGTCTGCATCCATAATTACAATACATTCTCCCGTTGAATACTCAAGCCCTGCCAGCATAGCACTTTCTTTGCCGAAATTTCGGCTGAAGGAAATATAGCGGGAACAGGGGTCTTCTTTGCAAAGCTCTTTCAAGATAGGAAGGGTCTTATCCCGGCTTCCGTCATCGATAAAAATAAGCTGATAATCATAATTATGCAGCTTAGCATCCTTTCGAAGTACCTCATGAAGTGCCCGATGGGTAATAGGAAGCACTTTTTCTTCATTGTAGCAGGGAATAACAACAGATAAAAACAAAATCTAATCCTCCTTCTCATGTATTACGGGTTTCAAAGTCATGCAAGCATGAACTAACTGTATGATCTTTTGACCCTGGCATCATCATATCGTTTTCATTATAGAACAGAAGGGAAGGGCCTGTCAATTTTTTGCTCTTAGTATATTTTTACCACATTTTATGATATGATAAACATAGAAAAACACGGCAGGAGGAAAGACATGACAAAATACATTGCTTTTTATATTTCCAATCATGGATTTGGACATGCATCCAGAAATATTCAGATTATTCGAACCTTGTTAAAACTGGAAGATGAGATTGAGATTTTTATTAAAACAGCAGGCCCTCAGCTTCAGTTTATGAAACGGCATTTCAAAGAAGATGAGAGACTTCATTTTTATGAGCAGGAAACCGATGTGGGGCTGGTATTAAAAGAAGGAACCCTGTTGATTGACGAAGAAAAACTGGAACGCAGAATAGGAGAGTTTGTAGATTCCTGGGAGGAGCTTATTGAACAGGAGCAGGATTTCTTTCAGGAAAATAAAATTGGCCTGGTGGTATCGGATATTTGTCCATGGGCATTACTGGCAGCAGAAGAAGCAAGAATCAAAAGTGTCCTGATTACAAACTTTACCTGGATAGAAATTTATAAAGAGTATCTTCCGGAAAATTTATGGGACGCATATCTTACGTGCTATGAATCTGCATCAAAAGTGTTGATTTATGAGGTCCATCAGCCGGAAGTTCCATCCTACAATCCGGAATATGAGATGGTTTCTTTGGTATGCCGCAAGTTTGAGGAAGAAGAGGTGGAAAGGATTCAGAAACAGTACGACAAGCCAATTGTCATGATCAGCGTGGGAATGTCAGCCAATCTTTCGGAAGAAATCGATGTGAGTCATCTCCCGTACCACTTTATCATTACACCGGGATTAAAAGTAAAAGGAGATAATGTTACTTATTTATCACCGGATACGAAAAATACGCAAAATTATGTTGCAGCCAGTACCTATGTAATTGCAAAAGCCGGTTGGACAACAGTGTCGGAGATTCTGCTTTCCAACCGGAAATGTGCTCTTTTGGGCAGAGATACAGTGGCAGAAGATCGTACCACAATCGGGATTTTAAAGGAGAGGAATCAGTGTATCGAAATTCAGACAGAGGATTTACTCCATATGGAGCAGGTATTGGAACGAATGGAGCAGTTCCCCTATTCTTTTGAATATGAATACCATAATGACGATTACGAGATTGGGAAAAAGTTGTTGTTGCTTTATCCGGAAAGGAGAAAAAGAGGATGGAAGAAACAGGAAGACAAATAAAATGTCCGGGCTGTGGAGCCACATTGGAATTTGATGCAAAAAGCCAGAAATTAAAATGCCCCTATTGTGATACGGAAGTTGATATGGAAGCTTTCTCATCCGATGAGAAAAAAGAACGAAATACCAGGAAAAAGTCTGAAAAAAAGCAGACCGATCAGGAGAAAAAAGAAGATGTTCGTGTCATTACCTGTAAGAACTGTGGAGCAGAGCTTTTTACAGACGAATATACAACAGCTGCATTTTGCAGTTATTGTGGCAGTTCTTCCCTTGTGGAAAGCAGATTAAGCGGAGAACTGATGCCGGATTATGTAATTCCGTTTAAGATGGACAAAAATCAGGCGGTGGAGGAATATAAAAAATGGACCAAAAAAGGATTTCTTACACCAAAGGTTTTTCGTTCTCAGGCGGTCATCGATAAAATTTCCGGTATTTATGTGCCATTCTGGCTCTATGACTATTATGGAAAAATCCATGCAGAAGGAGAGTGTGTAAACACGCGATTCAGCTCTGATTCAGAAAATGATTATACCCACAGAGACTATTATTATGTATGTCGTGATATTGAAGCCCAGTTTGTAAAAGTACCTGCAGATGCGGCAGAGAAAATGGATGATACGATCATGGATAAGCTGGAACCTTTTGATTATGGGGAACTGAAGCCATTTCAGATGGAGTATTTATCCGGCTTTTTGTCAGAACGATACAATATGGAAGCAGAAGCGTTAGAAAAACGGATAGAAAAGCGGATTGATACCTATCTGAACGATTTTTTAAAGGAAGAATTACATCGGTATGAAGAAAAACATGTGAAAGAGAATGTTATCCTTGAGAAAGAAAAAGTAAGATATGTCCTGCTTCCGGTCTGGATGCTGAATTATCGTTATCAGGGAAAGGGATATTGTTTTGCCCTAAATGGGCAGACGGGAAAAATCGTAGGAGATCTTCCCGTCAGTAAAGGAAAGGCAGCAGGCATCTTTGTCTTAGCGTTTCTTATTATGTATGCGATTATTTTTCTGATTGGAGGGATTATCTTATGAGAAGAAACAGCTTTATAAAAAAGAAAATCCTGTTCCTCTTTATTCTGGTCTTATGTTTCTTTATGATGACCGGATTTACATATCAGGAAGATAAACAAAGAATATTTGACAATGCAGGATTACTGACGGAAGAGGATGAGGAATATCTGGAAGATCTTTATCGGGAATACAGTCTGAAAGATGAGATGGATTATATTCTGCTTACGACCAATACAACGGATGGTATGGAACCCAGAGAATATGCCAAGCAATTTTATATACAACAGGGAATTGGGTATGATAAGGAAAACGGAGATGGAAACCTGCTTTTGATTGATATGGAACACCGTCGGGCAGAAATGATAGATAGAGGAATTTGTGTTGACTATATTACAGACGGAGAAGTGGAAGGAATTCTCGAAGTCGTAAAGAGTGATTTATCCGGTGGTGATTATGCCCGGGTAGGGGAAACTTACGCCGATGCGGTTCATGACTGTTTTGGTGCAAGCGGTTCAACGGACGGATTTCTCCTTGTGATTTATGGGGTGATTGCCCTTGTTGCAGCAGGAATACTTACCGGCGTTTTGATTTCCGGCAACAAATCGGCCATGACAGCAGACTGCCACACTTACAGTAAAAAAGTCAGAGTAAATCCGGCCACCAGAAAGGACCGATATTTAAGAACGGTTACCACAGCAAGGCAAAAACCAAAAGAAAATTCCGATGGTGGCGGCGGATCCGTTGACAGCAGCGGATTTGGCGGCGGCGGAACGGATTTTTAACAGGGGTGATATCTTCTCTACTTTTCGCAGGTTGTTTTGTTTCGTAAGAAAAGCTATGATTTTCTTATCAAAAAACAATGGGGTGAGAAAATGAGTTATGTAACAGGTAAATTAATAAAAGAATTACGAGAAAAAAAGGACATGGGATGATTTATGCATATTGTAACAGACATGGAATGTTTGGGGTTTTGCTGTGAAACGGAAACAGAGCTGGATATTGATCTTTATGTTAGATGTCCGGATGATTTCGAGGATGAAGATGATGAATAGAATAAAAAAAATAGATTGCAGGTTCTTCGGAGCCTGCTTTTTTTGCAAACGCAAAAAACAACAAAAACCAACAGAAAACACAGTGTTATTATGTTGTTTTATGTTGACAAGAAGAGGCAGAAGAGGTATAATACAAATACAAATTGGGGCAAAAACAATATAAAACCACATGAAAGGAGAAAAAACATGAAAAAGTATATCATGGTTATTGACGAGGGGACAACAGGGACAAGAGCATTGATTTTTAATAAGAATTTTGAGATTGTTTCTCAGAGTTATGAGGAGTTTACCCAGTATACTCCATCGGAAGACAAGGTAGAGCACGATGCAATGGAAATTTACGACAAAACCATTGCAATGTGCAAGAATGCAATGAGCCAGGCCGGTATAGCCGCAGATGAGATTTCCGGAATCGGTATTACCAATCAGAGAGCTACTACTGTTATCTGGGACAAAGAGACCGGATTACCACTTTGCAAAGCCATTGTATGGCAGGATAACCGGACAGCAGATCGCTGCGCTGAATTAAATGCCAGCGAATGGGGCGAAAAATGTAAAAAAGCAACAGGATGGACTGTAGCTCCTGTATATTCTTCTCTGATGATTGAATGGCTGATGAAGAATAATGAAGAAGTAGATAGAAAATTAAAAGATGGAACTGCTTTATTTGGAACCATCGATACCTGGCTGGTATGGAAGCTGACCGGAGGAAAGAAACATGCCATCAGTTATTCCAATGCATCCGTAACAGGAAGCCTGAATCTGGAAACCTGTGAATGGTATGAAGAATTTTTGGATTATCTGGGAATTCCGGTTTCTATTTATCCGGAACTTACCGATGATTCCGGTGACTATGGAGAAACATATCCGGAACTTTTTGGAAGCCCGATTCCGATTACAGGATGTATCGCAGATCAGCATGCTGCTTTATATGCACAGGGATGCCGGGAAGGCGGTATGGCGAAGCTGACCAATGGAACAGGATCCTTCCTGGATGTCAATATCGGTGAAAAATGTGCCGTATTGGATGGAGGAATCAATACAGTAATTGCATGGAAGATTGGCGAAAAACTTCACTATGCAATGGAAGGTTATGCAGGAGTTACCGGTTCTGCGGTACAGTGGTTACGAGATGAGCTTAAGATGATCAAATCCTCTGCTGAGATTGAAGAAAAGGCAAGAAGCGTAAAAGATACCAACGGTGTTTACTTTGTACCGGCTTTAGCAGGACTTGGAGCCCCATACTGGGATCCGTTTGCAAGAGGAATGCTGATCGGACTTACAAGAGGTGCCAGTGATGCTCATATTTGTCGTGCAACTTTGGAAGCGATTGCATTTTCCATTCGTGATATTACAGATTCCATTGCAGAAGATACCGGATCTGAAGTAAAGGATATTAAGATTGACGGTGGAGCATCCAAAAATAATCTTCTGGCACAGATGTTCGCAGATTACTTAAATTGCCGCATTGAGCGTCCGGATTCTGTGGAAGCAACCAGTCTTGGTGCAGCCCAGATGGCAGGACTTTACACCGGATTCTGGACAGAAGCGGATTTTGACAATGCAGTTCATTATGATGCAGTATTTACCAGCCAGATGCCGGAAGAAGAGAGAGAAAAAGCATATGCAATCTACAAAGATGCAGTAAAACGCTGCTCCGGCTGGATGATCGGAAAATAAAGGAGGAAACAAGATGACTGGAATCAATGACCTGTTTTTACAAGAGATGGAGAAGCTTTCCCTGGATCCTGCCAGCGTACAGCTTACATGGCAGGATGACATCCTGATTTTGTCCGGCTGTCTGAAATGCTGGCAGCAGGTTGTGGATGTAGGACATATGGCAGCAAAGCTTCCCGGTGTAAAAAAGCTGGTGAATCATCTGACCAGTGAAGATGCGCCAAAGAAAGAAAAACGGGATATCAGTACTTATTATGACAAGGATGAAATAGACAGAGCGGATGTGGTGATCATTGGAGCAGGCGTGACCGGATGTGGAATCGCCAGACAGCTTTCCAAATATAATCTGGATATTCTGGTACTTGAGAAAGAAGAGGATATTTCCTGTGGAACAACAAAATGCAACAATGGTATGATTCACTCCGGTTATGATTCCAAACATGGTTCTTTGAAAGCACAGATGAATGTGAAAGGCAATGCAATGTACAGTCAGTGGGCCGAAGAACTTCATTTCGCTTTTCATCGAACAGGTTCTTTTGTCCTTGCCTTTGACGAGAAAGAAAGAGAAGTTTTAAGATATTATCTGGAAAATGGAACGAAAAACGGAGTCCCCGGTATTGCGATTTTATCCGGGGATGAAGCAAGAAAAATTGAGCCGAACATCAGTGATGATGCAGTAGAAGCTTTATGGACTCCGTCTGCCGGTTATGTAGAACCTTATGAGGTGGCACTTGCTCTGATGGAAAATGCCATTGACAATGGAGTAAGGCTTCGTCTTGACTGTGAGATTCTGGATATTCAAAAAGAAGAAAAGAAAGCAGTTACCCTGATTACCAGCCAGGGAAAAATTCACTGTCAGTATCTGATTAATGCAGCAGGCCTATATTCAGATGAAATTGCGGCTATGCTGGATGATGAATTTTTCACCATTCATCCAAGACGGGGAACGCTGGTCATCTATGATAAAGAAAATAAAGGAAAGATTCATACTTTTTCCGGTCAGGCTCCCGGTGCTTACTCCAAAGGTGGAGGCCCCCAGGAAACACCGGAAGGAACCTTGCTTTTTGGTCCGTCTGCCAAAGAAGTACCGGAAAAAGATAATCTTGCGGTTGATCAGGATGACCTGGATTTTGTAATCAATAAAGGGATGTATCTGGTAAAAAATATTGACCGCAATACATTAATTACATTTTTTGGCGGGAATCGGGCAGCTACCTATCATGAGGACTTTATTATTCAGTGCTCGGAAAAAGTAGAAAATGTGATTCATGCAGCAGGAATTCAATCCCCTGGTCTTGCCAGTTCACCGGCAATTGCTGAGAGGGTAGAACAATTATTTCTGACTTTAAAGCCGGATGTGACAAAGAAGGAAGATTATAATCCGATTCGTCGGGAAAAGAAACCGTTCCGTTTTTGTACCATGGAAGAACGGGACGCATTGATCAAAGAAAATCCTCTTTATGGAAGAATTATCTGCCGATGTGAAACGGTTCCGGAAGGAGAAATTGTGGACGCTATTCATGGCAAAGTTCCTGCCCGCAATATTGATGCAGTGAAGAGAAGAACTCGTGCCGGAATGGGAAGATGTCAGGGCGGTTTCTGTCAGGCGAAAGTTCTGGAAATTCTGGCAAGAGAGCTTGGCATGGAAGAGACGGAAGTGACACTGAAAGGAAAAGGATCCAATATTTTGAAAGAACGGACAAGGCAGGTGGAAGAGGATGAATAAACGACAAGTTGATATAGCCGTAATCGGCGGCGGTCCTGCCGGCCTTGCAGCGGCTTTAAAAGCAAAACAGGAAGGTTTTGAAAAAGTTGTTCTCATTGAACGGGATAAGGAATTAGGCGGAATTTTGAATCAGTGTATTCACGACGGCTTTGGACTGATCCGTTTCGGAAAACAGCTTTCCGGATGTGAATATGCCCAAAGATATGTTAGTATGGTAAAAGAATCCGGTGTGGAGATTTATACGGATACCATGGTGCTTGAGATTACAAAAGACAAAGAAGTTTATTCAGTCAATCAGCAGGAAGGTGCTGTCTGCTGGCAGGCGGGAGCTATTATTCTGGCTATGGGATGCCGGGAAAGAACCCGTCCTCAGGTAGGAATTTTAGGAACCCGTCCTTCCGGAGTGCTGACAGCAGGCGCTGTTCAGAAATATATCAATATCCAGGGATTTCTCCCTGGCAAAAAAGCGGTCATATTAGGGTCCGGTGATATCGGACTGATTATGGCAAGAAGAATGACCTTAGAACATATGGAAGTGGAAGGAGTATATGAAGTCATGCCGAATCCAGGCGGCCTTCGTAGAAACTTAGAACAGTGCCTGAACGATTATCATATTCCGCTTCATCTTTCTACTACTGTGGTACGTGTACATGGAAAGAAGTCCTTAGAAGGGGTTACCGTTGCCAAAGTAGATGAAAATAGAAAGCCAATTCCGGAAACAGAGCGATATATCCCGTGTGATCTGCTGGTTCTTTCCGTTGGACTGATTCCGGAAAATGAATTAAGCAAACAGGCCGGAATTCTGCTAAGTCCGGTGACGAAAGGTCCTGTTGTGGATCAGAATATGATGACTTCGGTAGATGGAATCTTTGCAGCAGGTAATGTTTCCGCTGTTTTTGATCTGGTAGATTATGTGTCAAAAACCGGAGAAGCAGCAGCCCTGGGTGCAGCAGCTTATTTAAGAGCATCTGAAAAAGAAAAAGGAAAACCAGTACCGGTGGAAGCCGGAGAAAATATAGCCTTTACTCTTCCTGAGACGGTAGAGCCGAAAGATGGAAAAGTTACCTTTTATATGCGGGTGAAAAAATCCATGGAACATCCGGAGATTTCTTTGACCTGCGATGGAAAAACAATTAAAACCCAGAAACTTCTGGTGGCTCATCCGCCGGAAATGATTTCCATGACAGTGGACTGGAAGGAAGAATATACCGGTAAACTTGTGATGGAAGGAAGGGAGGTATAGGCCATGAAAAAAGAGTATACCTGTATTGTTTGTCCAAGAAGCTGTACGCTTACGGTGGAAGAAAAAGATGGAATCTGTACAGTAACAGGGCATAGCTGTAAAAGAGGCGAGGAATATGGTAAAAATGAATATACCAATCCGAAAAGAATGCTTACTACAACAGTAAAAATCAAAGGCAGCAATCTTCGGGTTCTTCCAGTGGTCAGCAGTGATGCGGTACCGAAGGAAAAACTGTTAGATTGTCTTGATTATCTGTATGGACTGGAAATAGAAGCACCTGTAAAACTGCACGATGTAGTTCTGGAAAATATTTTAAATACAGGAGTTTCCATATTGGCAGCAAGAGACGCAGAAAGGATGGAATAGAGAACATGAATGAAAAATGGAAAGAATTTATCGATGCAGTCAAAGAGACATGCCCGGATACCTGGATTCAGACAGAACCGGAAGATTGTCTGATTTATTCCCATGGCTGTTACCCAAGAGAGTATAAATGGCTTCTTCAGGGAAAATATCCTTATTTGACCAGGGCTGTTTTATCTCCGGAAAATGAAGAAGAAATCAGTAAAATTGTCTGTCTGGCCAACGAAAAAAATGTAGGGATGATTCCTTACGGAGGCGGAAGCGGTATCGTAGGAGGTTCCATCCCATACAATGGCGAGATTATCATTGATGTAAAAAGATTGAAAGACTTTTCTATTAACGTAGTAAATGGGACAGCCAGAGGGGGAGCAGGTCTTACGGGAGCAGAATTTGAGAACCTGTTAAATGAACATGGCTATACCTGCGGACAGTATCCTCAGTCTTTCCAGAGTGCCTGCTTAGGCGGCATGACAGCAACCAGAGCCATTGGTACATTTTCTACAAAATACGGAAAAATGGATGATATGGTAACCGCATTGTCTGTCGTCCTTCCAAACGGCGATATTTTTAATTCTCATCCGGCCCCGAAACGTTCTTCCGGTCCGGAATTGAATCAGGTTTTCCTTGGAAGTGAAGGCGTGTATGGTGTAATTACCAGTGTAGAAATGAAAATATATCCAATTGCAGAGACGAGAATTTTCCAGGCCTATACTTTCCCATCTACCCACGATGGATTAAATGCAATCCGAAGCTTTATGCATAAAGGGTTAAGACCTGCAGTGGTACGACTTTACGATGAAGTAGAAGCAACCCATAAAATTGCCCAGTATGGTTTTGAAAAAGGATTCACTCTTTTAATCCTTGTGTTTGAAGGATGCAAAGAGATGACAGAGTTAGAAGCAAAATTGACCAAAGAAATCTGTCTGGCCAATTACGGAAGAGATAAAGGAGAAAAAGCAGCGGTAGAATGGCTGGAAAGCCGTTTCTCTACGAAAAAAATGCTGGATTATGATGCCATCAAAGGCGGAACAGCAGATGCCATTGAAGTGGCAGCTCCTTGGGATTGTATTGAAACCGTCTGGAGAGAGATGAGAAAAGCATTAGAGCCTCTTTGTGAAGTAGTAGATTGTCATTTCTCCCATGTTTACCATAATGGCGCCAGTGTTTATGTGATTTTCCATGCAAAAACAAATGGCGATGACAAAGATGGCGAGCAAAGATATCTGGAATGCCTGGATCTTGCCATTCGTACCAGTTTAAAATATGGCGGCAATGTTTCTCATCATCATGGTGTAGGAACAGCAAAGGCTGAATATTTAAAAGACGAACATGGAGAAGCAGGCGTTTATGTAATGAAAGCATTAAAAGACGCATTAGACCCGAAAGGAATACTGAATAAAGGAGTGCTTGGCTTATGAGAACATTTTCATTTCAAAACCCGGAAATTATGGATATTTTAAATCACCAGGTCATTCATATGGATCAGGGAGTAACCTATTGTCCGGAGTATAAAGTGACAAGGGCTATGCGCCATTATCCTTCCAGAACAGCACAAATTATCCGTTCTGTCCTTTTAAAAGAACTTCCTGCCAGTGAATATGGAGCAGACACTGTATTTGCACCGATTTTATCCGGTCAGGGAGAAAGATGGCAGAATTTCGGAGAAGATCAGAATGGTTATCTGCTCACACTTCTTCTGGGAAGAGAATTATTCCTTCAGGAAGGTTTCAGAAAAGAAGAAGCAGAAGCATTAAAAGCCCGGGTAAAACAAAATGAAGGTCGTTATTTTTCATTTTCAGAAGCAGAGAAAAAGGAGTGGGAGCTGGAACTTCCTGTTACAGAAGGAAGCCGGACCGGACTTTTGCTGGATGAAGCAACTGCAGTTTATGCAGGAAAAACAAAAGAAAAAATCGGTACATTCCTGAAAAACAAAGAAATTGAAATTGCACCTGGTTTTGGACCATATTTTACTGGATTTGATTATCTGGCTGCAGGCCTGATCGAAGAAGGAATTGATACCATTCAAAAACTCCTGGATACATGGAAAGAAGAAAACATCACAAAGATGATTACCCTTTCCGGACAGAGTCAATATGTATTTACGGTTCTGTTACCTTATCTGGGACTTGAAACAGAGATCGAATTTATTTCCATTTTAGATCTTGCGGAAAAAATGGAAGCCCAGAATGCATATTTATACGGCGGCAGCTTTTTTACCAGATATTTAAGAAAAGACAAACTGCTGAATCAGCTCCTTTCCAATACCTGTGAGACTCCGATTTTAAATTGTCCGGAATTTTTACCGGAAGTAGAAGGAGATAAACGGAAAAATGTGGTTGGAATTTGGACTCCTCCGTTTTGTGCAGAATATGACGCTGTTGGAACTTTGGAAGGAATGGAAGAAAAAATATATCAGGACAGTCTTGGTGTAATCAAAGAAACTTCTTTCAAAAAATTAGTTGTTTGTGATCCTTATGCATATCATGTGCTGCTGGAACATGGATATCCAAAAAAGGAATTGATTTACTTTACAGAAATACTAAGATAAGGTTATAATAGAAGAGTCATTGCAGAATATGTGATGGCTCTTTTTTCCAGAGGAAAAATAAAAAGAAAATGTTTCCCGGGAGATATAACAGTTAGAAGAGATACGGAGGGGAAAAGGTGTTAAATGTAGATAGACAAAGAATTATACTGGATCAGCTCTACCAAAAAGGCTCTGTAAAGGTGTCAGAGCTGAGTGCAGAATTTGGGGTTCATGAAGAGACAATACGAAGAGATTTGAAAGCCTTGGCAGCAGGATGGGATATTGAGACAATCTATGGAGGAGCAGTGTTAAAAAATAAGATTGTGACTCCATCGGTCCAAGAGATGAACATGCAGATGAAGCGAAGCCGCAATTATGAAGAAAAACAGATTGTAGCAAAAAAAGCAGCATCTCTGATTCAGCCGGGAGAAACCATAGGACTGAATTCCGGAAGTACGGTAGAATATATTCTGGATTATCTGGAAGATAAAAAGCCGCTTAATATTGTCACATTGAATGTGCATATTGCGTCAAAGGCGGTTCTTCTGGACGAGGTGGAAGTCTATATTCCGGGAGGTAAGATCTGGGGAAAATCCGGGTCTGTCATTGGGCCGGGAGCTGCAGATTTTATCAAATCCTTTACTATTGATAAATGCTTTTTCGGGGTGTCTGCGGTCAACATTGGAAAAGGAATCTGTCATCCGAATATGGAGGAAGTAGAAGGAAATAAGGCTATGGTACAGGCTTCCCGGATGCGCTATATCGTAACGGATTCCAGCAAGATGAATCAGACGGCATTGTTTAAAATGATTGATATTAAGGATATTGATGGTTTTGTGACAGACGAGAATTTCCCGAAAGAATATCAGGAATATATGGAGATGAACGGAATCGAAATCATTTAAAAGTGGTTTGACTTTCAGGATTACGGTGTTAATAGTCCTAATTCATGATATGCCTTTCTGTCAGTAGATGATGGAGCGGAAGAAGATTTCCTTGACAAAAGTTTTTTTCTACCATACAATTAGGTAGTGTAAGGCGATGAAGAGGATTAGTAAGTTGTGCGCTTTTTCCCAGAGAGAGGAGCCGGTGGTGTGAACTCCTTAAAAAGCAGCAGCAGAACCTGCCTTGGAGCTTCTTTGTGAAAGCAGAGCGTAGATTCGGCGTTAACGAATGATGAGTGAATGCAGCAACATGCATTAAATAGGGTGGTACCGCCGAGACTTCGGTCCCTTTTCGGGAAGGAAGTCTCTTTTTTTGATTACAGTGTCAAAAGGCCAAATCCACGACATGCTTGTATGATCATGCATGACTTTGCGAGCTGCACCCAAAGAATTTATAAAAAGTAATGATAAAGTCGAAAAGGAGAAAAAGAATGGCTAAGGACAAGAAATTAGTAGAAGCAATTACTGCGATGGATGAAGATTTTGCCCAGTGGTATACAGACGTCGTAAAGAAAGCGGAATTAATCGAGTATTCCAACGTAAGAGGATGTATGATTTTCCGCCCAAATGGTTATGCAATCTGGGAAAATATTCAGAAAGAGCTGGACAGACGGTTTAAAGAGACAGGTGTGGAAAATGTATACATGCCAATGCTGATTCCGGAAAGTCTGCTTCAGAAAGAATCCGATCATGTAGAAGGTTTTGCACCGGAATGTGCGTGGGTTACAACAGGAGGAAATGAACCCTTAGAAGAAAGACTTTGTATCCGTCCGACTTCCGAAACCTTATTCTGTGATCTTTATTCCAAAATCGTACATTCCTACAGAGATCTGCCAAAAGTATACAACCAGTGGTGTTCTGTATTAAGATGGGAAAAAACAACAAGACCATTCCTGCGTCATATGGAGTTTTTATGGCAGGAAGGCCATACAGCTCATGCAACATCAGAAGAGGCAGAGGAAAGAACCATTCAGATGCTGAATGTATATGCTGATTTCTGTGAAGAAGTATTGGCAATCCCAATGATTAAAGGAAGAAAGACAGATAAAGAGAAATTTGCCGGTGCAGAAGCTACTTATACCATTGAAGCTTTGATGCACGATGGTAAAGCACTTCAATCCGGAACAAGCCATAACTTTGGAGATGGTTTTGCAAAGGCTTATGGAATTCAATTTACAGATAAAGATAATCAGTTAAAGCATGCGTTCCAGACTTCCTGGGGAATGTCAACCCGTATTATTGGGGCCATTATTATGGTTCATGGAGATGACAGCGGTCTGGTACTTCCACCAAGAATTGCTCCGACTCAGGTTATGGTGATTCCGATTGCCCAGCAGAAAGAAGGTGTTCTGGAAAAAGCAACAGAAGTATACGAAAGCTTAAAAGGCAGATTCAGTGTGAAAATGGATGATTCCAACAAGAGTCCTGGATGGAAATTCAGCGAGCAGGAAGTACGAGGTATTCCAACCCGTATTGAGTTAGGACCAAAAGATATCGAGAAGAATCAGGCGGTGATTGTACGTCGTGATACAAGAGAAAAGATTGTCGTATCTCTTGACAACTTAGCAGATGAACTGGAACATGTTTTAAATACCATGCAGGCAGAAATGTTAGAACGAGCAAGAACTCATCGGGACGCCCATACTTATACGGCAACTACCTGGGAAGAGTTTACAGATACCATTGAAAACCGTCCTGGATTTATCAAAGCAATGTGGTGTGGTGAAACAGAATGTGAGCAGGAAATCAAAGATGAGACAGGTGCAAGCACAAGATGTATGCCATTTGAGCAGGAATGCTTAAGTGATGTTTGTGTACACTGTGGCAAACCGGCGAAAAAAATGGTTTACTTCGGTAGAGCGTACTAAGAATTCCGGCGTTGATTGGCTTATTTATGGCCTGCTTTGAAATGAAATGAACAGGGGGACGAGTCTACAGCAAATATGTTGTATCCTCGTCCCCCCCTTGCTCGTTTTCAAAAAGCTCTTACTGAGCTTTTTGTGATGGCTATTAATCTAATCCATACTCTTTCATCAGTTTTTTACAATATTCCGGATCTTTCGCGACTTTTTCTAATTCCTCAGACCGTTCTTCCTTTAATAAAAACAGAATTAACTGACTCATCTGTTCTTTCCCCTCTTGCTGGCCAGACTCATGTCCTGCTTTTTGTCCGGATTCATAGCCTTCTTTTCTTCCGGCTTCTCTCTCCATTGCTCTTTCTTCCCACGCCTGCATGTAACGAACCCCCATTTCCTCACTTAACTTGACCTGGCTGACCCGATTCTTTATGATGCGGATTTTTTTGTTTTTTGATTCATATTGGTACCTCCATTATAAAGTAAAAGATTGGATTCTTCAACGAAAAAGGAAGACTGGATAACAGATCACATGAGACAGCTTCAGAATTGCTATCAGAAAAATACTTTTCCTGTATAATATAGAAATATCAGTAAATCCTTCTTCGGATCATATAATACCATATATGTAATTTTCTGTTAATTTGTTTGCGGTTGAATTATACAGATTTCAACTCGTTTTACAACAACTCTATAGTAAACATAAACGGGTCAAATTTGCAACATATCCTTATGCTGTGGATTTGACCCGTTTGCTATAATCTGTCCAAAGGACAGATTATAATGGCTCATCTATAAAAATATATAAAAGCTGCTTTGAGTTAAGC